>CAYQLG010000046.1:0-31490 GCA_964418235.1 uncultured Planctomycetales bacterium
GGGTTCGTCGGTCTCTTCCTCTTCGCGGTCGGCGTCGGTGTCAGGCGGAATCGGGCTGTCAGCGTCGGGCGGCGCCGCCCCGCGACCGCCCTGTCGCCCGCGCCCGCGTCCGTCGGCGCCGCCGACGACTGGCTTGGAGCGCTCCGGTTCATAGGCGCGCCCGTCAATGATCGTCCAGCGCACCTGCGCCTCTTTCTCGAGACAGTCGCGTGAGAAAATCACCAGGTCCGCGCGCTTGCCCACCTCGATCGTGCCAAACTCCGCGCTGACGCCCAGCACCGTCGCCGGGGACACAGTGACAGCGGCCAGAGCCTGATCGCGCTCGATGCCACCCTCCTTGACGGCTTCGCGCAACGTGCGAAGCGCGTCCGCCGGCTGCTTCAATTCATAGCCCGCCAGGCACCAGGTCACGCCGGCGGCGCTGAGCCGTGCGGCGTTCTCCAACTCATCCCGGCGTCGCTGCAAGGCGGCTTCGTACGCCGCGCTCGGCTCAAAGGGACGCTGCTGCCAGGCCGCGCCATAGACCGACGTGTCCTCCGCTTTCGGCCGGAGCTTCTCAAGCTCGAGCTGGTAGTCGCGCGGCTTGCGCACGACTTTCGCGCTCAGCAGCACCGGCACTTTCATCCGCTTCAGCCGCTCGGCGACACGCCAAGCCTCACGCCCGCCGGCGATGATCGGGCGATACCCGAACTCTTCGGCGAGATTCAACGCACGGTGAATTTCATCGGCGCTGTGGGCTTCCCAGATCACCGGCTGGCCTTGCAAGACGCTCTGCAACGCCCGCAAGTCGGCATCGAGCGGTGGGCGCGCGTCGGCGTGACCCGCCGCATAGCGCTCCATCTCCGCATACCACTGCGCATCACAGAAGAGCTGGCGTGTGTGGGCGATGATGCCCAACGGCGTGCGCGGATAGTTGCCGCGATAGCGCAGGGCGCGCTCGCGCGGCGACTCAAAGGCGCCGGTCTGCGCCACCCCCGCGCGAACCACCGCGCGCCGCATCGGAAGATCGCCCAGTTCCACAAGCGCGGCCGCGCCGCCGATGATCGCGCGGGGCGGCGCAACCAGCCCGAGCGCAAAGCCGGCGGCGCGATGCTGCGCGTACGTCGATTCCTGCATATCGATCAGCTCTTCAGCGCGGCGACGGGCAAAGATGCCGTGCCGATTGGCTTCGGGCATGCCGGCCTTGGGGTCTTCGCTCAACGAGGTCGCGGCGCCCTCGACTCGGCGCTCTTCGGCTGCGTCGGAGCGCGCGTCACTGACGCCGGTCCGCGTAAACGCATCGATAAAGCCGGCATAGACATAAAGCCCGCGCCCGTCGAGCAGCCGCGACCCACTTGGAATCGTCACCGCGGCGCCGACCGCCATGATCCGGCCACGTTCCATGACGACCGTCGCGTTTTCAATGACCTGACCGGGGCGCGTGACAACGGTCGCCCCCTGCACCGCGAGCGGCAGATCAAGCAGCGGCTCCTGCGCCTGCGATACGGTCCATGAAAGGCCAAGAACAATCGAAAGCAACGCGAGCCGGTGGGCGGATTTCATGCGCACTGCCTCACTCTTTTCGTGCGGGTTGGTCTTGCCACGCGACGGATGCGCGGGGCATTCGTCTTGCGTCACGGTTTCGATCCGGGGCGAAGCAGCCCGTGAGCCGGCCGCGGGGCCGACTTACTGCCCGATCCGACGCGATGCGAGACCGTGTTGGTGCACGCGTAAAAATTCTAACCGCCCGTCGCGAATTCCGTTGAGTGAAAATAGACGGCGTGGTCCGCGGTCCGGGGCTGGCGCATGATCCTTGCTTGGGCTGATGAAAATGGTAAACCAGGTTTTGCCAGTACTCGACAGGCTGGAAGCCTGTCCCACCCGATTTCTCCATGCCTAGCAGTGAAGCCTGTCCCACCCGATTTCTCCATGCCAAGCAGTGAAGCCTGTCCCGCCCTGTTTCTCCATGCCAAGCGGTGGAGCCTCTCCGCCTCGTATTCATCGATTCCATGCTGTGCGGCCTCAACCAGAACTTTTCGGCCACGCTGTGAAAAGACGCAGCGTTCACTCGCAGCGCGTGGCATCATAGGATGTACGCTCGGCTCGACCACCTAGACGCATGGAGTGCCCTGCATGAACCCGGCTCAACAACTCGCGCGCATCACCCGCGGCGAGCATCTCACCCGCCCGCAGGCCCACGCCTTGCTTCTCGAGATCATGGCGGGGCGCGTCGAGCCGCCGCTCGTCGCGGGGCTGCTTACCGCGCTGGCGATCAAAGGCGAGACCGTCGAAGAGTTGATCGGCGCCGCCGCCGCCATGCGCGAGCATGTCACGCCGGTGCGGGCGCCTGCCGGTGTTCAGGCGATCGACACCTGCGGCACCGGTGGCGACGGCAAGCCTACGTTCAACGTCTCGACAACCGTAGCGCTTGTGGCCGCTGCCGCCGGTGCAACCGTCGCCAAGCACGGCAATCGCAGCAATGCCCGCCCGAGCGGCTCGGCGGAGGTGTTGGCCGCCCTGGGCGTGAATATCGAGGCCGACGTGCCCGTGCTTGAAAGCTGCCTCCGAACCTGCCGGATCGCGTTTCTCCATGCCGCCCGCCTACATCCGGCGATGCAATACGCCGGGCCGATTCGCCGTTCGCTCGGCATCAGGACAATCTTCAACTGGGTTGGCCCGCTGACCAATCCCGCCGGGGTCAGGCGCCAATTGCTAGGCGTGCCGCGGCGAGACCTGGTCGAGAAAATGTCGTCGGCGTTGCTGCAACTCGGCTGCGAGCGGGCCTTGGTCATCCACGGCTTGGAAGGCCTCTGCGATCTCAGCCTGTCAGGACCGAGCTTGATCGCCCGGCTCGATTCTGGCCAGATTATCCTCGAAGAGGTCGATCCAACAGTTATAGGACTAAAAACTACGCCAATCGAAAACCTCTATGTAACGGACCCGCAACATAGCGCCGATATCATCCGCGCCGTGCTGCTGGGAAAGACCGGACCGCCACGGGATATGGTGATCTGGAACGCCGCCGCAGCGCTCTGGGTGGCCGGAGTGGCCGACTCATGGATCGATGGCGCGGCGCGAGCTGAACGGGCGATCGACGAGGGCAGTGCCGCCGAAACGCTCGCCGCATGGGTCGCAGCTTCAAATTCAGCGACGGCATGTGCGTGACAGGTGAAATTGTCCCTTAAAGAATGGATGCGCGCGAATAGTTTGGCAAAGCGATCAGGTGTAATCATTTGAGATACAAGCGGTTATCAAATTGAACGGGATTCGGTATAAAGTTAGTGTGGTTTTTTTCATTGACACGCGACCCGTTGATCAGTATAGTTGATCGTTTCGATGTATTTGTCTGACAAGAACTTACAGAATTCCGGAGCGTCTCGGGATTAACCGCAAAGGCGGGTCAAATGGCCAAAAGGGTGACTTCCAAAGCGGGGGCGAAGAAGGTCAAGAAAAAGGCGGCTGCCTCACGGACCGCCTCGGCGGCGCGAGGGGAAACCGCGCCGGCGAAAGCTAAACCGCGCACGGACACCCGCGCCAGCGCCCGAAAAAGCGCTGCGGCCGCTCCCAAGATCGCTCTGCCGCCCAAGGTCAAGGCCGTCGCACGTGCCGCCACCAAGGCCCTTGCCCCATCGAAGGGACCGCGCCTCATGATGCCGCTGGCGCCGGCTCTCACGAACGGCAATGGACACCCGATCGATTCCGGCTTGAACGATAAAGACCTCGATTTCTTCCGGCTGCTTCTGCTGGAAAAGCGGCAGGAAATCGTCGGCAACATGTCGGGGCTGGGCAGCGAAGCGCGTAACCGCGCTGACGCCGCCGGCGAGCTTTCGTCGATGCCGATCCATATGGCCGACGTGGGGACGGACAACTTCGAGTACGAGTTGACGCTCGGCTTGATCGAAGGCGAACGCGCCATCGTCAAGGAGATCGACGAGGCGCTTGAACGGATTAACAAGGGAACCTATGGTCTGTGTCTCGCCACGGGCAAGCCGATCGGCAAGGCCCGGCTGAAGGCCAAACCGTGGGCGAAGTACTCGTACGAGTACGCGCTGGCGCAAGAGAAGGGTCAACTTCGCAGGTTTTAGCACTTGAACGGAACGCCTCCCGCCGACGCCCACGCCGTCGCTGCCATGCCCGCCGGCGCAACTGCCGGCATGGTTTCCGCCGTCGCTCCCTCGACGGAGCCGGTTGCGCTCACCAGTGTTGCGGCGCATCTGCGCTTCTGGCTGGTCGTGGTGGTGGGGCTGGGGCTGGATCTATGGACCAAAGAGTGGGCGGTCCACACCTATGACTATGGCGCCGAGCCGGTCGAAGTCATTCCTTATCTGCTCCAATTTCAAACGCTCTATAACGATGGCGCGCTCTTCGGCTTTGGAAAAGGGCTGACGCGGCTGTTCCTCGTGGCGTCGGTCCTGGCCCTGGCGCTGGTGCTGTGGATGTTCGCCCAATCTTCGCCGCGGCGCTGGATTATGCAGCTCGCGCTCGGTGCGATCTTCGCCGGTGCGCTCGGCAACCTCTATGACCGCATGTTCATCAACCTCGTGCGCCACGGGGCGATGACGCCCAATGGCCAGGTGATGGGCTATTTCGAGAAATCGACCAGCGCCGACGGCGCCCAGATCATCCTCACGCGCTATCCGGCGGGTGAGCGCCCGGTGCGCCTGATTGTGCCCAGCGAGCGCGAGGCGGAGCTGCGCCCCGTCCTGGGATATGTCCGCGACTTCATCAAGATTCCCACCACGTTTTTCGGCCGCGAGCTGTGGCCATGGGTCTTTAACATCGCCGATGCGCTGCTGGTTTGCGGCGTCAGCGTGCTGGCGTTCCGGCTGCTGACCGATCCCGTCACGCCGCGCGCTGCAGCGCCGTCGTCCGGCGCGTCGAGCGAAGTCGCAGCGCGAAATGTCTGATGGCGTTACGAATGCTCGTCTCGTGTGGGAGGCGGCCCCTCGTCGACCGTCGGGTCGCCGGCGGCATCGGCCTGGTTGATTTCCTCTACGAGCCGATCCACGGACAGCACTTCGAATGGCAGCACCACTCCGGCCCGCTCGCGATGCGGATTTTGCAGCAGGCCCGCGAATAGCCAGGTTTGTTCGCGCCGCACGTCGTCGTCGAGCGCCGGCGGCGCGCTGCGCCCCACCGTCTCAAACCACGCCCAGGCCGCCCGCGCCAGCGGCGCGTTGGCCGCGCTCATGCTCACGGCGTCTTGCCGCTTCGCCGCTTCGACCAGCCACGCTCGCCCTTCGCAGAGTTGCTCGTACGTGCGGCGGGCAGTGCGCGACGTGAGCAGCGGGCCATCGAGGAGCGCGCCGCGGTCAAACCAGAAGAGCTTCCACGCTTTGCGATGCGCGGCGCGCAACGCCACCGCATAGCGCCACGCCTCGAACAGGCGCGCCTGGGCGCGCTGCGGCCTGGACCAGTCGGCGGCGAAGCTGAGTTGCTGTTTCAGCAGGCCCGCGCGCTCATATTCTTGAGCCGCGGCGGCGTCCGCCATGCGCCGGGTCGCGTCGGCGATGTAGGGCTGCGTGTCGCGCGTCGCGAATTCCCACGCGGCCGCGGTGCGAGCCGCCATCGCCGCAGGCGCCGCGCTGCCGTCACATGGAGCGTCACAGCGGCCCATGTCGGCATAGGCGCAGCGCCGCCCGAGCGGCAGGCGGCGCACCTGCTCGGGATGCCGACAAAGATCGAACAGATCCCACAGGCCTTCGAGCGCGCGCTGCGCCGCGGCTCGCCCGGGAAATGGGCCGAGACACTGCGTGTTCGATTCGACCGTCGGCGCGGCGGGCAGATTCGAATCGCCGCGCTGCTCATGCGCACTCGCGAAAGACCCCGGCGCCGGCGACGTCGTGATGGTGATCAGCGGCACGCGCCCCGAAGATGATGGTCGCGCGGCTGCGATGGTCGCGGCCGGCGGCATGAACGCTCGGCCGGTCGGCGCGGGCGTCTCAGCGCCTGGTTCCCGTTCCAACCCCAGTTGCAAGAACCAGGTCGGACCGAAGGCGACTCGTTCGAGGTAATCCAACGGGTGCAATCGCCGGGCCAAGCGCCAATACCACCAGTCGGTCTCCAGCCGGCATGTCACGGGCCGCCAGCGCACGCCACGAACCACCGCAGTCAGGTCGGTGCGGGCCACCCCCGGCGGCGGCGGCTCCAGCAGCCGTGAGCGCAACAGTCGGCGAAGTTGCTGGGTGGTGGCCAGTTGCACCGGCTGATCGACGCCATCGATCAGCACGTAGACCGCCGGCGCGTTCGGAATGGCCGCGAGTTGTTCGACGGTCGGCAACGGATCCCACGTTGCGACATGCGGAAGATCGGGGAGGCAGCCGGCAAGAGCCTCACGGGGCGACATGCCGCGCTTCATCGCCGATCTAGCGAGCGGTGTCCAGTCGGCGGAGGGCAAAACGCACGCCGCGAGCCGACCTTTGTCGCCGAGTTTCGATCCGGCGGTCCACGTGGGATCAACACGCCCGGTGCACGACGGCGCTATTTGCCGCCGGTTGGCTCGATTGTGATCGTGCCGGCAGGTGCGCTGGAGCTGCCGCCGAAACTGATTTCTTTGGACATCTTGACCACGGCCTGAATGGCGGCCGTCGGGGCGAAGACCTCGTTGCGCAGCCGCCGCTCGTCGAGATACAGCGCGAATCCCGCATAGGGTTGTGGCGGGGGCGCCTCGGCTCGGTCAATGATCGGCAGCCCGGCGGCCTTGGCCATGATAAAGCCCGCCTTGGTGATCGCCGGCAGATCGAGCGCGACCAGCGCCTGCGGCTTCGGGGAAAAGCGGCGCGTGAATGCCATCAGCGCCTTGTTCTCGCCGGCCGGGCGCAGCTTGCCGCGCAATTGCTCGACCACGAAGCTCCGCACGCGCCGGCTTTCGCCGATGGCATAGCCGACGCCGCCGCTGCGCTCAAAGAGGGCGAACTGGCAATCACGTCCGTAGAAGGTTCTGAGAATTTCCAGCGCGGCCTGTTCCATCTCGGTGAATTCGATCCGGAAGAAATCGACCGGACGCCCCTCGATCTCTTCGCGGGCATGAGACATCTTGCTCGGCGCTCCGAAGCCCAATGACGACAGTCCGTCGGGATAATCCTGGGCCAGTTGAATGATGTCCGCGCGCATGCCCTCGGGCCGCGTGGTGAAATGCACACCCTCGAGCAGTCCGCCCTTCTCAGGGTCGAGGGTATAGCGGCAATTCTGCCCCATCAGATCCTCATGCAGCTTCATCATTTGGGCGGCGAGTTTTTCGACGCCGGCCTCGCCCAGCTTCTCCTGCACCGACGGCAGCGTCATCATCGCCCTGACCATGCGCTGATTCAGCGAGAGCGTGCCCGGCGGAGGCGTCCACTCATAGGCAAACCAGGCGGTCGCAGGCTGATCATCGAGGCCGCGCCACAAGTCGGCCTGGCCGCGTGTGCACTTCGTCAGATATGCGCGCGTCTCGGTTCCCTCGCGCGGCTCGAGCCAATCGCGAAAGAAGACTTCGTCGGCGCTCAGCGCCAGCCCCGCGACGTACGAATCAGCATCATCGAGCATTTGCCGCACCGAGCCGAGCAACGCCTGCATCGCGGCCAGATCGACCTCGGGATTGTGATCGCTCGTGACCGTGCCGGCGCGCAGCGCGCCATCCAGGGTCGCAAACGCCAGCTTGATCACCGGCTTCGCCGCGCGAAGATCGGCATAGACGACCACGTCATGTCCGCGGAGGGCTTCCTGCGCGGCCTGCAGCGCCTGCTTGCCAAACTTGCCGCCCGCTTCGAGCGCCGCTTCGAGATCAATCTCGTCTCGGCCAAAGAGCGCCAGGTTGTCCTTCGTCGAGACAAACGTCTGGCCGCTTGTTAATTCATAGCGGGCGTGGCCGCCGTTGATCGGCGTCGCCTTGGCCTGCTCTTTCCAGGGTTGCTTTTCGGTCAGAGCCGCGATCATCAACGGCTCGATGAACGTGGATGAAATCGCAATCAGCAGCGGACTGTCGCCGCGGATGGCGTCGGAGCTGTCGCCGAAGGGCGTCTGCAACAGACCGCCCAAAGTATGTTCGGCGAGTGAATCAACCCCGATCGCCCGCCCAAAGGCCTCGCAACGTTGCGCGAGCTGGTCGCTATCGGGGATCAGCACAAGCAAAACGGTGTCGTCGGGAATGTAGCGCGACATCGCTTCGAGCAGTGCCCGGTTTTTGATGACGGCGGGCTCGCGCGCGCTGTTTTCAGCGGGGGCGGCCTCGGACGCGGGGGCTTGCTCCACAGCGGTTGCGGGGGCCTGTGCCCAACCGGGCAAGGCCGACAGGCCCAGCGTCAGATAGATGGCCCAGCCGCCGCCCGTCCTTGACCAGTTCCGGTCACCGGCTTGTTGCGATCTGTGTCGCGCGTGGAATTTGGTTGCACCGCGGAGGGCGCCGTCGGCCGCGCGCTGAGTTGTCCAGAGCCGCATCGTCACTCTCCCGCAGCGCATGGGGTGAGCCGCGCCAGGAGCCAGGCGCAGAACACCATGCCCATTGATAAGGTAGGGACTATCCGGGGCGAGCGCAATGTCCCCCCGACAAGTTTTGACAAGACGATGCGCAAAGATATAACGCCCCGCTCCGAATACGCACTTTCTCGGGCTGGGACGGAGCACTCGTTCCGAACAAGACAAAAAATGCAATGCCGTGGCGTGATGATGCCGGGCGGTCATTCGAGCGTTTTCAAATTTGGTCTGTCGCCCGGAACGGCGCCGCGACCATACGGAAGCGTTGATTCGTGGAAAATCCAGCCACTTCCGCAGGAAAATGCGAGGAGCTTCTTTCATCTGGGGCGCGTTCAGCGCGAGAACAGCACGTACCATCGACAGTTCATCGAAGCGCTGGCAGGCATGATGCAGTTCGCTGGCCGTCAGACTCGGGCCTTCCTCCGCCTCGGATAATGCGGAAAATCATCCTCAAGGCTTGTCGATGTCTTGCCGTGCAGCTTCAACTGGACCATTCATCCCCCTCAGCGCGGCGGATCGTACGGAAACCACGCCGTGAACTTGCTGCCCACGCCGGGACGCGAGTGCACTTCCAGCTTGCCGCGGTGGGCCGCGACGATGTGGCTGACGATCGCCAGACCAAGCCCGGTGCCGCGCGTGCGGCGAACCTGGGTGTCTTCGGCCCGGAAGAAGCTGTTGCCCAGCCGTTCGATCTGATCGGGGTGCATGCCGATCCCGCGGTCTTCGACCGTGATGACCATGAGAAAACCCTCCGTGCGCACCGAGACACGAACGTACTTGCGCTCGGTGCTGTAACGATGGGCGTTCTGCATCAGATTGACGAAGACCTGCTGTAGCGCCTGCGGATCGGCCTGCACGATCGGCAGGTCGGTGGCGACGTCGAGCGCCGCGTCAAAGCCCTCCTGCGTGAATTGCGGCTCAAAGAGCGCCCAGGCTTGTCGCGCGACCGCGCCGACGTCGCAATCGACGAATTCGATCTCACGCTTGCCCGACTCGAGCCGGCTGAAATCGAGGATGCTGTCGATCAGCGTCGTCAGGCGCTCGCTCTCGCGCGAGATCGTTTCATAGTAGGAGCGCAGCCGGTCGGGATCGCGAACGCGCCCCTCCAGCAGCGTCTCGCTGAGCAGACGAATCAACGCCAGCGGCGTCTTCAGCTCGTGACTCACGTCGGCGACAAAACGCTTTTGCAGGCGCACCAGCTCGCGCTGCGACGCGGTCACGCGATGCACCAGCCAGACCACCACCGCCCACGCGCTGAATGTCGCCGTCGCCGTCGCGATCAGAAACAGCCAGCGGCGCCGGTCCTGCGCGGCCAGCCGGTCGAACGCGGCGGCGGTCGGCAAAATCTGGGCATAGGCGAATTCCGGCCCAAGCTGATAGAGCACCGTCTCAGCGGTAAAGGCTGCGCCCGCGTTGGGCCCCCGCGCGGTCGTGTTCAAGCGCGCCGCCGGCGCGTTCCAGTCCCAAGCCTGACCGGCCGCAGGCCAACGCGACGGCAACGAGGCCGCGTCGCGAGCTGCGCCGCGCTGAGCGGCGGCGGTAAACTCCGCCGCCAAATCTGCGAGCTGATCCGCCGCGGGCAGCCGAGCCTCCGTTAATGCATTCCGCGGCGCCGCCCCCGCATAGCGATCAAGCAACGACTGTGCCTCGATGGCCAGCGCCAGGCGCGCTTCGGGCGCGATCCGCCGCATGGCCACGATGCGCACGCCCGCCCCAGCCGCGGGGTTGGTCGCGGCGCTGGGGCCGCCGACGTTGTCACGGTTGCGGTTGTCGGCGGGGGCAGACGGCGCATCCGCCATGGGTGTGATCGTGAACTCGATCGATTCGTTGGCCGGGGCGGCGGCATCACGGGGAAAGAGCCGCTCAAAAAGCGCCAGCGGCAGACGGCTCCACGTCGCGTCGCGCGCATCAAGGTGAAACACCTTCCATGCGCCCAAATCAGCCCCCCACTGCTCCACCTGGGCCGAGCCGCCGCGATCCCACATGCGCCCGGCGCTTTCGAACAGCCGGTCCAGCTCATCGCGCAGGCGGACCCGCTGGTCGTGCGCGCTGACCACGGCCGCGTCAATCAGCGCGTCGCGATCGCGATCTCGCAGCGCGTCGCCCTGCTGCTTCACAGCCCAGATCGTCAGACTCGTCAGACCCAAGCCGAGAATCGCCGCGGCCAAGATGATCGTGCGGTCGACGCGCTTCACCCGCCGCCTCCGCTTCGCGATGCGCTGCCGGCGGGGGCTGTGTCGGGTTTGGCCTGAGTAGGCGTCGAAGCAGCGCCCGCCGGGGATGTTGGCGTTGGCTCGGCGTCAGGATTGGCGCCTGGCTCCGCATTGACCGGCGCGGCCGGCATGGTCGCCGCACGAAGTTGCTCCCAGCGCGCGCTCAACATGTTCGCCGCGCGGGCGCGCATTTCATCCAGCCACGGCGCCAAGGGAAACGACTGCTCGATCTCGCGAATCAGCGCCAGCTCGGCGCCCGCCAGCCGCACAGTCAGGATCGCCTTGCCGCGCTCGCCGTGCGTTCCGTAGATCGCCAGCATTTCGTCGCGCACCTCCAACCGGATGCCCGCCTGGGTGTACTCGATCCGCTCCGGCAAGAGCGGCGGCAACGTCAACCCCAGCGTGCGCCGCACCACTTCACGCAGCAGCGCGCCTTCGACCCAATTCGGCGGATTGTGATCTTCCACCCGAATGGTCGCGTCGAGCGCAGCCAGCCGGTTGCCCTCGATCGTCAGGTCATCGAGCCGCACCAGCGCGTCGCCGCTCATCCGGCCCCAGCCGAGCGCGTCGGAAATCGCGGCCAGCGACAACCGGCGGCACTCGCCCCCCGCGGCGAGGCGCTCGATGCCGCGCTGCGAAACATGCAACGATCGCACGCGCAAGTCGATCGTACCGCCGACCGCCGCCAGCCCCAGCGGCGCGAGGATGTCGCCGATCGCGACTTCGCGGATCACGCCGCGCAGCCGCAACTGTTGCGGCAGGCGGTTGCGCACGGTCAGTTCATGCACTTCCAGTTCGGAACAGACGCCACGCCAGGGCGGCTGGACAAATGGCGCGCTGACCTCAGCGAGCGCCACATCTAAGCATGCGCCGCTCAGCGTGACGCCGCGCCCGCTGTCGTCTTCGCGATATTCGAGCCGGCCGTCAAACGTGCCGTTCGACAGCTCCATGCCGCACAGTTCCTTCAATCCCAGAATCCGCAGCGGCAGCCGTGGAATTTGCAGCTCGACCGCGTCGAGCCGGATGCCCTCCGCCCGCGGCGAGAAGCCGGCGATCAGGCGCACCGGCTGCGGGCTGTCATGACCGTTGAAGCGGCGGCACTCGGCGGTCGCGCGGCCGGAGTGCGGATTTTCAAACGAGATCACGCCGGCAGCGTCATCAAGTTGCAGACGATACGCGTCCCGCTCGAACGCAACATCCATCGCGCTAAAGAGCACCCGACGCGGACCGTCGGGTGCAAAGCCGGGACGCAGCCCGCGCTCCAGCACAAAA
This sequence comes from uncultured Planctomycetales bacterium, assembly GCA_964418235.1. Lineage (GTDB taxonomy): Bacteria > Planctomycetota > Phycisphaerae > UBA1845 > Fen-1342 > CAYQLG01. Next base: position 11,919 of record CAYQLG010000046.1, read on the forward strand.
CGATAATCCTCGCGTAGCCACGTGCGGGCGGAGATTTCGCCGCGGCCGCCGCGCAGTTGCAGCTCATAGCCGCGCGGGTGCGCGGGCATGGGGGTATCGCGGACCAGGGCCCGCTCGCAAAACACGGCCAGGTCGCGCCGCTGCGGCAGCCAGACGCGGATGCGCTCAAACTCCTGCGTCTGCCACGAGCGCGGCACGACGCGCTCGATTTCGGTCGGCAACCCCAGACAGCCGGCGACAAACGCCTCACAGGCCGAGCGATAGCCGTCGCTGCGGTAATACCACGCATAGCCGCCGATCCACCCGATCGAGACCAGCATGACCGCTGCCAAGACACTTGCCGTAATCAGCCGCGCCGCCGACATGCCGGCGAATTCTATCGGCGTGCGTGTGCGAACTGCAGGCGGGCCACAAACTCGGACATATAGCCAGTCAGAAAAATATCCGCTGGTGAAGGATCCGGCCGAACCTGCGCCGCCGCGCACAGTGTTTTCCGGACGCGGCCGGGCCGCTCTTGCGCGAGGCGCAGGTCTCATGTGCAAGGCTTTTTTTGCGGGGGCGCATTTGCCTTCGCCGCGTACCTTTCGAACTCTTACCTATGTCCACGTTGCGGGCATGGATCGCCTGCGGACGGAGGCGATGCTTGGTGGCTCGCCGCAGCGCTCCGGACCGGCCGTGCCGGCTGGTAGGTGCTTTCCGGAGGATGCAGAAAGATCACAGTCAAACCGGCACGGACGCGCAGGAGTGGCGGCAGCTTTTGCTTGCCCTGGGTACAGCGAAACGAAAGGAACCACACATGAATGCTCTGAAGAACCGGATGAAGGCGTTCCTGGTCAACGAAGACGGCCCGACCGCGACCGAATACGCGGTCATGCTCGCCCTGATCATCATCGTGTCGCTCGCGGCGATCACGCTCCTTGGTCAGCGCGTCCGCGACATCTTCTCGGACGTTGACACCCAGCTCTCGGGCGCCACCGGCGTCTAAACGGGCGATTGTCGCGACGGCGTCGCCGTCACGGCGAGGGCAAACGGGCGGCGGCGAGCGGACTCCGGTCGCCGCCGTCCGTCTTTCTCCATCACCGCAGCGAGATTGCCGATGTACTGGAAGCTCCGCGGCTGGGCGCGAGCAGTCACGCCGCCGCGACCGAACGGGCCGGTTTTGCGCAACCCCCTGGGGTGCGCTACGCCCGCGTGAGCCGTAGACCACAACGAGACCTGCAGTCATGGGATACTGGGAAATCACACTGGCGGTCCTGATTCCGGGCACGCTTTATGCCTCCTGGATCGACTTCGCCGAGCGCCGCGTGCCGAACTGGCTGAACGCGTCGCTGGCGCTGGTCGGGTTGATCGTCAGCACGAGCTTCTTTGGTGTGAGCGGACTGGGCTGGAGTCTGGCCGGACTCGCGGTCGGCTTCGCCGTGCTGATCGTGCCGTGGCTGATGCACGGCATGGGCGCGGGCGACGTGAAATTGATGATGGCGATCGGTGCGTGGATCGGCCCGTGGCTGACGCTACTGGGCTTCTGCGCCGGCGCCATTCTGGGCGGCATCGCCGCGGTGATCATGATTCTCAGCACCGGGCGCGCCGCGCACGCGATCGCGAACATGCAGACGATCGCGACGAAATTGCGCCGCGTCGAAACCGCCTTCGGCGAGTTCGGCGGGGCACGGACGTTTGGGAACACGAGCCAGCTTTTGCCCTATGGCGTGCCGCTTACGTTCGGCACGCTGGGCGTGCTCCTGACGTACTACCTTGGAGGGTGGCTGCCGTGAGAATCGCGAAGGGAAGGATGCATCGTTGGGGCGCTGCCGCGGTCGAGATGGCCGTGGTGATGCCCTTTTTGCTGACCCTGCTGTTTGGAATCATCGAGTATGGCTGGGTCTTCACGATCCGCCAGTGTCTGACCAACGCGGCCCGCGAGGGCGCGCGGACGGCGGCGCTGCCCGGCTCGACCGAAGATGACGTGATGGATCGCTCGCACGAAATTCTGAACCCGCTGGGATTGTCGACGGCGACGATCACGCTGACGCGCTCGACGCCGGGCAACCCGGTCGAGACCGTGCGCATCGCCGTCCCCTATTCGGACGTAACGCTGATCGGCGCGTACTTCGGAACGACCTCGTATGACCTGGTCGCGCAATGCTCGATGCGCAAGGAAGGCCTCGACTAGGCCGGCCTGAAGCGTCGGACCTCCGTGGCCGACGGCGGCGCTGGAATGGCGAATGGCGAAGAACGAAGTGAGCTGCCCAGGCGCTCTGATCATCCAAGCGCCCACGAGCGCACTGTAGCGTCGGCCCTCCGTGGCCGACGGCGGATGCAGTCGCTTCGGTCCGCTTGGGCCGATGGCGAGCGCGGGCAGCCGGTGGCGATTCTCCGACCCGGCGTCGGGTACGGAGCCCCGACGCTACAGCGCGTCAGCCGGTAGCGCAATGCGTCGACGCTCCGCGGCCGACGATCGAATTTCGCTGTCAGGTCGCAACGCCCGATCGGCTAGAAAGCCGATGGAGCTTCGCGGAGATGGACGCATGGAGCAGTTCACGCGCTGATCACGGCCGAGGACGCGATGGCTCCGATTCGCCCCGGCTCGCGCACGGATTGACCTGTGCCGCGGACCGGCGCTGTGCCGATGCTACGAATGTCGATAAGCACGGCGTGAGATTGGCAACACTCGGATGTTGAGGTTCACCCGATGAACGGCAAAGCGTTGATTCCTCTGATCGCCGGTCTGTGCGTGGGCGGCTTCGCTCTCAAGATCGGCTATGACACGATTAAGAGCGCCAAGGGCGCCCCGACCGTCTACGTGAAGGTCTGGGCCGCGAAGGAGGACATCACGCGCGGCACCGAAATCTCGGAGCCGATGCTGACCACGATCACGTACCCACAGAAGAGCGTGCCCGAGGGCGCCATCCTCGAAAAAGACAAAGACAAGATTCTCGGCCGCGTGCCGAAGGTGGACGCCCCGGGCAGCCTGCCGGTGCTCGAGGCGATGCTGTTGGCGCCGGGAGCGAAGCCGGGCATCCACGTGAAGCCGGGCTTCCGCGCGATCGCGGTGAAGATCGATGAAAGCTCGGGCGTGGATTATCACATCCAGCCGGGCTGTCGCGTCGACGTGGTCGGGTACTTCACGGTCAATCGCGCCGGCAAGCAGGAGATGATCTCGCGCACGGTGCTCGAAAACGCCGAAGTTGCGGCGGTCGGCCAGCGGCTGGTCGCCAGCAACGGCGATGAGAAAGACGCCAAGGGCAATGCGCCCAAGCAGGCCCGCGCGGTCACGCTCTTTGTGAAGCCCGAGTATGTCACGGCGCTGCACCTCGCCGAGCAGCGCGGCAAGATCAAGCTCAGCATGCGCGGCGATGAGGACGGCGGCAGCGGCTCGGGCCGGGCCGTCAGCGATTCTGAAGTGATCGAAGGCAAGAAGCGTGGTGAGACCTCCGACGACGATGACGACAAGACCGCGGAGAAGCCGGAGAAACCGGCCGGCCCGGGTTTGATGGAAATGTTCGCGAAGGCCTTTGCCAAAAAAGAGGCAAAAGACGCCGCGGCCGCCGCGCCGGCGCCGATCGTGACGGCGCCGCCCCCGCCGCCGGCCGAGCCGACCTGGGACATCCTGGTGAAGCTGGGCGACCGCTATGAAGTCTTGAAATTCAAGAACCGCACCTCGCGCGAGCGCGTCGACGATCTCGCCAAAGGCGGCCGCGACGCCGGCCAGGATTCGTTTGGCGGCGCAACCGGCGGGCAGCCAGCCGCGCAGGGTCAGGCCAACGTGGTCGTCGTCCCGGTCCGTCCCCAGGCGCCTTCACAAACCCCGAACCACCCCGGCCACCCGGCGGGCAGCCCGCCGCCGCCGGAACCTGAACCGGCCTCGGAAATGCCCAGCCCCGCCTGGGTTCCACCGTCGAATCTCTCTCGTGAGCCAAAGGAGCTCTTCGCATGAACCGCATGTGTGCATATCCATGGCGCGTGACGCTTGCGACTGCAGTTTTTGCGCTATCGTCGGCGCTCACCCCAGTCGCGGCAGGACAGCCTGAGACGCGGCTGGTCTCGGATACGGTCGCTCTGAACGGGGCCGGCCATGCGCCGGCTTCGCCGACCACCCCCGCCGTTGCGGGGGGCGCGGCCGCCGCATCGACCGCCGGCGGTTCAACTGGATCAGCCAGCGCCGCCGGCTCTCCGGCGGTGACGTTCAGAGTCTCCGCCCAGGTGAACTCCGGCCAGTTGATCACCGTGCCGGTGAATCAGGGCGTGCTCGTTGATTTCAGCGTGCCGCTCAAAGAAATTCGCGTGGCGAACGGAACCGTCGCCGAAGCCACCGCGACCGCGCCGACGCAGTTGTTGATCAGCGGTAAATCGTTCGGCACGACGCAGCTCATCGCCTGGACCGAAGGCGGCCAACAGCACGTCTTCACGATTGCCTGCGACCTCGAGCTCGATCGCTTGCAGGCCAGCATTCGCACGGTCGCGCCGCGCGCCGGCGTGCGCGCCACGGGCGTCTTGAACTCCGTGCTCCTCACGGGCACCGCGCCCGACACCGAGACCGCCGAGAAGATCGCGCAGATCGCGCAGATATACTCTCCGCAGGTCGTCAACCACATCAAGGTCGCCGGCACGCAACAGGTGCTGCTGCGCTGCACGGTCGCCGAAGTGAATCGCACCGCGACGCGCCAGCTCGGCTTCAACGGCTGGCTCGGCGGCGAAAACTTCCGCGACGTCTTTGCGGTCAATCAGATTGACGGCATCAACCCGGCCAACATCGGCGCCGCGGCCGGCGCCAACATCCGCCAAAACGTGCCCTTTCTGACGGGTACCGACGGCATTCCGCTGACCGGAACGCCGCAACTTTCGCTCGGTTTCCCGCGCGTGCAGATGCAGGTGTTCATCCAGGCCTTGCGCGAAAACGGCCTTCTCCGCGTGATGGCGGAGCCGAACCTCGTCGCGATCAGCGGTCACGAAGCGAGCTTCCTCGCCGGCGGCGAATTCCCGATCCCAGTGCCGCAGAACTCCGGCGGCGGCGTCTCGATCACGATCGACTACCGCGAGTTCGGCGTGCGCCTGCGCTTCACGCCGGTGGTACTGAGTGAGAGCACGATTCGCTTGCGCGTCGCGCCCGAGGTCAGCGAGCCGGACTTCTCGACGGCGGTCACGCTGTCGGGCTTTGTCGTGCCCGGTCTGACGCAGCGCCGGGCCGAGACGACGGTCGAGCTGGGCGCCGGTCAGACCTTTGCGATCGGCGGATTGCTCAGCGAGCGCACCCGCGCGACCAGTCGCAAAGTGCCCGCGCTGGGCGACGTGCCCGTGCTGGGACAGCTTTTCAGCTCGGTCCGCTATCAGCAGGAAGAGACGGAATTGATCATCCTGGTGACGCCCGAGCTGGTCGCGCCGATTTCGCCGAATCAGGTGGCGTATGTGCCCGGCCGCAACCACACGCCGCCCAACGATTGGGAGCTGTACGGCCTGGGCAAGATCGAGGGTGCGACCCCGGAACGAAGCCGCCCGGCGATGCCGGACGGCGGAACGTGGCCGGTGAAGCCAAACGAAATTTATGGGCCGAAGGCCGCGCCAAAGCTGCGCGGGCCGATGGGGCCGGCTGGAAATGCGGACGGGATGTGACGGCGACGGAAAGATTGCGATAGCCGAGCGCAACGAGCGCAACGCCGCGGCGTGGACCTGTGTCCACACGCGGCGTTGCGTTGCGCGGCGCTCCTGACTCGGAGGTGTGTATGAAGCGCGTGCCGATCCCCTGGCGCCAGTTCTCACGGCGTGGCGCCGTTGTGGTGCAAGTGGCCGTGATGTCCACGATGGTCCTCGGGATGGGGGCACTGGCGATCGACGTCGGCGCCATGTACACCGCCCGGACCGAGCTGCAAATGGCAGCCGATTCGGCGGCGCTGGCGGCGGCGCAGCAACTGGTCGGCGACCCGTCCGGCGCCCTGACCCCGTCACAGCTCGCCCGCACCGCGGCCGAGGATTTTTCGTACCGTCACCATGTGATGGGGCGTCGCATCCAGATGGGCAGCGGCGACGTGGAGTTTGGCCGGGCGATCTTCAACCCCGTCACGCAGAAGTTTTCGTTTGAGCCGGGCGGCGTCAGCTTTGACGCCGTGCGCGTCAAAGCCCGGCGCACGCACGACTCGGCGGCCGGCGCGTTGCCGTTGACGTTCGCGAACGTCTTCGGCCTGGGCAGCGCGAATCTGGAAGCGGAAGCTTCCGCCGTGCTGATCCCGCGCGACATCGCGGTCGTGATCGACCTGTCCGGGTCAATGGCCTGGGACAGCTCGGTCCGGTTCTGGGACCGCACCGATGGCGGCTTCCCGAACACGCGCGATATCTGGGCGTCGCTCGACGGCCCGGCCCCGTCGCGCCCCTACATGCCCGGCAGCGAACTCGAAACCGAGTATGCCGGCGACAGCGGTCCGACCGTCGGCGGTCTGCCGCCGTGGGGCAACGCGCTGCTGCCCGGCGCCTACTCCCCCTCCAGCGACCCGGGCTTGTGGAACATCCGCAAGAGCCAGTCGCAGACCAGCCTGACCGCGGTCGTCAACAATCTGACCACCGCCGGCTACAACAGCGACGAGCGCACGATCATTCTCAGCGGCTCGCGCGACAGCAACAACAGCCACTGGCAACGCCGCGCCGGCGTCATGCTCGGCCTGGCGAGCTGGCGCAGCGGCCGCCCCGGCGGCATCAGCGGCGGTAACGGCGACACGTATCTCGACTCCAGCGAAGTCACCTGGAACGGGCTGCCGTCCTACCGCGTCAATTGGAGCTGGACCAATTTCATCGACTACGTCCAAAGCTCGGGCATTTCGGATAGCAATTTCCGCTATCGCTATGGCCTGAAGACCTACGTCGATTTCCTCGTCGAGAGCAAGCCGCAGATTAGTCAGACGAATAATCTCTTCAACACGCCGGAGCAGCCGCTGCGCGCCGTCAAAGACGCCGTGCAGGCCCTCTCCGACACGATCGACGCGCTCGACGGCATCGATCACATGTCGCTGGAGATTTTCGCCACGACTTCGCGGCATGAGGTCAACCTGACCGACAATTACCAGAGCATCGCCAACACGCTCTATGCGCGGCAGTCGGGCCACTACAACACGTCGACCAACATCGGCGCGGGCCTGGCCACGGCGCTCGTCGAACTGCAAAGCTCGCGGGCGCGCGACAGCGCCAAGAAGGTGGTCGTGCTGATGTCCGACGGCGTGCCGAACGTTGATTCGTCCGGCTCCTACGTCGGCGACGGCGCTCCGACCGCGGTCGGCTATGCTCTGGATCAGGCGGAAATCGCACGCGATCAGAACATCACCGTTTATTGCGTCAGCGTCGGTTACGGCGTCGATCGCAGCGTGATGCAGGAAATCGCGGCGATCGCGAATGGTCAGGAGTTCTACGCCGCCGGCAACCCGGAAGAGTACACCGAGCAGCTTCAGATGATTTTCCGCTCGCTCGGCGGACGTCGCCCGGTGGCGCTGATCGAGTAAGCGAGCAGACGCGCGGTTCACAATACCGTGCTGCCACAACCCCAGGCGGAGCAGGCATGCGCTTGCTCCGCCTCTTCTGTTTGTCTCACACATCGTTCGTCCATGTGGGTGCCGCCAGATCCTTACGGCTCAACATGAACGCAATCGCCACGCCGAGCGCTGCGAGCCGCGGGGTGGAGGCGTATGGCTTCACAGCATGCGAGACATTCGGCTTGTTGAATTCACGTACGGTTTCCGGCTCGCCGAGATACGCACATAGAAGGGAATTGTGCTGCCGGGCGGCATCTTTCCAACCACTTCGGCCACAAATGCTCAATCACGCCCCTTTCATCCTTGCGGCTCGTATGCATTCATGCCAATCTCGCCGGCGGCGCCACCCCCATCCTTTTCTTAGGTTAACGCCCGTGTGCGGGAGGACTGTCCCACCCGCTGAAACCGATTTCCCCACCGGAATGCCGTCACACCCCGCCCGCACGGCAACTGCTCTGATCTACATTCAGACGGCCACCTTTCATCCCCTACGTCCGCAATTCCGGCCGATCGTCGTCACGCGGATCCAGCTCGCCCAGCTCGATCAGCGCCGCGCGCGCGGCCTTCTGTTCGGCGTCCTTCTTGTTGGGGCCCCAGGCGCTGGCAAACTGCCGCCCGTTCACGCTGACGGCGATCTCAAAGCACTTGGCGTGGTCCGGCCCTTGCTCATCGAGCAACACATATTGCGGCGAGACCGCCCGTGAACGCTGCGCCCACTGCTGCAACTGGCTCTTGTAATTGAATTGATGGCCCGAGTCGATCGCCGCCCGCAGCTCGTCATCCATCGCTTTCAGGATGAATTTGCGGGCCTTCTCGATGCCGCCGTCGAGGTAAATCGCCGCGATCACCGCTTCGAGCGCGCACGCCGCCAGCGACTGCGGCAGGTGCTCGCCGTGCTCCATGCCCTGTCCGAGGATCAGCATCTCGCCCAGCGCGAGCCGCTCGGCCGCCGTCGCGCACGACCGCCGCGAGACCACCGCCGACTTGATCTTGGTCATCTCGCCTTCCATCGCCTCCGGCAACTGTTCATAGAGCGCCTGGCAAACCACCAGGCCCAGGACGGCATCGCCCAGAAACTCCATGCGCTCGTTGCTGCGCTGGCGCGTGTCGGCCGAGGAAGAATGCGTGAGCGCCGCTTGCAGCAACTCGGCATTCTTGAATTTATAGCCCAGACGCTTTTGATAGGTCAGAACCGTTTCGGAATCGAGCACGGACATAGGCCTGCGCCTTCGTGTGAGAGGCGGGCCGCGGACGCGAGTCGCCCCGGCGGGGCGGCTGGCGTCAGAGGCCACGCACGTCATCCATCCAAATACTAACGAACTTATCGCCGTTCGTGAAGAAAAAATTGAATGTCAGCTACGCACACGCCCGAGAAACCCCATCCACAGCTGCCGGGACTGCCGCTCTGCGGGCCGGAAGATTGCCGGCCGCGGGCTGCCGCGAAACCTGTCCCACCACCGCCTGCAGCGCCCCATTCAAGCCGCCGCGACGCCGCCATCTACACCCCACCCACCGCGGCTATTCCTCGTACTCGCGCGGCGCCTCCAAATCAACCTCGTGGAAAAACTCCGCGACCTTCTTGGCGGTCTCGCGCCCCAGTTTCGCCGCCTCGCGGTCAAGCTGGTCGGTATTGACGTACTCCTGCGGCGAACGCTTGATCAAAAGTTCGCGCACCTCGGTGTTCTTGGGCCATAGCCGCGCATGCTCCGCCGGCGAACCGACATCCACCACCGAAAGCCGCACGTCCGCCTGCGGCGTCACCAGCGGGCTGCCGGAATCCTCGCGCAGCCGCAGCGTGTCGAGCCGCACATAGAGCACCTGCTCGGCTTCGAGCGTGCGGCCGACGCGCTGCACGCTCCAACGGCGAAAATCGCTGTTTTCCTGGCGGAGCTGATAGGTCTGCTCAAACGACACCAGTCGCGTCTTGAGCTTTTCGCGGCGGAAAATCTTCTCGATGTTCTCATGAAATGCCTGCGTAAAGACCGGGTTGTCCTGTTCCGGCCGGGCGGTCTCAACCAGGATCGCGAGCCGCTCGGCGGTCAGCTCAAACTCCGGCTTCTGCATGCGCCGCGGCTGGAGGTAATACGAGATCGCGCCGATCTCCTGCAGGCAGCCGGACAACGTGAATGCCAGCCCCGTCAGCAGCGCCAGCCGCACCAGCCCCGCTCTGCCGAGCGGCGCGTGAGAGAACGCACCACGCACCGGGCCGGCAGCCGTCCGATCAGCAAAGACCAGATTAGCATCGATCGGAGCGGCGGCACGTACATCGGTGGTTGAATCAGTCATCGCAACTCCTCACCGGGCAAGCCCCCACTTGCCTCAAACTTTCTCTAGCGCACTATCGCACTATCGCGGAATTGTCTCCCTCCGCGTCTCTTTCGGCGACCTACGAGCCATAGTCCGATTCCACCCCTGACACCGAGCTAGGCGGCCATCCGCTCTTCCCTTCGTCGCTTCGTCGCTTTTTTTGACTCAGCAACACGGCGAAACAACACACCGCCAGCATCTCCTCAACGTATCTTGACTTTGCGATCATAGAATTTTGCCGCCACGTCTGCGGCAAACGCCTCCATCGTCAGCCGCCGGATCGTCCGCTCCTCAGTGCCGTACTCGCCGATGCTCTCCGGCGGATAGGCCGTGCTCAGCTCGGTCTTGTACGACGGGCCGGCGTCGGGAAGCGCCGTGTCATGCACCTTGATCATCGCCGTAATCCGGCCGCGATAAAGCTGCGGACTGTCCGGCTCGCGGGTCGTGTATTCGGAGAGGGCCACCTCGACCACGCGATCGGCCTCGAAGTCCTTGCCGATCAGCGCCGGCCGGCGCCGATCCCAGCTCGCATCGCGCCGCTGCATGTTGGCCACCTCGCGATTCGAGACAAAGCGGATGCCCTTCACGTTCGGCTCCAGCGCGACGCGAATGTACTCCGAAAGCTCCAGCGGCACGTTGGGATACTGCAGCAGCGTCTCGATATCGGCCCACACGAGCACGCAGACCTTCTTGCCCGCGAGATAGGGATACTCGGCGGGCACGTCCTTGGTCGGCTCGGGCCCCCACATCAGGAACGGCGCCGCCAGCGCCTGACACCCCACCAGCAACCCCAGCGGCGCGACCAACAGCACCGCCATCAACCCGCGCCAAGCGCGCCGCATCTGCCAATCAACCTGCATTTCTCCCATGCTGGAAACAATACTCGCCGCCAAGGTCTTTGGGTAGCAACTCACGCGCCCATCGGAACCAAGCCGGGGGTGGCAAATCAATTTTTTCTTTGCTCGCTGCGATATCAGCGCGGGGGCATGCCTCATGCTCTCGGCCCGACGGGCTGGAAGCCTATCCCACCCGCTTTCATCGCATCCATCAATGCACCATGCGGTGTGCCCGGCCAGCACGACTATCGCAAGCCGGCCTGTCCGCTGAGAAAAGTCAGTCGACGCACCGTCCCAACGGTATACTTGATGACGCACGCGTCTCCCTCGTCTCAAGCCCGTACCCGAACGAGCGCAGCGCTGGCGGCGTTCCGCCGCAGTCGCCAAATAACAGCGGAAAATTGGAGATTTTCATGCGTTTCGCAGCCTTTGTGTGCGGGGGCCTCATGTGCGGAGCCATCACCGTCAACGCGGCCACGATTGCCACGCGCATCGGCGCAGGAGCGCCGCCGGCGACGCTCGCACACTATCAGCTCCTCCCCTATTCAGCCGACACCTCACCTTTGCATACCGACGTTTCCGGCGTCACGGGACCGTGCGGGCAAACCGCGTTCAGCCCGCCGCTGAACCACCGGCGCGTCGGCCAAGGCTGGCCGAGTTGGAGCCACGGCTATCGCGGGGACATTTACTACAGCAACGGCGCGACCACCGTGACGCTGCGCCTGCCGCAAGGCGTCCGTGCTTTTATCTTCTACGTCCAGCCCGAAACGCTCGGCACGCACACCATCACGGCGACAACCCCCGACGGGACGCGCCTGACGCAGGATGTCACCGCGGACGCCGGCGCGGCCGGCTTTGGGTTCCATGTCCTCGGCCGGGTTTCCGCGCTGTCAAGCATGACGATTCAGGCCGAAGTGCCCTTCGCGATCGGCGAATTCCTCAGCGTCAATTGCCGTGATTGCCGACCGACCATCCTGACTCAGCCGGGCTATCAGATGGCGCAGGTGGGGGGCGCAGCCCTGTTCAGCGTCGATGCGACCCCGGCGCCGCTGCAATATCAGTGGTATCGCAATGGCAACCCAATCGCAGGCGAGACGCTATCCAGTCTGATCATAAACCCCGTCTCACCTGGCGACGCCGGTACCTACAGCGTGCGCGTATCGAATTCCTGCGGCGGTGTGCAGAGCCAGGGGGCGCTGCTCGAGGTCTATCGCGACTTGCCGCCGATTGTCTGTCCGGGCATGTATGTGCCGGAGGCGTGGCTGGCGACTCCGGTGCCCTGGCTGCGCGATCGCGACGGCAACAAGATTGACGACCTGCTTGACGCCGACCCGCCCGAGAAGGATGCGCGGATCATCGTGAATTTCCGCGTCGAACCCGATGACGGCCATCGCACGCTCCTCAGCGCGTTTGGGCAGATCGCGCATGCCTGCCGCTATATCAGCACGATTTTCGTGGCCGGGGCCGATTACGCCGGCATCATGGCGATCGCTGCACACCCTGATGTTGCCTTTGTCGAGTTCGATCTCGACGGCGATTATCTGCTCGATGTCAGCGTGCCGGCTATTCGTGTGGCCTCTGACGGCGGCGCGCCCGACACGGTTGAAGAGGTCTACCCTGGGATCACCGGCGTCGGCTCGAACCTCGCGATCATTGATAGCGGCGCCGACGACCCGGGCGGACCAGGCACTCCGCACGGCGGTTTCGCCGCCGCCGTCTATGGCTTTGACGGCATCAGCGACACGGAAATCAACCCCGAAGACATTCGCGGCCACGGCACGCACGTGGCCAGCATCGCTCTCGGCGCGGGAATCAATCCGATCGCGCGCGGCGTCGCGCCCGCCGCCGGACTCATCGACATGAAGAACGGCGTGATCAATCCGGTCGGCATTTCCTCCGTGCGCTGTCTCGAAAAAGTGATCGAGCGCCGCACCGATTGGAACATCTGCGCCGTGAATCTGAGCTTCAAGCTTGGCGCCGAAGACAACGGCATCGGCGCTTTCTGCCAATTGGTCGATCGCACCGTCGGTTTGGGCGTGACGGTGATCGCCGCGGCGGGCAACGACGGTGCAAGCATGATCGCCGGACTGGAGGCGCCCGCCTCCGCCTCGCGCGCCGTCACGGTCGCCGCTGCCGCTCATCAGGACACCATCACCCGGACCGACGACGTGATCGCGGATTTCTCAAGCTTTGGGCCGCGCGACGCCGACGGCGACAGCGACTGTCGCGACGAACTGAAACCTGACGTCACGGCGCATGGCACGAACATCCCGGGGCCGTCCTGCGGCGGCCCGGACGCCTTTTTCAACTGCAATGATTGCAGCGGCGGAATCACTGCCGCCTGCCAGAACAACCCCAACACGCCGTTGACTGCACCAGGCACATCCATGGCCGCGCCGCACGTCACCGGCCTGGTCGGCCTGATTCGCCAAGCGCGCCCCGGCATCAATCCCGCCAGCGTCAAGGAAATTCTCATCCGTACCGCCGAGCAGTTTGGCCCGGCCTCGGACCCGTCGTGCGACCCCGCGTGGAACAGCCACTGGGGTTATGGTCTGGTCAACGGCTACGCGGCGATCGACGCTCTGATGGCCGCGGCGACGAGCGATCTGACCTTTGACAGCGACCCGCCCCCGATTAGTTGGCTCTCACCGGACATCATCGTGCATCAATTCGGCGGACCGGTCAGTGTGATTCAGGCCGGCATCGCCGCCGACGTGGAAGCACTCGTCGAAAACCGCAGCGGCGCCACCGCGACGAACGTACGGGTCGAGTTCGGCGTGTACATCTTCTCGACCATCAATCCGACGTTTTACCATCTGGGCACGATCATCATTCCCATCTTGCCGGCCACGTCGACGCCGGTCTCAGTCACTTTGACGGGCTGGATTCCGACCAGCGACACGCACCAGTGCATGAAGGTCGAAATCGGCTATGGCCTTGATGACAATCCGCTCAACAACATTGCCCAGCGCAACCTCAACGTAACCAGCTCACCGGTGCGTTTCCGCGTCGAGAATCTTGTTCGCTGCGATCCGACGCCGGCGCAGATTCGTTTTGAGGTGCGCAACCAGACACCCGGCTCGCGCTGGACGACGCAGCTTACTCCGCCAGAGCTGCTCTTGGCGGGTGGTGCGGCGGCGCACGTCACGGCGCTGCCGGTGCCGCCCCTCGATCTGCCGGACGGAGCGGAAGAGCTAATCCACGTCGGCTCCTTCGCGGGGCAGCAATTGCTAGGAGGCGTCTCGATTCTCGCGATCAAGGAGGATTGCAACGGCAATGGGCATGATGATTACTTCGACATTCGCGATGGCCGCTCGCGCGACGCCGATCTCGACGGCATTCCCGATGAGTGCGCGTGCGGCGCTGCGTTCACTTCGCTTCGACCCGCGGCTCTCGGCGATGCGCGCTATCACTGCACGACGCGCGGTCGACTACGCGTCCTGCACATCGGCGGAGGCGGCAACAACGGCGTGGCGCTGCAGACAGGGCCGGTCGAGGCCGGTCGTATTGATCTCGAAGAGCTTGTCGGCTGTGAGCAGTCGTTCCAGCCCGGCGCTACGCTCGAATTGCGCGGACTCAGCCGCGGGCAAGCTCACGCCATGCTGCGTCTCATCGATCAATGTGACGAGCTTGAGCTTTCCGCCGGTTTTGCCGGCACAGGAACATTCGCGCAGATACATGTCTATCGTGGTGGTGCGCTGATCGCGCGCGAAATCGCACCGCTCAATGGCCACAGCGTCGGTCGCTGGCCGATCGCCGTCAAAGCGGGCCGCTTCGGCGATGCGCCCGATGTCAGCGCCTTCTTCGCCGCCCCGACGACGATTCGGATTCGCGGCCGGCGCGAGGTCACGGTCGCCGGCGATGAAGTGCGCATCGTGTCGCTGCAACCCGGCGCGGCGCCGCTGTATGACCGTCTCGAGCTGCGCGGTCGGAATGTGCTCACGCTGACGCTGACTGGCTTTCGCCCGACGCCGCTGCGACACGCCGGCGATCTGAATTGCGATGCGCGCGTGACGTTCGACGATCTGGACGGCTTTGTGACCGCGCTGGTCAGCCGGACCGCCTACGAAGCCCTGATGCCCGGCTGCAACTATGACAACGGCGACACCAACGACGACGGCGCGGTCGACTTTGGAGACATCGAAAACTTCATCGCGCTGTTGATCGGTGCGTGATTCGGGAGCGACGCAAAGACGCGCGGGCCGCACCTGGCGCAGTTTCGTTCGACCTGTAGCGTCGGCCCTCCGTGCCGACCGCGAATCGGCTGCGATCCGCCGTCGGACAGGGACGCCCGACGCTACAGGAAAAATGAAAACCTTCTAATAACCTCAAATTCACGAGGCTTCATGGCTGGCCCGGTCAGCCGGGACGTTTCAGTCCGACAACCTTACGCGCCCGGGCGTTCAACCAATCACTATGCTCACCCGCGAATGCGATGAACGAGCACGGTGTCGGTCGCGCCGGGCGTCGTCGGACGGGTGGAGGTCACGACCACCACCAGGTCGCCCGGCCCGGCCACGCCGCGTTGTATCAGATGTGCATCGAGCAGATTGGCCATCTGGGCCGGGTTGCTCAGCGCCGGCACACCCAGCGGCACCACGCCATAGAGCAGGTTGAGCTGCCGCCAGACACGCTCGTCGTGGGTCATGCCGATGACCGGCATCGGCAGGCGTGCCCGCGTCAGCATGCGCACGGTCGCACCCGTGGCGCTCCAGACCGCGACCGCGCGCACATTGAGCGAGAGCGCCGCACGCACGGCGGCGTTGGCGATCGCCGCCGTGATCGGGTTCGACGCCGAGATCGAATCATCGGGCGCCCCGCCGCCGAAGTTCTCAGGCGAGAGCGCCTCTTCGGTCACCTGCGCGACATTCCGCAGCAACGCCACCGCATGCACGGGGAACTGACCGACCGCCGTCTCGGCCGAGAGCATGACGGCGTCAGCCCGATCGAGGATGGCGTTGGCCACGTCGCTCACCTCGGCCCGCGTGGGCGTCGGGCTGGCCACCATGCTCTGAAGCATTTGCGTCGCGACAATGACGGGCTTGCCTGCCGCGCGGCATTTGCGCGTGATTTCTTTCTGAATCAGCGGGACGCGCCACAGATCGATCTCGACGCCGAGGTCGCCGCGCGCCACCATCACGCCGTCAGCCAAGGCGATCAACTCGTCGAGATTCTGCAGCGCCTCGGCCATCTCGATCTTGGCAATGATCTGGATCGGGCTGCGGCGATCATTCAGGATGCTGCGCAGTTGCCGCAAGTCCTCCGGCCGGCGCACGAACGAGAGCGCGACATAATCCACCCCATTGGCGATCGCCCAGTCGAGATCGGCCAGGTCTTTCTCGGTCAGGGCCGGCGTGCTCAGCTCCGAATCCGGCAGATTCACGCCTTTGCGGCTGCGCAAATCGCCGCCGGTCAGGCAGGTGCACAGCAAATCGCCATTGTGCCGCTCGGTCGCGACGAGGCGGATCGTGCCGTCGTCGATGAAGATGCGCTGGCCGATGTGAACTTCGTCGAGAAAGGGCGGATAGTTGGTCGTAAGCCGTTCGCGCGTGCCCGGCTCGTTGCCGGCGGCGAAGCGAAGCGTGTCGCCGGTCTCAATGCGCAGCGGCTCGCCGCGCACTTCATTCAGCCTGATTTTCGGACCGCACAAATCGCCCAGCACGACGATCGGCGCGTCGCGCCGCTGCGCGATCTCGCGAATCATGCGCAGCGTCTGGCCATGCTCGGCGTGCGTGCCGTGACTGAAATTCAGCCGGCAAACGTTCAGGCCGGCGTCCATCAACTCGGCCAAGCGCTCGGGATGGGCCGAAGCGGGGCCAAGCGTGCCGACAATTTTTGTGCCGATCGGACGGGGCGTGCGGCTGGTCATTCGCAGAAGGCCTCCATGCGCTAATCCAGAATCCTATCGACAAATTGTAGCCCCGTGATGCGGCGGAGCTGAGGCCGGACGAGGGGGGTCGGAGGCCCGCGGAAACAGTCACAGGCCGAAGACCGCCGCCACGCTTCACAGCAGCCTCGCCCCAGCTACACCCGGGGTAAGTATGTATCAGCCAGCCCGGAGCGGCCTCTATTGCTCAAGAGGCCGACGGCGCGGATCGCCGCGGCTCATGGTTTTTCGCCTAGCCAAGCAAGGTTTCCATGACCTCCGCCGCGCTGAAGAAAAAGCTCGTCTCGGCCCTCCGGCTGACGCTGTGCGTGGGGGCGGTCTGGCTGTGTCTGCGAAATGTAGCGCTGCACGATTCACTCGTCACGCGCGGGGCGGTCACGCTCTATGGCCACGTCGTAGACCTCGGCGAAACCATTCGCATCGACACCGCGGCCGCCCGCTCCGAAATTCTCCCGCGCAGCGAAATCGCCCGCGACGAAAACGGCCTCGAGCGCATCGCTTACGGCCTCAGCTCGATCTGGGGCGGCAGCTCGAAGGGCTGGCTCCTCGCCGGCATCGCCGTCTTCTTTGTCGTCCCGCTGCTACAGGCCGTCCGGCTCTCCTTTGTCCTGCGACAGCACCACATTTACATCGGCCAGCGCGAGAGTCTGCGGCTGGCCCTCGTCGGGAATTTTCTCAACTTCGCCGCGCCGCTCGGCTCAACCGCCGGCGACGTCTACAAAGCCTGGTACGTCGCCCAGCGCACCCCACGCGCCGCCGAGGCCGCCACGCTCGTCTTCCTCGATCGCATACTTGGGCTGGCAACGCTACTGCTCTCAGTTGGGCTGATCGCGGCCTTCTGCCCGGAAACCAGCCGGCTCGCGCCGCTGCGCAGCTATCTGCTGGGGCTAGTGGGGCTGCTCATCGGCGGCTGTCTGATCTATGGCCTGCCGGCCTTGCGCAGCGGCGGCATCGGGCGCGCCCTGCGTCCGTGGCTTCCCCAACATCCCGGCCTCGCCCGCGTCGATCGCACGGTGCGCGGCTTGCTCAGCAATCCGCTGCTCCTGATCGGCGGCATCGGCATCACGCTCATCCTGCAAATTTTCGCGGCGCTCGCCTTCTTCTGTCTGGCCGCGGCGATCGGTTTGCGACTCGACCACGCCGGCTGGTTTGACGGCTATGCCTATTTCTCGACCGGCGAATTGATCAAAGCCATTCCCGGCCCGCCGCAGGGACTGGGCACGATGGAACTGGCCTATCGCTACTTCTTCCACGGCCTGGGCAGCGCGTCGCAAATCGTGAGCGCGGCCCTGGCAATCCGGCTGGTCAACTTGATTTGTGCGCTGCCGGGCGCATGCTTCCTGCTCAGCGGTGTGCGGATCACGCCGCGGCGAGCGGGCGCACCGCCGGCATCGCGGGGGCTGCGGCCTGCCCTGGCTCGGCCTGTGTAAGACACAAATTCTTCGTAACCAAGGACGTTGGCCCCAATGGATTCCTCCGCCGCCCATTCAGCCCAACCCAGCCCGCGCGCCGCAGCGCCGCCCGCGCGGACGCCGCTCGCCGAGCCATCGACGCCGCGCACGCTCATCGTGCTCGAATCGCTGGCGATCTTCATCCTCGGCTTCGCGCTCCAGACCTTCTTCTATCACGGCTCGACGTTTCACCCCGAAGACGAGATCGGCGTACCCGAATATGACTCGTATTACCACATGAAAATGGCGGCAATGCTGCCGCAGGTCGGTCTCATGAAGACCTTCCCCTGGCTGCATTACGCCTACTTCCGCCAGCAAGGCGACGACTTTGTCAGCCACCACGTCGGCTTTCAGATCTTTCTCATGCCCTTTGTGCTGGCGTCCAAGGCGCTCACCGGCGACTACATGGCCGGCGGACGCTGGGCGATGGCGTTCTGCCTCGGCGCCAACCTGGTTCTCTTCAACCTGCTTTTACGCGCCGGGCGCGTCCCCTGCCGCTGGCTGTGGATCGCGCTCTTTCTCTTCATGCCCGAGCAATTCTTCGGGCGGCACGCTTACATCCGCGCCATCGGCATCTCGCTGATCTTCCTACAGTGGACGCTCTTGATGCTCTTCACACGGCGCTATGTGTGGGCGGGCCTGGTCATCGCGCTCTACGTACACGTCTATCTCGGCTCAGTGCTCTACGCCCCGCTGCTCGTCGCGATCTACGCCGGCGCGCAGCTCATCGGCCCGCCGGGCGATCGCGCCGCCCCGTGGAAGCTGATCGCGCTGACCGCCGCCGGCTGGCTGCTGGGCGTGCTGACCTACCCCTACGCCGGCGGCATGTACGAGTTTCTCAAGCTCCAGGTCTTCGGCACCGGTCTGACTCCCGACATCGAAGTCGGCCAGGAGTGGCGCCCCTACACCGACTCCTGGTTTTTTGTGCAACAGGCGGCCCTCCTCCTTTTCGTCTGGGTCGCCGCGCTCTGCCTGCGCCTCCGACGCGGCCCGGCCCTCTCCGCAGCCGACCTCGCCCTCTTGATTTACAACTTCGTCTTCATGCTGCTGACCTTCAAGGCGCGGCGCTTCATCGAGTATTGGCCGCCCTTTTGCCTGCTTAGCGCCGCGTTTCTCTGCCGCCCCGTGCTGGCCGAGCTGACGCAGGCCGCCGCCGCACTCTATCGCCGCACCGCCCAAAACCAGCCGTGGCTGGTCGCGCCGGCGCTGCTGGCACTGCTCGCGGCGGCGGGCGGATTGCTGTGGTATTCGACCGGCGTCGTTGAGGCCCAGCTCTGGTGGGCCGAATGGCGCGTCTGGTCACTGGTTCTGGCGACGTTGCTGCTCGCGCCGCTGGCGGAGCGTGTGGTGAGCAGCGCGTCGCCGGATTATTCCGGCCTGCCCTGGCAGCGGCTCGCGCTGATTCCCGCCGTCGCCGCGGCGCTGATCGCCGGCTTCGCCGGGCTGAGCGCGCTGCGCTTCGGCGCGAAGCCGCCCGACGTGCGGCTTCCGTTGACCGGGCCGGTGTGGCTGCTCGCGATCGGCCTGATCGTCGTCGTGCCGCTGCTGCTGGCGGGCTTGCGACGGCGCAGCGCGACGGCCCC
>CAYQLG010000047.1:0-30766 GCA_964418235.1 uncultured Planctomycetales bacterium
CAACAAAAATAGCAAGATGTCCCGGAGTATTTCGACAGCCTCTCACGGTCGCGGCTCTGCTGAGAAGACCGCTTCCTGGCGGGCGCGGCTCTGCTGGGAAGACGGCTTCCTGACAGTCGTGGCTCTGCTGAGAAGACCGCTTCCTGACGGTCGCGGCGCTGCTTCAGGGCGCACTCCGAGCCGCGCCGTTCGCCGGCGGCGATTGACTTTCGTGCGGCCCGCCGCAACACTTTGCCTCGGGCGGAGTTCCGCCTTGCGGAGTGCATGCCATGGCGCGTGGACCGGTGCTGATCGGGTTGGTGCTGACGGTGATCATTGCGGCGAGCTGGGTGGTTGCGCCCCGCCTGCGATCGGAGGAGGCGTTCACCGCCGACGCGGCCCGTGAGCGGGCCGAACTGGCGCAGCGCAAGCTCAGCCGGCATAGTGCGACGGCGGCGCACCTCGGACATATCGTGAATGAGCCGGCGTTTGAGGGGGCCGATCTGGCCGCCGCGGCGGAGCGGGCCGGCGAGATGATTCAGGACGCGAACAAGCGGCTCTCGCCCGAGGTGGGCCGGGCCATTGAAAACGCCCGCCTGTCCGGCCTGCCGGAGTTGCAGGTGGTGCAGACGACCGCGACCGAAAGCGGTCTGCGTCAGGCGGTGAAAGGCTTCCGCGACGCGCAGCAGGCCAACGAGGCGCTGCTCGCGAGCGCTCTGGCCGACGCCAAGGCCGCCGCCGCCGAGAATGACCGCGCCCTGGGGGTTCAATTCACGCTCGGCCTGGTTGAGTCGCGGCGGGCGGCCGAGTTGCTCGGCGCGGCCGAAGAGATTCGCAACGAGTTGGCGGGTCAGCGCGTCGCGCTGCTCTCGTCGGCGATTCGGCTGAAAGAGGATGAGGGCCGGGCCGACTATTTCAACGGCATCGAAGTGACCGAGGTCATCAACGGGCTGCGCCGCGATCAGGCGGAGCTGGACCAACTGAAGGTGGACGCCGGCAAGGAGCTGGCGACGATGCGGACCGAGCTGGAGCAGCGCGAGGCTGAACTGGCCAAGACCGAGAGCGCCCTGCGCGACGCCCGCGCCCGGCTGATCGGGCTGGAGCAGCGCGGCTTCCGTGCGGGCGATGACGCCTCCTTCGCGGCCTATCGCGAAGAATATCAGCGCATCAGCGACGAACTGCGCATCCTCGAAGAGCAGGAGTTGGAGCAGCGCCATGGCGTGCGCCGCGGCGCCACGCTGGCCGGGGAAGACCTGCTCGAAAGTGAAATCGTCGGCGGTGAGCCGACCGACGGCGTCGAGAAGATGCGCACGCGGCTTGAGATCGCCGAAGAGCGCGCCAAGCGCCTCGGAACCGCGCAGGAGTCGATCGCCGCGACGATCGCCGCCTGGTCCGACGCCACCGAGAAAGCCCGTGCCGACGCGCAGCGCATCCGCACGCACATCGACGAGCTGCGCACGGCGCAGACGGCGATTGTCGAATCGATTACGAAACTGAACGCCGCTGCGGTCGAGAAAGAGGATCAGGCCCTCGCCGCCGCCAACGCCGCGACGCGGGCGTTTCAATCAGCCCAGGCCGCGCTGGACAACTGGGTCAGCACGGCTCAAGAGGCGCAGCAGCTTGATACAAATGGCAAGAATGAGCGGCTGAAGTTGATTACCGGCGATCAGTACTACCGTTTGGTCGCGGCGAGCGCCGAGGCGGCCGGGCTGGCGCTGGAGGGACGCATCTATGCGATCATCATTGAGGCCAATCAGGCCTTGATTGACGATATGAAGCTTTACGCGACGCTCGATGAAAAATTCACGTTTGACGACACGCCTTTCCAGGAGCGGATCAACACATCCCGCACCGCCGCGCTCGACAAGCTCGGCAAGGCGGTCGAAGCCTATTCGCAGAAACTGACGCGCGGGCCAGACGCGACGAAGTGGGTGCCGCAGGCCACGTTGGCGACGGTGCATCAGCTCATCGGGCGCATCGCGCCGGAGCGCGCCGCCGAACAGAAACAGAAGGCCCTCGACACGCTCGGCCAGGCGCTGGCGAAGCGCGAGCAGTCGCCTTACCTGCGTGAATATGTTCGTCTCCGAGAGTTTCTCGGCGGGGCCGCGCCGCCGCCGACAGACACGGCGCCGGCGGGCGATGCCGACAAGAAGCCGGCCGAGCCGCCGCCAGGCGCATAGGTCGCGGAGGCAATCAGAACGAGGCGGCGCGCCTGGCGTGGTGTGGCCGGCCGAAGTGGCGGCATGGGGCCGGCGTGCCGTCCGGTCGCCGGGGAGAGCGTGTAGCGTGCGCCTGGCTCGGCTACGATCATGGCGCAGGTCGTCGCCATTGCGCGATGGGACCGTTGAAGCAGGAGCCGAGCCGTGAAGATCATTCAAGAGCCGCGTGTCTATCTGGTCGGGCGGCAGACGATCGATCAGAACGCGATCGACCGCTTTCTCACCGATCATGAAGCCACCTGGCAGACCGACACCGCGGTCGGCGCCGAGGTGCTGTGCGAAGCCGCCGGCCGCGTCTGCTATATGTCCTTCGGCAAGGGCCGCAAATCCAATGGCGAGTATCTGAGTCATATTCTCGAATCGGCGCATGGCTCGGTGTTGGAGCACGCCGTCTGGAATTTTCTGATCACCGGCGTGTCGCGCTCATTCACGCATGAACTGGTGCGGCATCGCGCCGGCTTTGGCTATTCACAGCTTTCGCAACGATATGTCGATGAGAGCACGGCGGATTTTGTCGAGCCGGAGATCATTGCGAGCGACCCGGAGCTACACACCGTCTTTCTCGAATCGATTCGCCAGTCGCATGAAGCCTACTGCAAGCTGGTGGAGGGGCTGGCGCGAAAATTCGCTGATGAGCCGAGCGCGACGTTGCGCCGCAAGCTGGCGCGCCAGGCGGCCCGCAGCGTGCTGCCCAATGCCACCGAAACGAAGATCTTCGTGACGGGCAACGCCCGCGCCTGGCGGCACTTCATCGAGATGCGCGCCAATGAACACGCCGAGACCGAAATCTGCCGCGTCGCGGTTGCGATCCTGCGCGTGCTGCAAGCCGAATCTCCCAACATCTTCGGCGATTACTCGATCGTCAGTCTGCCCGGCGGCCTCGAAGTCGCGCGCACGCCGCATCAGAAGGTGTAGGCCCATGGCCGGCAATGTCCTGTTGATTGAACGGCGCGACGGACGCATTCTCGCTTGGCAGCGCCGCGCCTGGCAGCGCCGCGCCTGGCAGCGCCGCGCCTGGCAGCGCCGCGACCGTAAGGGAGCGGTTGGCTGCCGCAGCGCCGCGGAAAGTCGTCGCCATGAACCGTGACCGGTCCGCCGTCAATCCACTCGCATGGCTCGGCGTGCTGGTTCAGCGTGTGTTGGCCGGCTTTGGGCGCTTCTGCGTCTTTTCAGCGGCGGCGGCCGCGTACATCCCGGTCGAAATCATGACCCTGCGCGGCTGGCGGCGCATCCTGCCGCAGGCCTTCCAGGTTGGATCGATGTCGGTTCCGGTCATCTTGCTCACCGGCATGTTCATCGGCATGGTGTTGATTCTGCAAGGCTGGGCGCAGTTCGACACGGCCGGCTTTTCCAGCCGGCTCGGCGCGATCGTGAATATCTCGCTCGCCGCCGAGTTGGGGCCGGTGCTTGCGGGCGTCATGCTGGCCGGGCGCGTCGGTGGCGCACTCACGGCCGAGCTTGGCACCATGAACGTCACCGAGCAGCTCCTTGCGTTGCGCTCCATGGGGGCCGATCCGATCCGCTATCTGGTGACGCCCCGCTTTCTGGTTTGCCTGCTGTTAACGCCGATCTTGACGTGCTATGCCGACCTGGCCGGCGCGCTCGGGGCCTATGGCATTTACGTCTTTTTCTTTGGAGGCGATCCCGGACCCTACTGGCAATTCACCGCGGATACGGTCGAGATGTGGGATCTCTTCTCGGGGCTGATCAAGGCGCTGTTCTTCGGCGGGGCGATCGGGCTGATCAGTTGCTACAAAGGTTTCACCTGCCGACCGGGGGCCGAAGGCGTCGGGCGCGCATGCACCGAGGCCTTTGTCGTCAGCTTCATCGTGATTCTCGTGATCGATTTTTTCCTGACGGCGCTGATGAATCGGCTCTACACGACGTGGTTTGGCTTCCGTCCACTCATTTAGCGATGTCTTGACGGTCCGGCGCGGGCCGGCTGCGCATGGCCTCGAAGTCGAACACGTCTGATTTCTCGGTTTTCAAACGCGGGCAGCACGGGCCCGAGGCAAGCCACCCTTGCTGCTCACCCGCAAATTCAAGTGTGACGAAGCACTCGCCCGCACCATCGACTACCGGCACCCCGCTTCAACCAGGCAATCAACGAACAGCGTCAGATCTTCAAAATCAATCTGGCCGTCCTCATTCACGTCGCCCCAGCCGCTGCGGGCGCTCCAGCAGGCGGCGGCCTGACTGGTGCTCAGATAGCCGTCGCGGCCGCTGCGCTGGTCCATGAACGCGAAGACAAACAGGTCAAGATCCAGAAAATCAACCTGCTGATCACAGTTCGCATCCCCGCGCTGGATGCGCCCGGTCCGCGCCTGCGGCAGGAAATGCAGCTCGCCCAGCGCCTCGACCCGCGACAACTCGCCCGCGTACGTTCGGCTGAGCGCATAGAGTCCGGGCGCCTGATCATTGCCGAGCGGGCTGCTGCCGATCTGCAGCTCGCGCGGCAACAGCTCAAGTTTCTCGCCGATCGCTTCGTAGTGCTCCGTTCCGATGCGAACATGCAGCCGCGTCTCGGTTTCCGCCGAGATCACGCCGATCCGCATCGTCCAGTCGGCCCAGAACTCGATCGGCGGCGTTTGCACGACCCTTCGCTCGATGCCATCGAGCGTTTCCAGTACGGAGATCGTCGCCTCGCGCGGATCGACGACCAGCCGCGCGAAATTCTGGAAGTCCTGCACCCAGGACTTGATCGTCAGCGGACCCGGATAGACATCCTCTGTTGAGAATTCGGGCGTGAAGCAGATGAAATCGGACCATCGCTGCGAAAACTCGATCGGCACGCGCAGGCTCTCGGCGGCCCGGTCGACTCCGCCGGGCTGCCACGTGCGGCCGTCCTCGACCGTCGTGTATTCGAGCGCGTCAAACCAGTAATCGACGGCGAAGTCGCTTTCGGCATTGGCCTCGATCACCATGCGCACGCGGTTGTTGGGATGCCGGACGAACATGCGGCATTTGACCGTGTACCAATCGTCGCTGGGCATCGTGACGGTGGACCAGCCATACTCGGCGCTCTCTTCGTCGAGCAGATAGACCTTAAACGTCGTTTCGTCGCCGCGGAGGGCGATGCGCGCATAGACCCAACTGTCCGCGGGGAACGGTTCTTCGGCCGCCGGCGTCAGGATGCGCATCGCGGCGGAACGATTCGGATCGATCACGCGGATGCACGACTGGCCGTGATACGGGCGGAAGTTGTCGCGAAAGAGGATGGCGTCGCCCTGCGCGACCCAACCGCTCTCGTCTTCCTCAAAGCTAGAACGGGCTTCGTCCGCCAGTCGATTCGAGGCGGGCGGCTCAATGCGCAGGGCGCCGATCGTGGCGACGTCGCCAATGCGGAAGCGGAACCATTGATGCTCTTCCGGAGCAAAACTGGGCAGCAAGCCGCGACCATAGAGGCCATACGCCCAGCCCTGATAGACGCCCGCGAGATGAAAAACGCCGGCATCGGTCCGGGGCATGCCCCAGCCAAAGGCCCAATTCTCGCCGTCCGCCGAGAGCCGCATCTCGTTGCCTTCGCGCGCAAAAGGCGCGTAGATGATGCCGGCATGGTCGATCATCGACCAGACCCACGGCACGCGCGTCCGGGCATACTGTTCGATATAACCGCTGTTGAGCCGCAGCCTATGCGACCACTGGCCGGCGCGCGGATCGAAGCGGACGACCGCGCCGGGCGGCGTGCCCTCCAGCCCCCAATAGACGCCGTCGGGGCGCGCGATCCCGGCCGTCGGGGCATAGTGATCGTGTAATTGATACCACGTATCGCCAAAGTCGTTGGACGCCAGGATGCCCTTGCGATGGTCGCCAAACGCGACATAGACGTGATTCGACCATTCGTCGCCGATCGGCTGATGGTTGTGATAATTCAGCTCCGGCGGCGGGTCATAGACGACTTCCCAGGTGCGCCCGTCATCCGTGCTGCGATAGATGCGGCGGGCGTTGTCGCCGGTCAGCGGGCCATATTCAGCCAGAAAAATGTAGTCATAGAGGTTCGAGTGTGAAAAATGAACCAGATATCCGGTTTGCACCGTCAGCACCGGCTCAAACGTGCGGCCTTCGTCGTCGCTGCGCCAGACGGTGCAGACGCCGCGCTGATACCAGCCGGTCGCAACCAGCAACGAGCCGGCCGGCGTCTCGAAGGCCGACGCCCGATAGTGCAGCGTTTCCGGAAAGACGAAGCGCTCTTCGAAGGTCTCGCCGTCCTCGCTGACCGCGATGTTCCACCCGTTGGTCGCCCACAGCTTTCCGCGCAGCACAGCGATCGGATAAAGCACATCCGAGCGCGTCACCGCCGACCATTCATATCCGGAGGCGATCGCGATCGTCTCGAACCTCGGCGTATCGGCGTTGACGCTCTCGCCATTGCGCTTAAACGCGACGGACGGGCGTTCGAACTGAGCGTTGACTTGCCCGACACGATCGAAAAGTTCGCCATCCAGCGGCAAGTCGGAAAGCAGGGGGATACCTATGCCGGTCCGCTCCGGCGGCGGCCGCTCGGCGATTAACCCGGACGCGATCGATGATCCCGCACAACAGCCCAGGAGCAGACCGGTTACAAGGCGCCGCGTTGCCGCACATGACGAACGCATGGAATAACCTCGTCACGGGCGCGCGATCGCGCGGGGTGAGACGACCCTCATCGGGCCGGAATGCCACCACGCACAGCCGCTCCGGCCGTGTTTCGCGTTTGTTGCCGCATTGATGCTCAAGCCGCCGGCACGAATCCCCACGGAATCCCAGCACTCACGCCGCGGCTCCGCCTACCACGCTTCGCAAAACGCAGTAAGTAGCCTGATTATGCCAATTCGCGGGAAAAGTGAAAGCCAAATCGGCGCCGGCTTTCAGAATTTCAAAAATGGCGACGCTATTTATAGGTACAGCAAGCACTTAGCCGCAGCGAATGCGGCGATGGCCCCGGCCGGCCATACAATTTCAAGCGTGACGGACACCCATGAGATGCCCCCAGATGCGACCCGCGTGCTCCGCGAACTCGAAGCCGGCGATGCCACCGCCGCCGAGCGCTTGTTGCCGCTGGTGTATGGCGAGCTGCGCGCTTTGGCCGGCTCCTATTTTCGCAGCCAGCGCGACAGCCATACGCTTCAGCCGACGGCGCTCGTGCACGAAGCGTTTCTGCGGCTGATTCAGCAGCCGGCCGGCCAGTGGCAGGATCGCGCCCATTTCTTTGCGGTCGCGGCCACGGCGATGCGGCAGATCCTCACGGACTATGCCCGTCGAGCGCGCTCGGCCAAGCGCGGCGGTGAATGGGGCCGGGTCGAGCTGAGCATGGTCGATGCCCAATCCGCGACACGCGCCCAAAGCGACATCGTGGCGCTCGATGAGGCCCTCACCAACCTCAAAGAGATCGACGCTCGCAAGCATCGTGTCGTCGAGCTGCGCTTCTTCGGCGGCCTATCGATGGACGAGATTGCCCGCGTCCTGGAGCTCTCGAAAACCACGATCGAAAATGAGTGGCGCGCGGCGCGCGCCTGGCTCGGACATGCGCTGGCTCAGCCCGATGAGGGCGCGGCCGGACCGTGACGAGCGGATATTTTTCAGCCCCGGCCCCACCGCCGCCGCCGGTTTCTTCTTGTATTGACGCTTTCAAGGTGTAGGATAAGGTTCAGCCCGGTCGTGCGACGCCCGTCGTGTTCGTACTTTCACGCCGCAGGACGATTGCTGTTCCGAATCCGTAGTCGGGCCGTGTTTCTCAACCTGCTTTGGGAGGTCGTCCATGATGCACAGAAATCTGTGCCGTGCGGTGTCGCGCACTCATTTGGCCATATGTGTTCTATCCGTCGTGGTTTCCCCGCTGAGGGCCGACGAGTTACTCGTCTCCACCGGCAACGAGGTCCGCCGTTATGACGAGGCGGGCATCCTTGTGGGAACCATGAGTGATCCCACGTTGCAGGCTCGCGGCGTGCGAATCGGGCCGGATGGATTGTGCTACGTCAGCAATTTCGCGCGTCAGAGCGTGCTGCGATTTGATCCGGTCAGCGGCGCACCGCGCCCCTGTCCGACGTGCAGCGGCACCGATTTTGTCCCCACCGGCAGCGGCGGCCTGACTTCGCCGCACGGGTTGGTCTTTCGATCCAATGGAGAATTGCTCGCGGCCAGCCGCGGCACGACGAATGGATTGCTGCGCTACGAGGGCGCCACGGGCGCGTTTCTTGGGGCGTTTACTTCCGGTGCGGGGCAGTTCCCGCGCGGTGTGACAGTCGGCCCATCCGGCGAGTATTTCGTGACCAGCGACAACAACGTGCTGCGCTATCCGGCCACGGGCGGATCTGCTCCGACGATTTTCGCAACGCACGCGGCGGGCGGAAACACCCATTGGGATCTGGCCTTCGGCCCCGGCGGACAACTCTTTTTGAGCAGCTTCAACACCGATAAGGTGCTGCGCTATGACGGTGCGAGCGGCGCGTTTCTGGGTGATTTCGTCACTGCCGGCAGCGGCGGCCTCGACGGTCCCGTCGGACTCGCCTTTGCGCCCGATGGCAGCCTCTATGTCGCGAGTGCGCTCAGCAATCAGGTCTTGCGCTATGATGGCATGAGTGGCGCGTTTCTGGGCGCGTTTGTCAGCGGTCTGGCGACCGCGCCGCAATATCTGACGTTCCGCCCGGCTCCCCGTCCGCCCGCCGTCACGCTCACGAGCGTCGAACCCGCGGAGCATCCGCTCGCCGGCGGCACGCCGATCGACATCTTCGGCAGCGGCTTTGCGAAGGGCATCCGCTTTCGCGTGAACGGTCAATTCCTGACGAATGTGCAGGTGGTCACAGCGGGCAAGGCGAGCGCCTTCATGCCCGCTAACCCGGCCGGCCTGTACGCACTGGAAGCTCTCGCCGCTGGCGGCGCGACGGTGCTGGCCACACTCCCCGAGGCCGTCAGCTATGAACCGTTCCGCCCCAACGCGCCGCAGGACATCGAAGCCGTCCATTTGCACGACGAAGTGCGCATCCGCTGGTCGCTGCCCGAAGATTACGCCCAGATCGAGGTGCGCCGATCCGGCATGCCGATCGCGGTTCTGCCGGGCGGCGCGACCAGCTTCGTCGATAAGCTCGCCGGCGCCGCGCTCGGCGGACAAGTCTCTTATGAACTCGTCGGCATCGATGGTGGGGGCGTACGCTCGCCTGCCTCGCCGTTCCAGGTCTTAGACGAAACGTCGCTCGCCACCCAATGCTCGCCGGTTTCGATGCCGACATGCGGCGCTTTGCTCGCGCGCAGCGGTGCAACACAGACCGGTCAGAGCGTCAACGTCTTCGGCTCCGAGGCCAACGAGGTGCAGACCGGCTTCACGCTGACCGGCCCGACCACGCGCGGCCTCGCCATCCGTGTGCTCGGTCGCCGCAGTAATCTCGACGGCATTATCCGCGCCCGCATTCGCGACACGAGCGGCGCGATCATCCGCAACAACATTCCGATCGCCGATTGGGCCGTGAGCGCCCAGAACAGTTGGCGCACCGGGGCTGTGACCGGGGCCTTCGCCGCCGGCAGCTATATTCTCGGCTTCTATTCGGTTGCCGGCGATCCGAACGACGTGCAGTTCGCGCTGCACCAGTGCCTTTCCGGCGACCTCGGGCCGCCCTTCCCTTGTCCGCCATATCCCGTCGCGTTTGTCCGCGCATTTGAGTGTGGGAATGCGCCACCGGAGATTTCGGCGATTCAGATTTCGCGGTCGATGCGCTTCTTCGCTCGCCCGCTAGAGCGGCGAATTACCGTCGTCGGCTCAGCGTTTGACGGCAATCCGAACACGATCGTCTCGTATCACTACAGCTTTGGAGATGGTCAGCAAACGACTTCGGCCAGCCCGCAGGTCGTGAAGACCTATCCGACGTACGGCAGCTATACGCTGACGGTGACCGCAACCGACTCGCACGGCCTGACGGCGACGGCGAGCGCGACGGTCACAATCAAGCCCGGCCCGCCGCCGCCGGCCGCGGGTAGTGCGCCGATTATTTCCTATTGGAACCCGGCGGCGAACTCGCGGGCGTGGATTCCTGACATCACCTCGCCGACGGTGACGGAAACCTTCGTCGCGTTGGTGACGCCGGCGATCGGCTCGGCGATTCCGACGACCGATCCGACCGCGGTGCAGATGCGCATGCGTCACCCGGTGACGAACGCGATTCTGGCGACGCAAAACGCCGTCAAGGTCGATCCCAGCGACCCTGATCCGAACACGTTCTGGAAGGCGTCGTTCAATATGAGCGCGTTGCCGCGGTTGAGCAGCGTCGTGCTCGAGATCACGGCCCGCGACGATCAGCCGCAATTTGCGACGCCGGTGCGCGTGACGTTGCAGCTTTGCCCGCTGCCGGAGGCGTTTCGTCAGCCGTTTGTGCTGACGACGATCTCGGTCGCGCCCGACTTGACCTACTCGCTTGAAGGCAAGATCACGCCGGCGACGGTCGGCACGGCTCTGGTGCAGGGCGTCTCGCCGGGATTTCCGCTTGGCATCGGCGCTCTGAATCACCAGATCGAATTTAGCGTGACGGCGAAGATCAAGATGAAGAACAAGCGCTATTTTGACGGCAGCCTGACGGGCGAGATTCGTCATCAAGCGTTCAGTTCGCCGCTCTTCTCGCAGACCTGGACGGCGAATCCGACGACGACGAGCTTTCTCGACTGCCCCGATTTCGGGATTGTCTTCAACTTCACGAATCTCAAGATATTCGAGAAAACCTGGAACAAGACGCTATTCGAGAATAAGAACATCGCCGGGCCGTTCTGCCTGGTCTCGATTCCGCCGTCGGCGCCGGCGGGTTTCATCTGCGCCAATGTGACGGCCTCGGCTTACCTCGAGTTCTTCGCGCGGGCTTTCCTCGATCTGCAATTGACGCTGCGCGACCAGTCGCCGTTCCTCACCGTTGCGAGCTGTCTGCGCCCCTCGGGCGGGCTGGGTTCCGGAACGAGCGCGAGCGTCTCAATCAACTTCACGCTACTACCGCGGCTCTTCCGCTTTGCACGAGCCACCGGTTACATCCTGCCGACGGCGTCGCTCGAAGTACCGACGCGCATCGACATCCTGCCGGCGTTTGACATCCGGCCGCGGGTCTGCTTCCGGCTCGATGTCGACTATCGCTTCGTGGTGGATTACTGGTGGTTCGGCAACAAGACGCGCGACTTCGGCCGGCGCGACATCGGAGCTCTCAACAATCTCTCGTGGGGCAATGGCTGCGGTCAGAACCCCTGCGGCCTGTTCGACGGACCGGTCGAAGGCCCCACCCCGCGGGAGCCAAGCGCTCCGCAGATCAAATACCCGACCCTCGCGACCTCGCCCGATGGGTCGCGCTCGCTGGCGGTTTACATTCGCGACATGGATGAAAGCCCGGATTTCTGCAGCCCGGAGTTATTCTTCGTATCGCGCGTCGGCGGTGGTGCGTGGAGCGCGCCGGCCCCGCTGCGCCTGCCCGAGGACTTCAACGCCGATTCACAGCCGGAGCTGGTCTTCATCAACAACAGCGAGGCGATCCTCGCCTGGACGCGCAACCGCGCGACATTCGAGGAGACCGATCTCGTTGAGAACATCGAGAATTTCAACCTGCTCTTCAGCACGACGGAGATTTTCACCGCGAGCTGGAACGCCGCGACCGGCTGGGGCGCCTTCCGCGCCGTGACGACGGACGCGCTCGCCGACAGCTCGCCCAAGCTGGCGCGCATCCCCGGTCAAAACGCCGCGATGTGCGTCTTCATGAAGAGCGACGGGCCGATGCTCCTGCCCGATGGTCAGCCCAACGATCTCTCCTCGATCTGGGCGGCGCGGATCCATAGCGGCGGCCTGCCGCAAGCGCCGCAGCGGCTCTCGCCCGCCGACGGCAGCGCCGACTTCGCCGCGACGGTTGCGTTCGCGCCGGCGGCGCCGGTTGGCTACGCCGTCTGGGTGCGTGAGCCGGGTCTCATCGGCGAGCGCGACCTTGTTTATGCCGGTTATGACGGCGCCAATTGGTCGGCGCCGCAGTTAGCGCTCGCTGCGCCGCCGCCGGGCGTCGATTCGCCCAGCCTGGCGCTCTCGGGTCCGGAAGACGGCATGCTCGCGTTTACCTCGCGTGAGGAAGTGACTGGCGAAGACACCTTTACGCTCGGCGCCGGCGAAGTCGTCCTGACCGCGCCATTCAACGGCCGGCTCGACGGCGACGTCTTCGGTCCGGTCCTCGCGCTGACGCCTTCACGCTGCATCGTGGCGACGCTCACAACGCCGGAGAACCCCCAGCTCTTCGCCACCGCGCCACAGGTGACGCACCTGAGCGGCGGACAATACGCGCTCGGGGCGCGCTCGTTCACGGCGGATGGCCGCTTTGACGCCGATAGCGAGGCACTGCTCGCGACGATCGACCTGACCCGGCCCAGCCCGACCTGGGCGGTGCGCACGCTGACGCGCGATGACGCGACCGATCTTGAAATCGTCTTCGGCGGACGCGACAGCGACACCGTCACGATGATCCGCTCCAGCAGCGCCGGCCCCGCCGCGCGCGACGGGCTGGTCTTCCAGGATGTGCTGGTGCAGCCCGATCTGGCGGTCGAGCGCATCGATCTGTCGGACCCCTATGCGAAACCCGGTCGGCGCGTCGAGGTGCGGGCCGTGCTGCGCAACGCCGGCCTGCGCGCCTGCTCGCCGGGCGTACAAAGCACGACCGCGCGGCTTGGCATGCTGGTCGATGGCGGCTTCGTCGAGTTGGATGCGGCGCCCGTCACGTTCGACGCCGCCGCCGATCAGACGGAGACCGTCGCGTTTGATTTGCTGGCGCCGGCCGATTCTTCGCGGCTGCGGGTGCAGGTTGATGCGCTGGCCGAGGAGCTGGTCACGACCAACAATGCGCTCGATTTCGACCTGGGCGTGCCTTCGCCGAGTGATATGTCCTGCGGCGTCATTATGCAGGAGGGCGTGCCGGTCGTGCGGCTGACATGGGTCAACCCCGGCGTCTACGACAGCGTGCGCATCTATCGCGATGGCCGGCAGATCGCGGAAACCTCCGGCGATTCATCCGCCTATGTGGACGACAGCAGCGCCGCGGGCAGCGCCACCTATTCGGTGCGCGGCGTCATTGCGGACGCCGCATCGCTGCCGGACCAGGCGACCTGCACCACGCAGATCGGAACTGAGCTGATCTGGCGCGGAGATACGATCAACGCACTCGGTCAGGCTTTTGCCGCGGTCGATCTCGACAACGCGCTGACGATCTCGAACATCGGCTCTTCAGGCAACGATGGCATCGTGGCGACCGGTCCGCAGCCCGTCGATCAGAAGCACTTCGATTGGACTCCGATCTCGGCGAGCGCGCCCAACGGCTCGTTCGTACGGCTGCAAGCGACCGGCTTCCGCGGCGGCGTCGGCGGACGCGACCTCGGCGCGCTGACCGTGACCGACATCGGCTCGCAGTATGAGATCAGCGCCGATCTTTCGCCGACCGGTTCGCCGAGCCAGCAGCTCGTGATCTACGATCGCGGCGCGCTGGTGGCACGGATCTTCCCGCACACCGGTCCGGCGGCGCGCGTCTCGCAGTGGCCGTCGTCGGGCGAAATCGGTCACTTCGATATCGCCGTCGATACGACGTTCTATTGGAGCAGTCCGGTCGCGATTCAGATCGTCGGCGGGCCGCTGCTTTCGGGCGATCAATTGCGCATCATCGGGCTGAACCCGACCTCGCCGTTCAACTCGGTCGAGTCGCTGGAGCTGACCACCACGGCGGGCGCCGCGTTCACGCTGCTTGATCTGGTTTCGCGGCCGCTGCGCACGCCGGGCGACATGAACTGCGACGGGCGGATCGATTTCAACGACATCGACGGCTTCGTCGCGGCGCTGGCCAGCCGCGAGGGCTACTACGCCCAGTATCGTCGCTGCAACTATGACAATGCCGATACGAACGGTGATGGCAGCGTTGATTTCAACGACATCAACCGTTTCATCGAGTGTCTGGTGGCCGGCGCGTGCAAGTGATGCACGCGAACTAGCGGCGCATAGTTTCATTCTGCCGCGGTCGATCGGAGCGTGCGAGAGCCTCGGGCCTCGCACGATTCGGTCGACCGCGGCTTTCATTTTTCAGGAGGGTTGCGCCGCGCGCGGGCGCGCGGGTGGTCGGCATTCTGGCCGCGCTGATGCGGGCTTGATCGGCGGGGGCTATTGCAGTTTCGATTGAACCGTAGCGTCGGCCCGCCGTGGCCGGCGGCGAATCGACGGCGATACGCCTTCGGGCCGTGACGCCCGAAACTACAGGAAAAATGAAAATGCGCTCGTGTTCCGTCAAGCTTGAATTTTCGGATGAAGCCGTGATGGTCTTCGGCGTGACGGCGTGAAATAAATGCTTTTGTACGTGGTGGGGCGCACGGGCCGGAGGCTCACGCTACCCGCGTTTCGAACCCGAATATGAACTGAACCAAACAACTCGCCGGCGGTTAAGGTCTCATTGATTTATCGTGTCCCCGGCGCATGTGATCTTGCGGGCTGTGCGCGAATTCGATATCAAGAACGCAGCGAGCGGAATGATCGGTGAATCGTCGCGAAGTTCCCGCAAGGCGCGGACGAGCACGCCCGTTGCTATTCATGACGCAGGGCGGGGCGTCCACTTCGACCCGGCGGTTCACACGTTCGGCGAGCGCCAGCGTCAAGCTGATTTCCAGCATGGAAAGGGAGTTTATGTACACCGTGGATCAAGCCCATTGGAAACTGCGCGCCAGTCTGGCCGCGACACTGCTGGCCGTGGCGGCCTCTTCCGTGTCGGCTCAAACGCCGCCGGAATTGATGGCCGTATCCGGCGGCGAGTTGCAGAGCATCGACGCGCTGGTCGGCATCAACAATGCCGGCACGGTCGCCTTTGTCGCGCGAAATGCGATCGGCAGCGAAGGATATGTGAGCCACACGCCGGGAGCCTGGACGGAGATTACGTTCTTCGCGTCGGCGACGCGCACGTATGGCGGTGCGGCGATCAACAATGCCGCTCAGCCGCAGGTGGCGATTCGCGACCGGGTCAGCGGCGCGCCCGGCTTCTGGCTGGTGCGCCGGTGGAATGCCGACGGTTCACGGCTGTTTGATGTGGTGGGCCGCTCGCCGACACATTTTGATTCAGCAGCTACGTACGTTGACCTGAATGATTCCGGGCAGATCGCGTTCTCGGCGCTCGTCAGCGGCTCGACGCGGACGCGGTTGTATGTCGGCAGCGCGGAGCCGCCGACCACCGTGGCGGAATTCTCCGGCAACGTCCTGGTGCGGCCGCAGATCTCAAACAGCGGCGAGATTGTTGCGCGCGACAATCAAAATCGCATCCTGGTCTGGACGATTCCCGGACCGCTCACCACGCAGGTCTCGACCGGCGTGCCCGCGTTTGTGTCGGTTGGCGCCGAGCCGGGCATCTCTGCCAATGGCGATGCGGTCGCGTTCGCCGGCGATCGCGGCACGGGTAACGGCGTCTTTGTCAGCATTCGCAACGGCACGATGCGCCAGTTGCTGCGCCTGGCGGGCGAGCGCAGTGACTCATTCACCGACATCGACGCGGCGAATCGGGTCGGCGTCACCAGCATGGGCGCCGTCACCGATGCCAACGGGCTGCGCGGAACCGCCGTCTTTGTCGGCACGCTGGACGGCCT
The DNA here is from genome assembly GCA_964418235.1 of uncultured Planctomycetales bacterium. Lineage (GTDB taxonomy): Bacteria > Planctomycetota > Phycisphaerae > UBA1845 > Fen-1342 > CAYQLG01. The sequence goes on from CAYQLG010000047.1 coordinate 15,777, forward strand.
GCGCGGCGTCTATGCGGCAGATTTCACAGCGCGCCTGGTGGCGGGCACGCTGCGGACGACGCTTTCCTGCGCGTTCCCCGTCGTGGTCGCCGGCGATGCGGTCGGCGGACGCACGGTGGCCGCTGATTTTCGCTTGTTCGACCCGATCAACGCCGGCGGTACGGTCGCCCTCTGGGCCACGCTTACCGATGGAAGCAGCGCGGTGATTCGTGCGACGCCGCGCCGCGTGACGCCGATCCGTCAGTGTGATGCGCGCTGGGGCGATGTGCTATACGCCGCCGATGACGCCACTCCGCCGACCACGGATCTGATTGCTGATTTCAGCGATCGCCTGCGCGACCCCAAGGCCAGCCCGGCGGCGCTGCTGCCGCCCAATCAGATCGTCACACCGACTTGGGCCGACGCGGCGGAGCCGATGGGCGTGATTGACCAGGCGGATCTGGTCGCGCTCGCCGATCGGCTCGACGCTGATCGTGACGAGATCACGATTTGTGCAAAGGGCTGCGCGCTCTCGAGCTTCACGATGGCCGCCAATCAACTGCTGGAGCGAACCAACACGCCTGCTGAGGTGCATGCGCACTTGATCACCAATAATCAGATCACCGCCGCCACGCGCTTCCAGCGTTACAACGCCGGGCAGCAGCCGCGCTTCGTCGGGTTGGCCGCGGGCTGGGCCGGCGTGCATCAATTTTTTGGAAACGCCGTCACCTCGACCGAGATTGCGTCCACCGTTGCCGTCGCGCAGGCCGAAGTGCAGTTGCGCGATGCCTTTGATGATGGCGCCCTGGCCATCATCAACGTCAACGGCGGCGGACACTGGGTCTTTTCCGGCTGCTACCGGGTCGAAGAGGGTCAGACGCAGTTTCACATCATCGACCCGGGCCGCACCGATGGCAGCCGCGATGGCTTCTTCTCGCTTGCCGGCCTGAACAACTATCACAAAGCGCGGATTGTGAGGCGCGTCGCCGCCGGAGACGGCCCGCTGCAACTGACGGGCGTGCTGCAGACTTCGGGCGGCGTCAGCTTCCTCTTGACCGATTCGCTGGGGCAGCGGCTCGGAACCGCCATCGGCGAGGTGGCGGAAATCCCCGGAGGCTCATTCGGCACGGAGTTTCCTATCTCCACGCCCGATGAGGTCTATTCGCCGGAAGAGATCGCCGAGCTGGAGATCATCGCCGAGCGGGTGGCGTTCCTGAATGAACTGACGCCGGGGCGCTACACGCTGGATGTGACGGAGTTGTTGGGCGGTGGCTACACGTGCCGACTGACGATACTTGGCTCGAGCGGCGCCGCACGCATCCAGGTATTCACCGGCGAGACCGCGCCGGGCGAAGTCGACCGCTTCACATTCTCCGTGCCGACGCTGCGCGGCGACATGAACTGTGACGGCGCTGTGAATTTCGACGATATCAACGGATTTGTCGTCGCACTGGTTGGCGAGGCGGCCTATGTGGCCCAGTTCCCGGGTTGCGTGTTCGTCAATGGCGACATCGACGCCAATGGCGACGTGACGTTTAACGACATCGCGGGCTTTGTTTCATGCCTGGCCGTCGGCGCGTGTCCGTAGCGCGCGTTTGGGCGAATCGTATGTCGCGAGGTCTGTAGCCAGGTCTGGGTTGTAGGGCTTTCAAACGGCCCGTCTCACCGGTTCGTTGAATCCGGCGCTGACTTTCCAGTCGCGCCGGATCAGCGCGGATGGTTGGGGCGGGCATCCTTCTCGCGGCGTAACGTCGGCCCACCGTGGCCGACACTCTTCGTCGGCACGGCAGCGCCTGACCGCCGCGCCGGTGGATACGGAAGCATCGACGCTGGCGTGCGCCGACGTCAGCGTCCGGTGCTCATCGCGGACTGTTCTGCTTTGATCAGCCACGCGAGCGCGGCGTCGGCGTCGTCGATCTCGGCTAACTCCTCAATGGAGTTGTGTGAGAAAATCATCGCCAGCCGTGCGAGCGCCCTCAGGTGAACGGTCTCATGGGGACAGCAAACCAGGAAGAACAACCGTGTGAGTTTTCCATCCGGCCCGCCGAAGGGAATACCGGCCGGCACGCGACCGTAACAGATCAACGAAGAGGCGACGGCGTAAGGTAACGGCCGTCGCGGATGGGGCAGTGCGATTCCTCCGGGCAGAGCGGTCGCCCGCGCCTCTTCGCGTTGCTCGAGCGCGGTGAGAATTCCATCGGCGTCATAGACCAGTCCGGTGCGCTCGGCGAGGCGTACCAGCTCGCGCAGCACCGAGTTTTTGGAGCGCGCCGGCAAGTGCAGGTCGATCCCCTCCCGGCACAGACAGGCGGCGAGCAGGGCCTCGACACCGGTTTCGTCATTATCAGCGAGGGCCTGCTCAAGGCTGCGAATCTGCTCTACGCCGAGCGCGTGCATTTCAATCTGAAGCCAATCGAGCAGCGTGGCGCGATTGAAGCGCCATTCGCCGCCGACCTTTTGTCCGGGGAGCTGCCCGCGCTCCGCCATGCGCAGCACGTCGCGGGCATCCATGCCGATATGCCGGGCGAGTTCCTGGATGGTGAGGTTGTGGTAGGCCATGTCTCAAGCGGCACTCAAACCGGTTACGGTTGTTGGACCGGGCGCGAAACTGCGCAGTCCCGACCATTTTGTATCGGTGTTCGGGACGGCTCGACCGGCGATTATCCCGCGATAATATCCGGTATTCGCCTGACTGGGCGCGAAAAAACCGTGCTCCGCGGCGGCGTGGCTATGCGAAACGAGCGGCGTGTTTCATCGCGAATCGCACGACGATTACAGCGCCGCCGCGCAGGACTCCCCCCCAATGACGGCCGGCTCACGGCAGACCGCGCGGACCGGGCAGCGCCAATCCAATCCTCATTTCCTGGATTCTGCCGCTCAACCGCCTTTCAGCCACCATGCGGCGTCGTGCGCGGTTGCGTTGAGTTGCGCCGCGCCGTTAACGAGGAACGCTCGTCCGGCGACAGCCCTGCCGAAAGAATTTTTATCGATTCGGTGCGATTTTTGGGATGAAGGGCACAAGACACACCGAACTAATGTATTATATAGAGAGACAACCCACGGGCGGACTGCTCGGCTGCTGCGTTTCCCCCCGGCGCTCACCGACTTCCGCCCACTTTTTTCCCTTCAATTTCATCCTCGGTTTGGGTTCCGCGTGTTGTTGCCGCCTGTTTTTTTCTGTGTCGCCCTACGCAACGCCCCTGCACACTGCACTTTTCCAATGGTCGCCACCAAACTATCCGGGGGTGTCGCGCGGCATGAGTTATCAACAAGCGCTCGCGACCTCGCCGCTGGTCTCCGCGCACGGCGCGACAATGGAGCGCCACTGCGGCGGCCCGGGGCGACAGTCGGCTCGAAACCGCTCTACTATCTCGGCATGGATGTGAATCAACCTCGAACCGGTGTGGACCAGCCGCGAATTGAGCGCGCCGTGCGCGAAATTCTGATGGCGATCGGCGAGAACCCGGACCGTGACGGTCTGCGTGAGACGCCGGGCCGTGTCGCGCGGATGTACGCCGAGCTGTTCGCCGGTCTGCATGAAGACCCCCAAACTCACCTGGAAACCAGTTTTGATGAGAACCATCACGAGCTGGTCGCCTTGCGCGACGTCACCTTCTCGAGCATGTGCGAGCATCACCTGATGCCGTTCGAGGGGCGAGCGCATCTGGCCTACATCCCCAACGGGCGGATCGTCGGCCTTTCAAAGCTCGCGCGGATCGTCGATGCTTTCGCCCGCAGACCACAGGTGCAGGAGCGGCTTACGTCGCAGATCGCCGATCTGCTCGCCAAGCGCGTGCAGGTGCTCGGCTGTGCCGTGGTGATCGAGGCGGTGCATACGTGCATGACGTGTCGCGGCGTGCGGAAGCCCGGCAGCGTGATGGTCACGTCGGCTCTGCGCGGCATCTTGCACACGAACCAGGCCACGCGCGCGGAGGCGCTGGGGCTGTTGCTGAGCGGCCGCGCTACGCGCGAATGAAGCCGGTCTGCCAACGCGCGCCCGAAAGCCGACACGCGTACTGAAGCCGAACCGCCCGATCACGGGTTTTTTCCGACGTCACGCCGATCAAGCATCAGCATGTATCGCCACGTTATTGGTTGGGTCAGAAATTCCATTCCCGCCTGCCCACGATGATAACTTCCCACCCTTCCGTGCGGCGCTCGACCATCGTACGCTCTCGGCTTACCGCTCCAGTTTGCGGATCGGCGTGAAATCCAGCACGAACGTCTTCTCACCCACCCCGGCAAACTTGATTCCGGCGCGCGTCTGCCCCGGCGCCGGCGTGATCCAAACGATCTGCCCCACGCCATAGCGGTCATGCTGCACCAACGTCCCCTTCGCCCAGCCTGCAAAGCGCGAATCCGCCGCCGGCGCGACGGCCGGAATCGGCGCTTCGTCCTCACGCCGAATGATGCGGTCGCCACTTTCGTTGTCGTCCGATTCGCCGAAGCGCCGCCGCCCGCCGGCGATCGCGCGGTCGCCCGGACGAACATAACCGCTGCGCCCCGGGCCGCCCCGCTGCCGTGCCGCGAAGCCGCCGTGGCCGCGGTCGCGCCAGGCGCTCCCGTCGCGGTCAAAATCAGATTCAGAAACAAAACGGCGACCGCCGCCCAAGTCGCGGCTGTCGTCGCGCAGCACGCCAAACGAGCGCGTCTCGCACGCCTCTTCGCTGAGTTCCTGCAGAAACTGAGATGGGGCGGCGGCGACGCGCTGCCCCCGGACGGTGCGCTCGTCCGCATAGGTCAGATAGAGCTGGCGCTGGGCGCGGGTGATGCCGACAAAGCAAAGCCGCCGCTCTTCCTCGAGCTGGCGCATGCGCTCGTCGGGGTCCAGCTCGCGCAAGACGCGCTCATGCGGCAGCAGGCCCTGCTCGACCCCGGCCAGAAACACAACGGGAAACTCCAGCCCCTTGGCCGCGTGCAGCGTCATCAGCAGCACAGCGCCCGAGGCATCGCGGATGGCGTCCTGATCGTTGACGAGGGCGACGCGATAGAGAAAGTTCTCGAGCGTCGGCGCTTCCTGCTCCTGTGCCTGCTCCTGCTCATACTTGGCGACGGCGGTGACGAACTCCTGCACGTTGGCGTAACGGTCTTCGCCGGCGACCTCATCCTCCGCGCGCACTGCCGCCTCCAGCCCGGTCCGTCCCAGCACCGCATTCACAGCATCGAGCGGCGTACCCGTCTGCGCCAGTGCGGTCAACTCGTCGAGCAGCGCCGCGAAGGCGCCGACCTTGCCGCCGCCCGCCGCCCGCACGACATCGATCAGCGGCCGGCGTGCGGCCTGGGCCTCGGCGATCAGGCGGTCGAGCGTGGTCTTGCCGATGCCGCGCGCGGGCGTGTTGATGACGCGGATGAGCGCGACGTCGTCGGCGGGGTTGACGAGCAGCCGCAGGTAGGCAACCACGTCCTTGATTTCCTTGCGATTGTAGAACTCGACGCCGCGCACGATCTGATAGGGGATGCCGCGCAAGCGCAGGGCCTCTTCCAGCCCGCGGGAGAGCGCGTTGACGCGGTAACAGATCGCGATCTCGCCATAGGCCTGCCCGGCCCGATGCAGCGACGCGATCGTCGCGCCGATGTGATCGGCCTCTTCGCCGCCCGAGGCGAAGCGCCAGACGCGCACCGGCTCGCCCGGGCCGGCTGCGGTAAAGAGCCGCTTGGCCTTTCGCCGCGTGTTGTGGGCGATCAGGCTGTCGGCGGCCGCGAGGATTTTCCCGGTCGAGCGGTAGTTCTGCTCGAGCTTCACAACGACGGCGCTGGGATAGTCCTGCTCAAAATCGAGGATGTTGTTCATGTTCGCGCCGCGCCAGGCATAGATGCTCTGGTCCGGGTCGCCGGTCGCGCAGATGTTCCCGTGATAGCGCGACAGTTGCCGCGCGATCAGATATTGCGCGTGATTGGTGTCTTGGTATTCATCGATCAAGAGGTAGCGAAAACGTCGATTCAGCCGCTCGGTGATGGCCGCGTCGGTCTGCAAGACCAGCGCGACGCGCATCAGCAGATCGTCGAAATCGACGGCGTTGCGCTGCTCCAACAATCGCTGATACGCAGCATAGATGCTTGCAAACTGCTGCTGCACCGCGACATTGGCGGCGGCCTGCGCCTCGACCGGCGTGCGCAGCTCGTTCTTGTTGTGGCTGATGTAGAGCACGGCGCTGGGCGGCTTCACGATGCTCTCGGAATAGCCGCATTCCGCGATGGCCTCCTTCACGACTTTGGCGCGATCATCCTCGTCATAGATCGTGAAGCCCGGCCGCACGCGGGCCGCTTCGCCGAATTCGCGCAGCAGCCGCACGCCCAGCGCGTGAAACGTATAGACCCACATGCCGCCCGCCACGCCCAGCGCCTCGATGCGGCGCTTCATCTCGTCGGCGGCCTTGTTGGTGAACGTGATGGCGAGGATGTGCCGCGGCTCGACCCCCTCCCGCACGAGCTGAGCCGCCCGGCGCGTGATCACACGGGTCTTGCCGCTGCCCGGACCGGCGATCACCAGCAGCGGGCCGTCGCGATGGACGACTGCCCGGCGCTGCGGCTCGTTCAAATCGGCGAGCAGGTCGGCATGGTTATTCGGATGCTCCATCACAGGGGTATATCCGCTGGGCGCAAGCGTCGCAAAGCCTCTAGAAAACAGGCGCAGCGCCCGCGAATAACGACGATTTTCAGGACCCGCCGCCAAACCGCGCCGCGGCGGCGCTTATCCGTGCCCCGTCCGCCATGCGCGCGGACCGGCGTTTTGACCTCGCGCTTGCGCCCGTCATAGAACCACCGTGTGGTTGAACGCGGCTCGCGAACGCGCGCCGCGCGGTTAACACGGACCTACAGCCCCCTTGGAGGTGGAAGATGCGAAGTGGTTTGCTTGCGCTTCTGACAGGCTTCATCGGCGTTGCCGCGACGCACGCCGCAACGACGGTTACGTCGCTGGGCACCGGCCCGCAGCCCAATACGCTGGGCCCTTACACGCTGCTTTCCTTCGGGGCCGACGCGCGGCCGATCTTCGCCGACGTGTCGTCGATCACGCCGGCCGACGGCCTGCCCGTCGCGGGCGCGCTCGGCTTCAGTACGCCGATGAATCACCGTCGCATCGGCGAGGGCTGGGCCACGTGGAGCTACGACTATGACGGCGACATCTACTGGTCCAACGGCGCGACCGAGGTGACGCTGCTCCTGCCCGAACACACCGTCGCGCTGCAGTTCTACGTCGAGCCGAATCCCTTCGAAACCTTCGACGTCACCGTCACGACCAATGACGGCGCGTCGGTGACGACGCCGGTCACAGGGCTTTCCGGCGCGAACGCGTTCGGCGCCTACACCGATGACGCAGCGCCGATCGCCTCGATCACGATCAGCTCTTCGGTCGATTTCGCCGTGGCCATGACGGGCATCTTCACCGTCGTGCCGGAGCCGGCCACGTTCGCGCTGCTGGCGCTGGGTCTGCTCGCCCGGCGGCGCTAGCGGCAGAGATGCGCCCGCAGCCGGCGCCCCGCGCCGTGCAGAGCCGCGCCCGTAAGGAAGCGGTCTTCGGACCGCTCCACCCCCCGCGCGTACCGGATCGCGCGGCGCTCCTTGGCGACCCCCAACCGGCAGCCGCCAGCCCGCGACGGGCGGCGCCGTGATCCACCTCACCCCGAGCAGTCGTCGGGTGCGAGCAGGGACGCTCGCACCCGCGGTTCCGTTGGAGCAGGATTTCATCGCCGCGATCACCCGCAAGTACAAATCAAACCTGATTTTCAAATCATCACGCGCCGTGCGGCGGCGCCCTATTGCATGCCGCTACTCTTGCACCGGCGAGGCCGCTACGATTTGCTCACCGGTTTTTGACCGACGCACGGGCTATCGTGGCCGCGGCGATCGGCGCGGCGGCTTGAGGCGACATGATCATCTGGCTTTGGATCGGTTTTATTCTGTTCGTGCTCGCCATGCTGGCGCTCGATCTGGGCGTGCTCAACCGCGGGGCGCGGATCATCAGCACGAAAAAAGCGCTGGTCTGGTCGGCGTTTTGCGCGGTGCTGGCGGTGGGCTTCTCGGGCGTGGTCTATTACCTCTATCAGCAGGGCGTCTTGAAGAGCGCGCATGAAGGCGTCGCGCTGTCACCGGCCAAGGCCGCGATTCAATTTCTGACCGCCTGGGTGATCGAGCAATCGCTCTCGCTCGACAACATCTTTGTGATCGCGCTGATCTTCGGATACTTCCAGGTGCCGCGTGAATATCAGCACCGCACGCTCTTCTGGGGCATCATCGGCGCGCTCGTGATGCGCGGCATCATGATCTATGCCGGCGTCGAGCTGATCAAACGGTTCAGCGGAATCGTTTACCTCTTCGGCCTGCTGCTGCTCTATACCGCGTGGAAGATGATGTTCGCCGGCGAAGGGCACGTCGAGCCGGACAAAAATCCGCTCGTGCGGATCGCCCGGCGCATCTACCCGGTCAGCCGCCATTTTGATCGCGAGCATTTTTTCACGCGCGTCGAAGGCCGCGTCATGATGACGCCGCTGTTTCTCGTGCTGCTCGTGGTCGAAAGCACCGACGTCATCTTTGCGATCGACTCGATTCCCGCGGTCATCGCCATCACGCACCCGTTCAACGACCCGTTCATCATCTTCACGTCGAACGTGTTCGCGATCCTCAACCTGCGCTCGCTCTATTTCGCCCTCGCCGGGCTGCTCGAGAAATTCAAGCACCTCAAGGTCAGTCTGGTGTTCATCCTGGCATTTGTCGGCATGAAAATGCTGCTCCACGACGTCATGCACGTCGAGCCGAACATTTCGCTTTCGGTGATCGCCGTCCTGCTCGCCGGCGGCGTGATCAGCTCGATGTGGGCCAATCAGCGGGAGGCGCGGCATGCGCCGCAACCGCTCCAAACGCCCGCAGCAGCGTCGCCTGAACCAGCGCCCGCAGCACCGCTGAACCTGCCAGAAGGACGCTGAACGCCGCCCAGCCCAGCGCGGGGCTGTTGAGCGCCGCCAGCGCTCCGAGCACGTTGCCCAGCGCCAGCCCCCCGGCGAACGCCACGTTCATGTAGGCCGTGCAGCGCACGCGCTTGCCCGGCGTCACCGCGTCGAACAGATAATTCGCCGCCGACAGTTGCAACGCTGCGTAGAACGTCCCGTCGATGAGATACACCAGCGCGAAATGCAGCGGCTGACCGCAGAGCGCCAGCAGCAGCGGCGTCGCCGAGCAGCCCAGCGAACCGATCACGAGCGTGCGGCGGTTGCCGATGCGATCAGCCAGCCGGCCCCAGAGCGGCTGCGATGCATAGATGCCCAGAAAGCTCATCGTCTGGATTGTCGCAAAAACGGAGGGTGAATACTCCAGGTTTTCCAACAGTTGCCAGCTCATATAAGGCCCCAGGAAGCCGATCGAGACGTGCATCCCGGCCCAATAGATCACAAACCGGCCAAAGTTATTGAAGGGCGCCCGCCGGGCAAACTGCCAGAAGGTGAAATTGTCCGACGACTGGCGCTGATAGGCCAGATTCGGCATGAAGGTCAGGTGATAGATCGAGAAAAACCGCGCCCCAAGCGCCAGCAGAAACAGGGCCGTGAAGCCGATCTGCCGCGCGGTGGCGCCGGCTAGAGGCGTCTGGGCTAGCCACGGCAGCGCCTTGCCGGCCTGATCGAGCCAGGCCCCGCCCAGAAAGAACGTGATCAGAATCGCGCCGCCCAGCAGCGCATTGCGCAGCCCGAAATAGCGCCCGCGCCGCGGCGCAGGCACGATCTCCCCCATCAGGCTGTTCCACGCCGGATAGCCGAAATTCTGCATGCAGACGTACAAGGCGAAGCTCGCCAGCAGCAGCCCATAGCCGACCTGCTCCGAGAGATAGAGCGAGACCATCATCGGCAGCCACGAAAGCGCCTGAATGCACGAAACTGTGATGAGGATCTGCTTGCGCGCCCGCAGCCGATCGATCACGATCGCCGCCACGCATTGCGTAATCGCCCCGATCAACCCCGGCAGCGCGCTGATCGCCGCCAGCGGCCAAAGCCCCGCATAGGACAAGATCACCAAGGGCGGAATATAGCGCTCGCCCGCTCCATGCATTACGCCCCAGCCGCAGCCGTCGTAGATCGAGTGCCGCAGACTGGCCCGCAGCGCGTGCTCGCTCAGCGGCGTCGGGGCTTGCCCCGCGGCAAGCGGCGTACGTGGACCGGCCGCGTCATCACCCGACGACGCGGCTTTATCCTCGGCGTGCGTGCCTGGAACAACAACGGATGATGAACTGGCGGGATGCATGGGCCTCCGACCCGCGCAAGGCGTTCCGTGCGGAAGCCGCCTACACGCTGGCATCCGGCGGAAAGATTCTACGCGAGAAGGCGGCCGCGCGCCGGGCTGAGCCAGGCGCGTGAAGCCGGCACTGCACGCAGCGATCGCGCAGCGCGGCCGGGCGCGGCGACGCAATTGCTGCGCCTACGCCGGCAGGATTCTCAGCGAGCGCAAATCGTCACGCGGCTCGTCAAAGCTGCAACTGCCAAATGACGTCACCACGTTGCGGGCGGTGCGGATTTGCTTGGCGGAGATGCGCCACTCGCGCCAGGCGAATCCCTCGGCGTCGAGCCGGAACGAACCGGGCGCTTCGTCGGCGATCATCTCGCGCAGCGTGGCCTCGGGCAGGCCGTGCCCGCGCGCCAACAGCGCCGCGCCCAGCACATTGAGAAAACCGTGCATCTTGGTCTGCACATCCGCCGCGTCGTGCCGCACCGGGTGATGCAGTCCGGCAGTGAATTTCAGCGCGACGCCGGCGTCGCGCGCCGCCGCGATTACAAACGCCACCTGCTCGACGCTGGGAAACGCCGCCGCTGTCACGCCACCGCAGCGCAGCTTCAGCGAAAAACCGACCCGCTTGCCCCCGACGTGGGCCGCTTCGTCGGCATCGAGCTTAAGAGCGGCAATGATCGGCGGCAGGCTGCGCACATAGTCTGGCCCGACGGTGGGCTCGAGCGCGACGGCGAGCGGCGCCAGGCCGCTGCTCTCCAGGAGCGCGCGAACCTTCGTTAACCATTCATAGCCATCGCCGGCGCTTGCATCGGCCGGCGCGCCCGTCGCGGCCTGCAGGGCCGCCGGCACTTTGATCTCCAGCGCCTCGACGCGCACACGACCGGCGTGAGCGTTGTGAAACCCGTGGATCGTCGCGAGGTCGGTCCGCAGCGTCTCGAGAAACTGCTCCGCATCTTCGCCGCCACGGCAGAGCACGCTGAAGCGAAACGGCGGAGCGTGCGCGAACAATTCATCGTGATAGGGCCGCAGCGCCGCGAGTTGATCGACCGGACAGATGAACCGGCCCAGCATCCACGCATCGGCTGCCCGTCGATAGGCGGCGAAGTTTCGAATCGCCGGTTCGAGCGGGAGCTTCGCGGGTGGAAACAAGCCGGCGTAGTCGACCAGCTCATGCAGAAACTCCCGCAGGCCATCGCTCATGGGCACGCTCCCGATTCGCCCATGTGAACATAGGCGCGTATTTTCGATTCAGCTCGTCCAGCGCAGCGCCGGCAGGCCTGGCGCGGCAGCACGACCACGAGTGTAACCCTCCGCAGAAGGGGCGAAAATGTAATAAATAGCTTTCCGCGGCGTTAGCCTTCGTCGCTTCGTCAGTTGTACAGGCTCTTGCGGAATCGAATCGCTTCCTTACGGGCGCGGTTCGGTTTAGGGCATGATGGGTTTCGGGCCTGCCGCCACTCCTGATCAATGCGGGAACATGCAGGCCACAAATGGCGCAATGTCGTTGTGATCGACGACGCCGTCATGATTGAGGTCGTTGCCGCAGGTGATCTCGCACGGACCAAACGTCTGCCGGTATTGCTCCGGATAGTTCACCGCCAGGAAAAACGCGTTCGTATCGTCGTCGGTGATATAGCCGTCGCAATCGGCATCCCCCTCAATGCACGAGTGCGCCCACTGCACAATCCCCGGCATCAGGAAGCCTCCACGGTTAAGCGGAGCACGAGCATCGACATGGCGCATACGCGGGTGCACCACCCGCGGCGTCCAGATCGTAAATAGTGCGACCGTTGCGGCAACGGCCAACACCTGCAGCGAGACCAAGCGCAGCGGCCGCAGCCGCAGCGCCCGCCGCGACCACAGCGATGGCCGCAGGAATGCGCGCAACCGGGCCGCACAGTGCGGACAATCGGCCAGGTGTCGTTGCTCAGGCGGCGCGCCGCCCGGCTGACGGGCGAGTTGCGCCAGCCGCGCCATCGGAAGACAGCCGCCGATCGAGCCGATCGCCGGCGGATTGGGTTCGTCGCACCATGCCGCGCGCCCTGGCGCGCTTGGCGAACCATCCCCCGCGCCCATGTCGCCCACCAGGCGAATCAGTCGTTCGAGATCGGGGGTGTTCATGGCAATCTCCTGGCCGCTGCCGCCGGGCCGTCGGCAGCACGCCTGACCCAGACAGCGGTTCACTTCATTATTCCTCTGCCGACGGGGGGCGCTCGGTCGGAAGATCGATCGTGTCAAAGCCCTTGCTGTGCAGGCACTGCTGGATTTTCGCCAGAGCCCCTTTTTTCCGGGTGTTGACCGTGCTGGCGGCGAGGCCGATCGTCTCGGCCAGTTGCCGCTCGGATTGCCCCGTCAGCAGGCCGTCAATCACGGCTCGCTCGTCCGCGGTCAGGCCGGTGTCTCGCAGACATTCGCGCAGCGCGTCCAGCAAATCGATGTGATAGAGCATCTGATCTACGTCGGTGACGTAGAAAAGGTCATCAAAGCTGGCGTCGAAGTCACGGGTTTTCCGCTGGGTCCGCTCGCGCTGGTGATGCAGCCAGGTGTGAAACGCGATCGCGTAGATAAACGTTGTGACCGCGCCGCGATCCGGGTCGTAGCGCCCGAGTCGCAACCCGCGCCAGACCTCGACCCAGGCATGTTGCGCAACTTCTTCAATGACATCGGGTTGGGTTGCGCCGCGGCGCTGAATAAAGCGCTTGACGCCGCCGTGCAAACGATGATAGAGCGTCGCAAACGCGGCCTCGTCGCCGCCCGCGGCTTTCGCAGCTAACTCACCAAGCTTAAGAGAGTTGTAATCTTGCGGCGGCATTGTTCTCGGAGTAGGGCCGAATCGACCGGCGCACCGGGGCGGTAGTCTAGCGGCAGACGCCAGAAGTGAAATCGGATGGCCTGCAATGACTTGTAATTTATTTTACAGCATGATGTTATGGCTAATTCAATGTCGGGATTCAGTCGCCCCTCCGCAGCCGGCGGAAGCATTGAATGTGCGAATTGCGAAGTGCGAATAGCGAAGAACGAATTGATGGGGAGTGCTAACAAGATCAACGACCGCACGCCGTTTTCACTTAATTTCAATATCACCCTATCACCTTCGCACGCGTATCCCACCTGCTTTCGATACCGGAAACGGCGTGGTGCCGAGAAATCACGCACGGCCTGATCGTGGTGGCGATTCTTGTTCCCGTCGATCGCCCGCGACCGAGCGCTTTCCACCCGCCGGACAATAACCATGGCATCAGTAACGCCGCCATCCCGTGGGACTTGGGCATCGGCGTGCAGCACAGCGGCCCGGGCCAGCGGTCCATTAGGCAGGAGACTTGGCGATCATGCGAATTGGCCTATTTTCAGCAACAGTCGGGTATCTGCTGGCGATGGTTGCATCTGCCGCTGCCGCCGCTCCGAAGCTGGAAGTTTCACAGCCAAGCTGGGATTTCGGCACACTCTGGCACGGCGAGTCCGCCGCGATCAAGCTGAAGCTCAAGAACGCCGGCGATGCCGACCTCGAACTCCAGGACTTGATGAGCTCCTGCGGCTGTACGGCGGCATCAAAAGCGCAACCGATCGTGAAGCCGGGTGAAACCGCCGAGATCGACATCAATTTCAATTCGGCCGGCAAGTTCGGCAAGGTTGCGACGACGATCACGATCGTCTCAAGCGACCCAGTCAATCCACGCTACGTGTTCAACGTCACCGGCGAGGTGAAGAAGTGCGTCACGATCGATCCTCTGGGCGGGCTGGTCTATCGCGGCGTAAAACTGATGACGGGCAAGACCGCGACGGCCAAGCTGCAGAATCGCATGGACACGCCGATGAAGCCGAAGATCGAATCGGTCAGCCCGCCCGAAATAGCGGCTGAACTGAAAGAGATTGAGGCGGGCCAGCGGTATGAAGTGGTGGGGACGATCAAGCAGGACTTAAGCAAGAACACGCGTGGCCAGATTGTCGTTTCGACCGGCCATGAACGCGAGCCGACGATTACGGTGCCGATAGTGGCGACGATGGTTCCGCGTGTGGATGTACAGCCGCCGGCGATATTTGTCAGTAAGAATCTCGCCAAAGAGTCGCGCCGCCGTGTGCAGGTCTACTCCTTTGTGGACAAGGCCGTGGCCGTGACGAAGGTGGAGTGCCCCGGTGGTAAGGTGACCGCCGCCGAGATCACCAATCCGGGTCCGCCGACGGGCGGCATGGCGAAGATCGAGGCCGCTCCCAAGAGCGAGGTCACGGTGTTGCTAGCGCTACCGGCGGGTCCGGACATTCCGGCGGAGGGGATCACCGTGCTGCTGCACACCGACGACCCGGAGACGCCGGTGCTGGAAGTTTACGTGACCAGCGACAACGACCTCTATCGGCAGCGCATGCAGATGGCCGGGCGGAAAGGGTAGAGCGAGTGGCGAGTGGCGAGTGGCGAGTGTAGGCGGAGCGGGCGGCATTGCGCCGCGTCGCGGCGCTGTAGCGTCGGCCCGCTGTGGCCGACGGCGAATTCCGCCGGCCTGAAATACCCGGCCGTCGCGCGTCGGAAACGGCGCCGCCACGCTACAGCGGATCAGTCGACTTCGGCCGCGGGTTGCCGAACGAATCATGAATGTGCATGACAGTCCCGCCGGTGAGCCGTGGCGGGCTGAAACGGGTTGATAGGTTCAACGAGCTGACAAAGGAAACCAAGCGATGAAAAGACCGATGCTGATGGCTGCACTCGGCGTAATGGCGCTGTGCAGTTGGACGATCGTGGTGGCGGATTCCCCCGCGCCCAAACCGATCACGGATGCCCAGAAGCCGACCGAGGTGGCGCCGCAGCCGCC
>CAYQLG010000048.1:0-30579 GCA_964418235.1 uncultured Planctomycetales bacterium
CGGAGCGTGGCGGCCGGCGCGGCGCCGCCACGCCGAGCGCGAGCGGCCCGAGCACAACCAGCAGCGCCGCGATGACGGGCACGAGCACGACCAGCTCTCAACCGGCGGAGCCGAAGGATCGCTACCTCGCGATTATCAACGGTCAGGTTCATACCGTGACCGGCCCTGTGCTCGAAAACGCGACTGTGCTTTGCAAGAATGGGCGGATCGTGCAGATCGGGCAGGCGATCCAAACGCCGGCGGAGTGTGAGATCATTGATGCCGCCGGGAAGCGTGTCTATCCCGGTCTGGTCGCGGCGGGCGCGGGCGGGCTGCACGGCAACGCGCCGGTGGAAGACACGACGGATGTCTTCAGCCTGTTCATCAACATCGCGTCGGCGGTGGGCATCACGACGGCGAGCGCGGGCAACACCGTCGCGAAAGTGACGTATGGCTCGGTCGAAGACATGATCGTCCTCAACCCGACGTTTGTGGAATTGAACTATCGCCGCGATCGGCCGCTGGAGCGGGCGCAGCTGCGGGCGGATATGGAGCGCGTGCGCAAGTATCTGCGCGACTTGGCGGCGCATGAGGTAGAGAAGAAAGCCAACCCCGATGCGAAGGAACCCGACAAGGCATGGCTGCGTGAGAAGTTTGAGAGCTATCGCAAGCTGTTGCGTCGCGAGGCGCGGGCGGTGACGAGCGCGTCGGATTCGCAGTCCTTGCTCGATCTGGCCGATCTTGCGGAGGAGTTCGGTTTTGACCTGACGATTCGCGGGGCGGTCGAGGGCTGGGCGGTGGCGCCGCAACTCGCGCGGGCGCGCGTCGGCGTGATCATCACGGCGCGCACGAACATTCCGCCGGACGAGGACCGGCAGCGCGACAGCGGCTCGACGATTGAGAATGCGCGGATACTCTTCGAGCATGGCATTCCGGTGGCGGTGACGTCGCCGACCTCGTCGGTGGTGACGTGGGGCGTCGGCGGGCGTGATCTGACGAACCTGAACATGGAAGCGGCGTTCTGCGTGCGCGGCGGGATGAAGAACGAAGACGCGCTGCGCACGATCACGATCGACGCGGCGCGCGTGCTGGGGGTCGACGAGCGCGTCGGCAGCATCGAGGTCGGCAAAGACGCGGATCTGATCGTCTGCGACGGTGATCTGCTGCATTACATGACGATGGTGCACTACACAGTCGTCAATGGACGGCTGGCTTACGAGAAGTCGAAGGAGTCGCTTTTCTCGCATATTCGTCCCGACGGGAGGCGCGAAGTCGCCCAGTTTGACGATCAATGGCCGCGCCGGCTCGAGTGGCGCGAGGAACAAGCGGGCGTCGAAACATCTTCACCATCAGGAAAGAAATGAACCGGGCGTGAGCGTGTCGATGTGATCCGGGGGCGGGGGGCGCCGCGCTGATCGCGCGTGTTCGTATTCGTATAGGTCAATAGCCTTGCGTCACTCGCCGGCTGCTACACATCTTTACCGTTGCTGATACGCCGTCGGCCACGGAGGTCCGACGCTACAGGAATTCTCGTCGGGTTGTGCTGGGCGGACGTCACACGCCGCGCGTCGTCGGCGACCAGATGAACTTGTGCAATTGCAACTGATAGCGCACGTTGAGCCGGTCGTCCAAAACCCACGTCGCCAACTCGAGCGGCGTCAGTTTTTCGAAGACCGGCGAAAAGAGCACTGGGCAGCGGCGCGTCAGGTCGAAGCGCGCGATCACGTCGCGCGACCACTCATAGTCGGCGCGGTCGGCGATGACGAATTTCACTTCATCGCGCGGGGTGAGCAGGTCGATGTTGGCCCAGTGATTCCGCTGGCTCTCGCCGCTGCCGGGGCATTTGACGTCGACAATGCGAATGACGCGCGGATCGACCTTGTCGATCGCAACCGCCCCGGATGTTTCGATCATGACCGTGGGATAGTGATCGGCGAGGCTTTGCATGAGCGGGTAGACCGCGGGCTGGAGCAGCGGCTCGCCGCCGGTCAGTTCGACGGTCGGGCAATCAAACGCCGCGACCTCGGCGAGAATTTGATCGAGTGCTTTCCAGCCGCCTTCGTAGAAGGAGTAGGTCGTGTCGCACCAGACGCAGCGTAAATGGCAGCCGGTCAGCCGGATGAAGACGCAGCGCTCGCCGGCGCGCGTGCCTTCGCCCTGGATGGAGTGAAAGATCTCATTGATGCGCAGCCGTGGCGGTTGCATGACGGTTCATCTTAGCCCGGCCGGGGGCGCAAATCCGAGCGGGCGATCAGCATCGCGCGGCGTCGGCCCCCGCGCGCCGTGCGGGCGTGTCCAGCTCCGCCCGAACCCGCAAGGATGGCACGGCCGATCTTGCGCGGCGCTCGAACATCCGAGCCGGGCGGTGCCCCCAACTCGGTAGATTCCCGTAGATAACCGCCGCGGCCGAATGTTCAGCCGCAACCTGGTCGATGACGTAGGCAGCGACGACCGATCTGCGCATGGTGTAGGGCGTGACCGGTTGCGCCGAATACAGGGACGATTTCGTGGCGGGCGAAACGCATCTGGCTTTGCGGCTGACCGACCGCAAGATCGCGGAATTGCTTGATGCGCTGGACTCTCAGTCATTGGCGCCGCAGGCAACGGCCCGTCGCACGCCGCGCTTCGTCTATCGCTTTCGCGTCGTCGTGGAGTTTCTGAACGCCGAGGGTGATGAGCGCGTGGCAGTGGCGACGCGCAATCTCAGCCGCGACGGCATCGGCTTTCTGATCAATCGCTATGTCTATCCGGGGGCGCGCTGCCGGTTTCGGCTGATCAGCGAGTTCAACTACTCCGAGGTGGTCGAGGGCACGGTCGCGCGTTGCCGGCTGCTTTCGGGAACGGCGGGCGTGCACGAAGTCGGCTGCGAGTTCAACAAGCCGATCGACGTGTCGCTGTTTCATCCGAGCGCGAGCTCGCTGCGCATCCTGCTGGTCGGATTCGACGAGGCCCGGGCCGAAGTGTTGCGCAAGGTGGTCGAGCGCTTCAACGTCGGGGTCGACGTGGCCATCAGCCCTGAAAACGCGCTCGAACAAACGCGTGAGAGCTTCTATGACCTGATCCTTTCGGATCTCGACTCCTCGGAAAAAATGGGTTGCGAGGCGGTCCGCGCGCTCCGCCAAAGCGGGTATGTGCTGCCGATCGTTTCACTGACCGTGCAAGCCGCCGCGGACGCGCCGGTGTGCGCGGGCGACAAGCCCTGTCTTCACTGCAAAATTTCGCAAATCTCGCAGGAGCAGTTCATTCCGTTGCTCAAGCAGCTGCGCAGCGAGCCGGTGATCAGCAATCTGGCGCGCGATCCCAGCATGCACGCCGCCATTAATGGCGTGGTGCAGCGGCTCCGCGCGGAGGTGCAGAGTCTGCAGCAAGTGTTCAGCGCCGGAGATACTCCCGGAGTGCTGAAGATCCTCGACCGGCTGGTAATGCTCAGCAGCACGACGGGTTTTTCGCAAATCCGCGACGCCGTTCAAGCAGCGCGCTACACGCTGGAGCGGGCCGCGCTCCCACATGAGTCCCGCGAAGCGCTGGCCGAAGTCATCCGCACCTGCCGCGCTGCGCGTCCGGCGAGCGCCGCGGGCAACCTGTAACAGCGCATGTGGTTCGTCAGGAACCGACCGGACAATATGTCGGCCAGGCCTTACTATTGGCTTGAGACAGAGGGCGCGGGCGGGGCGGGGATTTCCATTTCGTACGGCGTCCGCGCGTCGGCGTACCAGCGCCCGCCGAGCCGGCCGACCGTGGTGAGCTTGTGCGGATCAACGACGCCCTCCGTCGTGAGGAGTTCGTCGGCGACGTGAATCGCCGCGATCTCGCCGAAGATCAGCGTCGCTCCGCCGGGCTGATCGGAGATCGTCAGCAACTGGCGCAAGCGGCACTCGATGTTGATCGGCGCTTCCTTGACGAGCGGCGGACGAATAAGTGTTGCGGGCAGCGGCGTCAGCCCGGCAAACTCCCACTCGCTTTCGCCATAAGGGAACTCCGCCGCCGTGCGCACCATCGGCGTCGCGATCGCTGTCGTGACGGTAGCGATGGCGAACTCGTGCATCTGTTCAACATTTCGCAAGGTGTCTTTGGGTGAGCCGTCGCGGTGTCGTCCGGTCGAGACCATGACCACCGGCGGATTGGCGCAGACCATGTTGTAGAAGCTGAAAGGCGCGAGATTTCGGCGCCCGTCGGGGGCGACGGTCGAGACGAGCGCGATCGGGCGCGGATTGATGAAGCTGATACAGAGCCGATAAAGCTGTCGCCAATCCATCTTGCCCGCTGCGACGTTGATCAACATGCAGGAATCATAGCTAAAGAACAGCGCCATGCGGAAAAAACCGCGCGGTGTGCTCTTGCGGCGCTTTTGTGACGGAGCGCCATCGCCGAGCAGCCACGCAATCGATGTGTTAATGGAACCCTATTTCGTGAGATACGCGGCGGGTCAGGCAGATTTCGCGCGCCAGGCAGTGTGAGGATAACGGCGGCTGAGCTCAATTCGTCGGCACGTTCCAGCTCTTAGAGCGCCTGAGAAAACTCACGGATGGGACGGGCATCTTGCCTGTCCGAGCAGGCTGGAAGCCCGCTCCACCCGGATTTGTTAGGCGTTCTTAGCAGCGGACAAGGCGAGCATCATACCAGCAATCACGACATACCGTATCGCGTTGATTCCATTGGACAGTTTCGCGGCGCGTCTCTAGTTTGTCTGAAGGCGGCGCAGGTCGCGCGGCTCTTGTCAGGACGATGGTGAAGCGCGGCGTCCTTATCCGACTGATCGCCCGGCGCGCGGCGCGGCTCGCGCTCACCGGTGTCTTCGTATCTGCGGCGCCCGATGCAGCGCTGGGCGAGACTTCGTCGGCAGTGCAGATCGTTGAAGCACGGCTTGTGACGATGCCGGCTGCGCCCGGCGACACCTTGCCGCCGACATTGACGCAGTCGTCGCGTGTGCCGGCTGCGCCAGTTGCCGGCCCGGCCTTGGGTGTGGACGGGGATGGATCGAATCGGGTTGAGATTGATCGCGCGGCGCCCGACGGCGGAGTGTTGAATGGCGCGCCGTTTGAGTACGCGCAGTCGGATGGTGCGGCATCGGATGGCGCGGCGGAGCCGACGGTTACGGTGCAGGAAGCCGCGGTCGAGCCGACGCCGGCGGCTGAATTGCCGCCGGCGGCGCTGCCGGGCTGGAACGCGCGCGGCCCGTTGATGCGATTCGAGGAGCTGACGCTCGACATCGGATATGACGCCAGCTATCTGCGGCGCAGTGTTCGCACGGATGGCGCCGGTCGGGGGCCGCGCGGCTTTGAACAACGCAACACCGCACAGCGCATGTTCGAAACCGTGGGCCTGCGCGGGTTGGGCGACATCGGCGGCGAGCGCTTCCTGCGTTATCAGTTCGATCTGCGCGGCGGATTCATTCAAGAGCGATATGACGAGACGCGTCCCGGGCCGGACCTGTCCAACGATCCGAACGGCAGCCTGCTGCAATATGACGCTCGCGCCACGCTCTTCCCCGCGGGCAAGCTCAGCGCGAACTTCGCCGCGACGAAGCTGAATGATCGGCTGCCGCGGCCGTTCCTGCCGAGCCTCGATCGCAATCGCGAACGCTATCTGACGGAGCTGCTTTTCAATGATCGGGTGCTGCCGATGCGGCTGGCGTTTGAGTCCAACTATGAAGAGCTGCTGAGCTTCACGCCGCAACTCGAGGATGATGAGCAGCGCGGCAATCGCCGGGTCGAGTATGAGGCCACCTGGCAACCCAGCGACGATCAGGAGCTGCGGCTCGACTATGAATATGACGACCGCAGCGAGGAGTATTCCGGCGGCGACACACGTTTTGACACGGTGCGCAACTACGTCACGCTCAATCACATGCTGCGGTTCGGGTCAGATCGGCGCAGCCGGCTCGACACCGTGGCGCGATTTCAGGACGAGAGCGGCGATCTGGCCCGTGACATCTACGAGATCGCGCCGCAGTTGCGTCTGCAACATACCGACACGCTGGCGACGGTGGCCCGCGGGCAATACTTCAGCGAATCGTTTGACGGGCTGATGCGGGAGCTTTATCGCGGCGATCTCGGGCTGAACTATGCGCCGAGCGAGCGGCTCGACACGACGCTCAACACGTACGCGATCACGCAGCGGGCCGAGGCCGACGGCGACATCGACGAATGGGGGGCGATCGCGTCCGCCGCGTACAACCGGGAGAACCGGCTGGGCCGGTTCAGCGCGAACGCGACGTACAACCACGCCTGGCAGCGGTCGGATGAAGATGGCGAATTTGGCGTGGTCGTCTCGGAGGCGGTCACCTTTCGCGACCCATTGCCGGTCTTTCTGGCACAGACCGACGTGCAACGCATCAGTATTCTCGTGACCGACGCGGCCCGACGGCGCACGTACCTGGTGGGGCGCGACTACACGGTGGTTCAAATCGGGCGCTTTACTGCGCTGACGCGCGTGCGCAACGGCCGCATCACCGACGGCGAGAGCGCCTTGGTCAGCTATCGCTATCGCGTCAGCGAGGGTTATGAGCTGGTGCGCGACCGGCTTGATTTTCGCGTGCAGCAGGAATTCAAGAACGGCATCACCGCCTATTACGCCGGCTCGCTGCAGGAAGAGGACATCGACCGCACACGTTTTCTCAATTATCTGCCGCGCGACGTGAACCGGCACCGCGCCGGGCTGACCTATCGCAAGTCGCGCTGGTCGGTCGGCGGCGAGTTGGAATACAACGACGACGCAATCGACCCCTATCGCGCGGCTCATCTGCGCGGCGACGCCACGCTGATCGACAAGCAGCCGCACACGCTCTCGGCCCGCGGCAGCGCGTCGCAATTTCGATTTACCGGCGCCGAAGGGCAGTGGGGCCGCGGCCGCGGGCTGCTTGATGGGCCGCTGGGGCGCGACAACCTGCTGGAGCGTGACACAACCATGCTCGATCTTGGGCTGGCCTATCGCGCTGCGCTCAGCAGCACGCTCGAGGCGAACGCGTCGGCGGCCTACCGCTTTGAAGACGACACCCTCTTTGGACGCACGCACGGCGTCGATTTGAGCGCCGCGCTGACCTGGCGGATCGGCAAGTTTTTCGCGAGCTTCGAAGTCGAGTATGACTATCTCGACCTGCCCGGCTCGCGCGACGGCACATTGGCCGTATGGATCAAGCTACGGCGGGAAATCCCGCTGCTGGGAGCGGCGCGCTGAGCGGCCAGGCACGAGATGCGGCGGCCGGTGCGCACCGCCGGCGCTTTGGAGACAAAGCAGAGTCGTAGCTATGAATCGATGCAGGACAACCACAAAGCAGCAGCGGGTTGATCGCGCGGCGCGCGTCGTGCGCTGGGCGTTGACGCAAGCTGCGATTGTCAGGGTTTCACGGCTGAACAAGCTCGTGCTGTTTGAATTCGTGCTTCGCTATTCGCCATTCGCACTTCTCTTGATGGCTTTTGGCTGCTCGAACACTGCGACGCGCACGTTTCCTGCCGTTGGCCCGACGCCGGCCTGGCCAGGGTCGCCGGATGCACCGCGTATTCGCTATGTGGGTGAATTGATCGGCGAGGCCAACGTCGGGCGGCGGCGCGACGCGCTGCAGACGGTCGGCGAGTTGTTCACGGGCGCGGCGCCGTTGGCGGCGTTCGCCACGCCGATGGCCGTCGCGGTCGAGGGTCAGCGCATCTATGTGGCCGATCCGCAGCATCCGAGCGGACCATTGGTGCATCGGCTCGATCTGGCGGCGCGGAGCTATGGTGAAATTCGCACGGCGGGCGGCGCTCCGCTGGAGTGGCCGATCGACGTGGCCATATTCGGCGGAACGCTCGCGATCGCCGACGCCAAGCGCGCCACGGTCTTTCTGGTGGATGCCGCCGGGCAGCCGCGCGGCGCGATCGGGCAGGGCCTGTTGAAGCGGCCGTCGGGCGTGGCGTGGTCGGCCGATGGAAGTGAGCTTTGGGTGCTCGATGCCGCGCAGCATGAGCTGGTGGTTTTCGACCGCGCGGGCGCGCTGCGGCGACGCAGCGGCGGGCCTGGCGGAGATGTGGGGCGGTTTCGCTTTCCTGCGGGGCTGGGCGCGCGGGCCGATGCCGCGGTGATCGCCGATTCGATGAATTTTCGCGTGCAGCAGGTGCGTTCGAACGGCGAGCCGATCGGCGCGTTTGGCAAAAAGGGTGACGCCGCCGGCGATTTCTCGCTGCCGCGTGACGCCGCGCTCGATTCGGAAGGGCATATCTATGTGCTCGACAGTCAGTTTGAGAATGTGCAGGTTTTCGAGGCAGCCGGGCAGTTGTTGATGGCGTTTGGCCAGGGTGGCAGCGGACGGGGCGAGTTCAGTCTGCCGTCGGGGATCACGATCGACGAACAGGATCGCATCTGGATTGCCGACACGTACAATCGCCGCGTGCAGGTGTTTCAATATCTGCGCGCGGCGCGCGAGGTGCAGTAATGGAAGGCATGCGACGAAGCGACGGAGCGATGAGCAGAGCCGCGACCGTGAGGAAGCGATCGGAGAGCGGTCGTGCCGCTGTGGAAATGCGGGAAGATGGGAACGTGGGCAGGAGGAAAGGTGAAGCGCTCGAAACGTGGGCTGATCAGAGGGAGGCAACGAAACGCCGTCGGCCACGGCGGGCCGACGCTACGGCATCGCGCTATTTCGCGCTTCGCCATTCGCTCTTCGCAATTCTTTTTGTCGGTTCCGCCTTCGCCGACGACAGCATCGTCAACTCCAAGCATGATCTCTCGCTGGTCGGCCCCGGCCCGGTGCGCGCGACGGCAGAGAGCCAGATATGCATCTTTTGCCACACGCCGCACAACGCCAGCCCGGCCGCCCCGCTCTGGAACCGCGCGAACCCGCAGACGCACTATCGCGTCTATCGGAGCAGCACGACCGACGCGCGCGTGGATCAGCCCGGCGGCCCGAGCAAGCTCTGCTTGAGCTGTCATGACGGCAGCATCGCGCTGGGCGAAGTGCTCAACCGCAGCACGCCGATTCCGCTCACGCATACGTTCATCCCGCGTGAGGGCGATCTGACCAATGATCTCTCCGACGATCACCCCGTCGGCCTGCGCTATGATCGACAGCTTGCCAATCGCGATCCGCAACTGCGCGTGCCCGATCTGGTCGATAAGCGCGTCAAGCTGGGCAGCCGCGGCGAGCTGGAATGCACCGCCTGTCACGACCCGCATAACAACCAGCATGGTGATTTTCTGCGCATCCCAGCGCGCGAAGGTGCGCTGTGCGTCACCTGCCATCAAATGGCCGGCTGGAACACCAGCGACCACGCGCTGAGCGCGAAGGCCGTGCCCAACACGATCCTCCGCGGCGATCCGCTGCCCTTTGTTTCGATGCGCGACAATGCCTGTGCGTCATGCCATGCGTCGCACGGGGCCGTGCAGCGCGATCAGCTCTTGCGTGAGCGCTCCTATGACCTATGCATCGGCTGCCACAATGGGGCGACGGCGCGCGACGTGCTCTCGGCGGCGGGCCTGCGCAGCGGCCACAAACCCAGCCGGACGGTGCAGCGTCATGATCCGCGTGAAGACCCGCGGACGATGCCGGCGCACGTCGATTGCGTCGATTGCCACAATCCGCACGCGGTGCAGAGCAACCCGCTGGCGCAATCGAATCGTAGCGCACAGAATCAGGGCGCGCTCTATCTGGCCACGATGCAGGAAGTGCCGGGCGTCACGCTTTCGGGGCTGCCCATCGATGAGGCGCGCTTCTACTACGAGGTTTGCTTCCGCTGTCACGCCGACAATCCGGTTCCCTCTAACGACCGGATCGTGCGCCAGCGCGACAATTTTGGAAACCTGCGGCGGGCGTTTCAACCAGGGGCGGCGTCGGCACATCCGATCGCTTTCGCGGCGCGGTCGCAGGGCGAATCGCCCAGCCTGCTGCCGGCGCAGCGCGGGCGCGCGACCATCAACTGCCAGGATTGCCACAACAACCCGGATGCGCGGCAACTCGGCGGGGGCGGGCCAAACGGTCCGCATGGCTCACGGTTTCCCTACCTGCTGGCGGCGCGCTATGAGACCGCGGCGTTTTCGATTGAATCGCCAGACGCCTATGCGCTTTGCTATCAATGTCATGATCGCAACTCGATCCTGGGCGATGAAAGCTTCTCGCTGCATCGCGTGCACGTCGTGAATGGCCGCGCCCCGTGCAGCGCATGCCACGACCCGCACGGCGTGAACGGCAGCCGGGCCCAGCACAGCCATCTGATCAATTTCGACCTATCGATCGTCGGTGGACAGCGGCTCTTTCAAGACACCGGTCGCTTCAGCGGCAGTTGCTCGCTGGTGTGTCATGGCGTGAACCATGTGAATTTCACCTACTCGCGATAGAGTCGGTGGGAAGGGGAATACGCAATGTTGGTGCGCTTTGGTAGCAAGGGTAGCATGGGCCTCCGGCCCGTGCGTTGTTAGATGAGTGGAAAGGTGGGAATGTGGGGAGGGGAATAAGGAATGCGGGGGTGCTTGGGAAACAAAGGGAGGATGGGCTTGTGGCGTCTGGATACGGTTGCCGGCAACGGCGCGGTATTGGGGGCGCGGCGCGTATATTTGCGATGCGCCCCGATTGCCTAAGCGTGCGATTCAAGGCCCGATCAGGTCCATGCGCGTGCCGGACGCGTCAATGCCGGCTTCCTTCATGAATGAGCGGATTTGCCGCACAACTTCGGCTTGGCGCTCCGGGCTGTAATAGCCGCGAAAATCACCCAAACCGCCGAAGAAGCGCAACAGCGGCAGGCCGGCCGCGAGATCTTCGGGCCAGCCGCGGAAGATCATGCTCTGGTTCCGCAACGCCGCGCGATCAAGCCCCATCTGCAACGTCAGGACCGGGTCCATCGTCGTCATGTCGTCGCTCGGCGGCACATACGAGAGATCGGTCAGGTCATAGATGCCGACGTACCACTCGCGGCCATCAGGCCCGGTGTGGGCCGGTCCGCGATGGATCAACCCGCCGCGATATTTAGCCCGGCGCGCGGTGATTTCGGGCCAGTTGTCGGGATACGTGACCCATCCGTCGCCGACGATGCGGGCCTCGTCGGCACTGACAATACGGCGGGCCTCATCCAGCCGGACGGCCTCTTCGAGGCCGCTCTGATAATCGCGCAGGGCTTCCTCGCGCGCGCGGAGCTGCTCGCGATCAAAGACCGCGCGGCCCGGGTCATAATCGCTGAGCGGTTCGCGGCCTTGGGTTTCGATCGTCCGGCTGCGGATCGCGCGGGCGTCGCCCCGCGTATCGATTTCGGGCGTGTCGGAGCCTTCGAAGGAGCGGCCAAGCCGGGCGGCCTCGCGCACCTGGGCTTGAAAACGCGCGCTGTCGCGGGTGTCGTCGTCTGCGGCGCGTTCGGCATCGAGCCGATCGACGTTGACGCCGGCCTTCGCGGCCTTGGCGAGAATGCCTTCGGCCTGGAGCTCGAGTTCGCCGCCGGTTTCGCCGAGCGGCGTGACTTGCAAGAGGTCGAGCACGCGGCGCGCCTTGCGCGCCGCCGCTTCATACTTGTTCTTGGCGAGCAATTGCCGAGCCAGGCGGATGTCGAGCTTGGAGGTCGCCAGCACGGCATCAGTGCGCAGCTTCTCAATGTCCTCATCCGCGCCGCCGGTTGACGGCACTGCGTCCGCAACGGTCGCCATGTTGCGCGGGGCAGCATCCGGATGGGATGGCGTGCCACGTGCCGCTGGCAAAGTGCCCGCGGTGGGAGTATTTGTCACATCGCGCGGCTCGACAACCTGCGGCGTCGTGCGACTGGCGGCAGCTTTTTCGATCAGCTTCTGATCCTCGCTTGGCGCGGCCAGGCTGATGCCGGCTGTTGCGGCGAGTGTTACGGCGGCGGTCAGGATGGCCGGCCCGCGGCGCAAGGCCCGCTCATTGTGCATATCGTTGAGTCGAAACACGCCGCTTAACTTGCGTAAAACACCCTTGTTCAGGCAATGCGTCATCGCTGTTGCTCCTGCAGCCAGGCGGCCCATTGGTTCTGATCAAAACCGAAGTCTTTTCCGGTGATCGATCGGAGCGCGTCCAGCACTTCCGATCGGAAGACGGTCACAATTTGTTGTTGGCGCACGTTAATCACGTTGTCGGACAGGTTGCCCGAGGCCAGCGCCGGCCCGTGCACGATGCGCGCCCCGCCGCCGAGATCGATCTGCGTCGGCCCGCTAAACGCCGCGGTCAACGTGCCGAGGTAAACATTCACCGGCACGTCGACGCCGCGCTCCTGCCGGGCGCGAAGCAGCCCGATCAATTGCGGAACGGCCTCGCGCGCGTGCATTTCGCCGAGGACGATCGCGGCGCGGCGGATAAGCGCCTCATTCTGGCTTTGGAGCGCCGCGCGGAGCTGGCCGAGGATGCGCGGATCGTCGCGCCGCACGAGTTCGGTAATCGCCAGCGTGCGGATTTCGGGGGCCGGATCGAAGAGTGCGATGACGGTCAGGTTGAGCGTGGCTTCGTCAACGTCATACTTCGAGACCGCGTCGATCATCAGTCGTCGCAGCCGCACATCGCCACCGCCGAGCACGTCGATCAGCGGGATGATCGCGAGCGGATCGCGTACGGTGCGAAGCTGCTCGACGCCGCGCTCAAAGAGCGCATCGTCGCGGCTGTCGAGGTAGGCGGCGCGCCAGGCGCGGAGCTTGCGGGTCCACTGCACGCGGATCGCGGCTTCGAGCCGGGCCGGATCGTCCTCCGTGGCCGGGGCTGTAGCGGATGCGCGCTCGCGGGTGCGCCCCTCGACCCAAAAACCACCGATGCGGATGAAGCCGAGTGCGCGGCGGGCGCCCTCATGTTCACGGTCGAGCTGCAGCACGCGGCGCAGGTGCTTGCGGCGCTCGCCGGCGTAGCCGTTTTCGGCGCACCACTGGGCCAGGGCGAACTGGCCGGCGGCGGTGTCGGGGGCCGCGGCCCGCTGGCGCTCGTATTCCTGGAATGATGATTCTGATTCTTCGACGCGCTCGACCGCCCCAATCGGCACACGGACCTGCCCGGAAGCGATCTGGATTTGGTAATGGTTGTCGGTGATTTCGAGCAGCTCGCCCTCGATCATGCCGCCGGATTTCAGGTGGAAAACGTCGCCCCAGGCCGCGGGAGCGGTTAGAGCGAGCAGGAGGGCGGCCAGCCCCGGCAGTTGGGCGGGACAGACGAGCATACATTCCAGTATAGCCCGCCTCCGAGCGTCTCGGTCGAAACAGTCGATTTTGGGTGGTCCGATTGGCGTCTGGCCGGGCGACCCTTCTACCTGTCCGGGTCAGACTGTGACTCGGCGTGCCATTTTCATGGCGCGACCCTGTTTTTTTCGCGCGCAAGTGAGCGCGCCACCGCCGCTCGGTTAACGGCCAGTGGAAATTGGCCTAGAATGAACAGCTCGAATGTCTCAGACGGCGTTTATTCTGATTTTGTCCGCGGATGAAACAGACGGGGAGCGGCTTAAGGAGTTGCTGCGCGAGCGGCACGGCCACTCGTGCATCGTCGTCGCGACCCCCCAAGACGCGGTGGATTCGATTCGCGAGCGTGCCCCGGATGTGGTCGTGGCCGACGCGCGCATTGCAGGCCAGCCCAGCGCCGGACCGCTGGTCGAGGCGCTGGAGCGCCACGCCCCCGATGCGGCGTTGTTCCTGATCGGCGAAGAGCAAACGCTGCCGGTGACTCGGCGACTGCAAATTGCGGCGCTGCCGGCGCCGGTCGAGCGCGAGGCCTTGGTTGCGCCGCTGGCCGCCGCCGCCCGCAAGGCGGTCAGTGAACGCGAAGATCGGCTGCTGAACGAATCGATCGCGAGTCAGCGCACCGCGGCCTTTGAGGGCATCGTCGGACAGTCGCGGCCGATCCGAAAGCTGATCGAACGCATCCGCAAAGCCGCCGACAACAAGCTCACGGTGATGATCCTGGGCGAGACGGGCGTCGGCAAAGACCTGATCGCCAACGCGATTCACCGCCAGTCGAACCGGGCGGCGCGGGTCTTCAAGGCGCTCAACTGCGCGGGGCTCAATGAAAATCTGCTCGAAAGCGAGCTATTCGGCCACGTGCGCGGCGCGTTCACCGGCGCCGATCGCGATTACAAAGGCTATTTCGCGGCGGCGGACGGCGGCACGCTTTTCCTCGACGAGATCGGCGACATGCCGCTGAGCATGCAGGCCAAGCTGCTGCGGGCGCTCGACAATCGTGAGATCACGCCGGTAGGGTCGACCGATACGCGCAAGGTGGACGTGCGGGTGATCTGCGCCACGCACGTCGATCTGGCCAAGCTGCAGGCGGAGAGAAAATTCCGCGAAGACCTGCTCTACCGGCTGCGCGGGATCGTCGTGCAGGTGCCGCCGCTGCGCGAGCGACGCGACGACATCCCGCTGCTGGCGGACCATTTCCGTCAGCGGGCCAATCGCGAGCACGACCGCGCCTGTCCGGGCATCTCGAGCGAGGCGATGAGTTATCTGCTGCGCTATTACTGGCCGGGAAATGTGCGTGAGCTGGCGGCGCTGATCGAGGCGCTGGTCGTCGAAACCGACGAGCGCGCGATTGAGGCCGACGATCTGCCGGAATACATTCGCGGATCGCGCGAGATCGTGCCGATCGGGGCGGGCGGCGGATTCGCGGGTCTAACCATGGCCCAGATCGAGCGGATCGCGATCGAGCGGACGCTGCAGGCGACCAACGGCAACCGGGAGCAGGCCGCCAAATTACTCGACATCGGAACCCGGACGCTCTATCGAAAAATCAAAGAGTTTGGGCTATGATGCAGGCATTGGCGCGGCGGGTCGCATTTAGGCCCGGGACCGTTTCGGCACGGAGGCCGGCACCGCACAACTTGGCTACAATATGTTGTGGCTGAGCATGCGGCGGACCATACAGGTAGTTCATTTCGCCACGGAAGGCCAGTTTTAACACAATCTTAGCGCGGTCTTTGCGAAGGTTCGGCTTGAATATGCGATCTTTTCGACGGCCAAGATATTGGAGACGATCGCTGGGACTGTTCGCGACCAGCGGATAGCTGCCGGCGGTCGAATCAGATCGGCGGCGGTCGTGCGCGTTGACGGCTTGCGATGGCGGCAGGGTGCGCGGGTTATGGCCCGTTTGGAACGGGGCATGGCCCGGATGGAAACTGCGAAAAGGGTATTGGACGCGGATGGAACTCGGCGCTAATCCAGTCAAAGTACTCGCGCTCATTGTCTTGGTGGCCGTGGCGGGGCTGCTTTATGCTTATTGGGGGTGCGAGCATTCGCCGCTGCCTGGCGGCGTGATGTATGTCTGCGTCGAAACCGGGGAGACGTTCCGGTTTGACCGGGAGAGCATGCCGTCGCTCCTTCCGGCGCCCAACAAGAAGACCGGCCGCGCCACCTTGATGCCGGCGGAAGAGCGTGGCGGCAAGCGCTTTCTGATCGAACGATACGCCGAGATGCTTCGCGATAAAGAGAACAACAAAGAGCTATGCGAGGTGAACAAATATGTTGACGTATCCACACTCGAAGTTCGGAAGAAATAGTCGGGCGCTTGCGGGCGCACGGGCCACGGGCTTCACGCTGATCGAGCTGCTCGTGGTCGTCGCGATTATCGCGGTGCTCATGTCAATTCTCTTGCCGAGTCTGACGTGCGCGCGCGAGCAGGCCCGCTCGGTGCTCTGCGGCCAGAAGCTGCGCGACCTCGGCAACGGCATGCACAATTACTTTGCCGAAAATCGCGATTGGATTCCGGGGGTGAATACAACCGGCGTATCCGTAGCGCTCGCGACGGGGCTGGGCGCTGGTTGGTGGAACACGCCGAAGCTGCCCGTACAGCGGCACGACTGGATGACACCGATCTTGTCGATGAACCAGACGTTGCCGAGCAACCGGGTGGAGCGGTGGCAGTTCATCAATCAGAAATTCTCGTGTCCTTCGCAGAAATTCTCGAAGGCGGTGGTGTGGGGTCCGGGCGCGGGCGCATCCGCCGATCGGTCGGATTTTGCCCGCTTTCCCAATTGGACGGCGATGAGCTATCTCATGCCGGTGCATTTTCAGTTCTGGGGGATTTCGTTTGCAGGTACACGCTTGGGACAGATTTCTCCGACCGTCGCGGTTGAGGCTCGCACCTGGCCGACCGGCGCCGCCCCGCCGGGCCTGACGATTCAGGATCGAGGCGGCGCGGTGTGGGAGGCTGACCACCTGAACTATCAATCGATCTTGACCAAGGTCGGCAACCCGTCGCAGAAAGTCGCGGTGGCCGATGGAACGCGCTACCTTGCCGGCGGCCCCAGCTTCATGCTCGATTTTGATCCGACGCCGAATCCGTGGCATTTCGGCTCCTTCACGAGCGGCGGCGCTTGGTGGGCGGGCGATACAGCCTATGGCGTCGCGGCGAATCGCGCGAATCACAACGGTCGTCAGGTTACGCGCGGCAATCCTTCGGCCGGTCGCAACTTGTCGCTGAGTTATCGACACGGCTGCAGCCCCGCTCGTACGGCGCAAGACGCGACGAGCAACAAAGGCTCGATCAACTCGCTCTTTTTCGACGCTTCGGTGCGGAAGCTCTCAGATAAGCAGTCGCGCAGCCCGCTGCTGTGGTATCCGACCGGCACAATTGTCAGGAACGTCGGCGAAGGCCTGCTCGACGACATGCCGGCGGTCGGCTCGCTGATTCCATAATTGTTGATTGAGAGACGTGATCGGTCTGGCAGGATGCTCTCGTTGTTCTCTGCGTGTGCATGCTTCGTTCGGGGGATGTTTACGCGGAGTGCAGTGAGTACATGCCTCCTCATTTTCCATCTACATCTTCTGTGCGTGTCACACGCGTGACTTTAATGACCGTCGTGATGTTGACCGCTCGGCGGCCAAGATACTCGTGGCCTTGGCATAGATTCGGGCAGTTCCCTGGTCGGCGTGAGGCCGTGTGTCGACAGCAGGCGCCATTCATGATAGGCGGGTCTGATCTGGCACAAGACTGGTGCATAGAACGCGGTCGCGCGAGAGGGATGCTCGAATCCGATTGTGGAGTAACCCAGCGCTGGGCGATGACGTAGCGCGATCGTGCGGGGCAACCAAATGACCGCATCGCCTGCCTCAATGCGCAGCTCCGAGGCATAGAAAACGCCGATCCAGACGCCATTGGCGCGGCGAGTTTCACCGGCGCGAGCGGCTGCGGATAATTCGCTGAGCGCCCCACGTGACAGCCCGATCGCCACCCGAAACGGCAACCCCGACGTGGACATCCCAACTGAAATCAGAAACAACGCTGGAATGGCCAGCCAGCGTTCGGGAGCGCCGCCGCGCTTGTTGGTCGGAGTGCTCGATTCGAACGCGGTTGAGCCGCGCTGCGGGCGGGTCTGCTCCGCCGAAGACCGGTGGCTTGCTGACAGGCTGGCGTCGATCGTGCCGCGCCGGCAGACCCACTTCGCTACGTTAAGGAGCCAGATCGACAACAGCGCCAACCACAATGCGCTAACAAACAGTGTGGTCTCATCCATGCCGGGCCAAGCTGACTGCAATACTGTCAGTAGCGCAACGGATGCTGCACAGATCGGCAGTTTCCAAGCGGGTGATGTGGAGCGGTGCGGCCTTGTTTCAACCTCGGGCATGGGCATATCGTGCATCCTGTCTGCGGGTTTCTTTCGAGGCAAGTTGTGGTGGATGAGCGGCAAGCTGTCATGGTGCGAAGTGTGAGCCTGCTTCGAGCTGGGAATGCTCCGCTCCCGACCGGCATGCTCTCGCGGAGTGCCGCGAAAGGAAGTCACCCAGCCGTGCTCAACTCAATGCGACCATGCGCTATATCGCCCAGATCATCGCTAGCGCCAGCCCGGCCAGGAGCAGCCATTGCAGCGTGCCCGCCAGCAGTGGCCGCAGGCCGGCGGCGCGCAGCTCGCTCAGCCCGGAGTGCAGCCCGACGCCGGCCATCCCGATGCAGAGCAACCACTGATCGAGCCGGAGCAGCGGCCCACGCCAGCCCGCCAGCCAGGCGTCCCACGCCGGGGCGATCGGCTTGAGCGAGTTGGCCAGCGCCAGCAGCACAAACAGCACCAGAAACCACGGCATCAGCGCGACCTTGGCCGTGCCGGCGTGGCCAAAGCGCCGCCGCACGTATAGCCCCAGCAGCAGCACAACCGGCGCGAGCAGACAAATGCGGGCGAGCTTGACCGCGGTGGAGATCTTCTGCGCCTCATCGCTATACGCGGCGCCGGCGGCGACGACCTGCGCCATTTCGTGCAGCGTCGCGCCATCCCAGACGCCATAGTCAAAATCGCTGAGCAACAGCGCGCGGCCCAGCGGCGGATAGATCAAGATGCCGATCGTGCCCAGCAGCGTGATGATGCCGAGGGAGTAGATCGAATGCGATTTTTGTGCTTGCACGACCGAATCGGCCGCGACAACCGCCGACGCGCCGCAGATTGCGCCGCCGGTGCTGAGCAAAAGGGCGAAGCGCTCGTCGAGGCCGAGCCGGCGCGCGATCCAGACGCCGAAGAGCAGCGCAACGAGCGTGGTGACGACGACAATCGCGAGCACCTCCCAGCCAAACGCGAGCAGCTCGGGCAGGCTGAGCTTCAGCCCGAGGCCGGCGACGCCCCAGCGCAGGAGCGGCCGCTGCGCCAGGCGGATGCCCGGCTCAAAGAGCGGCCCGGGCCTGCGCAGCGTGGCGATCAGCATGCCAATCAAGATGACCAGCAGCAGCGGGCTGAGATGCAGGCGCTGCTTGAGCGTCTCGATCTCGGCCAGGGCAAAACCCAGCCCGGCGATCAGAGCGGCGAGGAGAAATCCGGGCAGCCAGGCGGCACGGGCGGGTGGTGTGTTCATGGGTGTGATGAATTCCCGAGCGCTGCGCCGCCGAGCTGTATTGGTTGACGCAGCCGATAGATCCGCAGTGTCATCAGGTGGGCGACAATAGCGTCGCTCGCGGAGGTTTGCACGCGCGGCGTTTGCGGCGTGCGCGGGTGATGGGGGGCGGCGAGCGCGCAGTAGCGTCGGCCCTCCGCGGCCGACGGCGTATGCAGGTGGAATCAGGCGGCAGACCGACCCGGCGTTGGGCACGGAGACCCAACGCTACAGCGCGCCGGTTTGACCTGGGTTGTCAGCGGCGTGCGTCGCGGATGTCCCCCGCCGACGGGCGGAATTCGCTTACACTTTGCGTGAGCGGGCTGGCGTGGCGGCGCGGAGATGCGCCGGCGCGCGGGGCCGCCAGGAGTCAGCCCGATGGCGTTTGAGGATCCCGTCAGCGCATTGAAAGACATGACCGCCCGCATTCACGCGATCCGGGACTCGCTTTGACCTGCCGACGAAAGCCGCCCGGCTGGCTGAGTTGACCGCCCGCATGGGTGAGGCCGGGTTTTGGGATAATCAGGAAGCGGCGCAGAAAGTCGTGCAGGAGCTGAAAGCGCTGCGCGGGCAGGTCGAGCCGGTGCAGGAGTTGCTGCGCCGCTCGGATGATGCGACCGTGCTGCTGGAGCTGGCCGCAGAGCAGGGCGATGATGCGGCCCAGGCGGAGGTGCAGCGCGAGCTGGAGCAGATCGCCGCGAAGACCGATCAGGTCGAGCTGTTGACGCTGCTGTCGGGGCCGAACGACGCGCGGAACTGCTTTTTCAGCATTCAGGCCGGGGCCGGCGGCGTGGATTCGTGCGACTTCGCCGAGATGTTGCGGCGGATGTACCTGATGTACTTTGAGCGGAACGGCTTCAGCATCTCGCTGGTGGACGAGCGCGTGGGCGAAGAGGCGGGGATTCAATCGGTCACGCTGCACGTGGCCGGCCCGTATGCCTATGGCTATCTCTCATGCGAGGCAGGCGTGCATCGGCTGGTACGGATCAGCCCCTTCAACGCGCAGGGGAAGCGCCAGACCAGTTTTGTCGGCGTGGATGTCTTGCCGGAGTTTGACGAGAGCAAGATTGAAATCGCCGAGGCCGACGTGGAGATCGAGACCTTTCGCCGGGCCAGCGGCGCCGGCGGGCAGAATGTGAACAAGGTGGCCTCCGCCGTGCGCATCCGGCATAAGAAGAGCGGCATCATTGTGGAGTGCGTCAACGAGCGCAGCCAGCAGCAGAACAAGCGCACGGCGCTGGCGCTGTTGCAATCGAAGCTGGAGCAGATCGAGCAATCGAAGCGTGACGCTGAATTGGCCAAGCTCTACAGCGACAAGGGCGACATTGCCTGGGGAAATCAGATTCGCAGTTATGTGCTGCACGGCTCGACGATCCACGTGAAGGATCACCGCACGAACCTGGCCGTCGGCGATACGCAGCGCGTGCTGGACGGCGACGTGCAACCATTCATCGACATGCGTCTGCGCCAGCGGATCAAGCACGGGGCGTGAGCGCGGTCTTCGTGCGCAAGTAGGAAAGGGCAAGGCGTGGAAGGCACGTTTGGTCCGGTTTTTGGCGTTACGTTGGCCATCTGTCTGGGAATTGCTTTTCTGGGGATATTCTTCAAGGTGTTGGGGGCGATCTCGGCTCGCAAGCGACCGAATCAATTGACGCCGATGAATCAGCTTTTGCAGAGCGACCGGCTCGTGAATGTGCATTTGCTGAGCGGCAAGGTGATCTCCCAGGTGTATGTCGACGGCTTCACCGACTGGAACCACAGCGAAACCGGCATCCCTTTTGATTTTCGCGGCATGTTGGTGGTTCATCGCCCTTCGGGTGCGCGTTTGTATATTCCGGTGAAATCTGTGCGGATGGTTGAGGAACTGGATGCGCCGACGGCGACTTGAGAGAAGCTGAATGGTCGGCGGTAGGCGCACAGA
The DNA here is from genome assembly GCA_964418235.1 of uncultured Planctomycetales bacterium. Taxonomy (GTDB): domain Bacteria; phylum Planctomycetota; class Phycisphaerae; order UBA1845; family Fen-1342; genus CAYQLG01. The sequence goes on from CAYQLG010000048.1 coordinate 20,627, forward strand.
GGGGGGCGGCGCGGTTCAAGCGAAGCGACTCGCGCGCACATGAGCGCTATTCCGACGACGGGCGCTACCGCTCTGCGGTCCAATCGCGATAATCGCGACGATGCATATCTGCCACGTCATTACGCGCCTGATCGTCGGCGGCGCGCAGGAAAACACCGTGCTTTCATGCGAGGGTCTGCACGCGCGCGAGCATCGGGTGACGCTGATCAGCGGGCCGACGCGCGGGCCGGAGGGCAGCCTGCTGGCGCGCGTGCGGGCGGGCGGATATGAATTCGTCGAAGTGCCCACGCTTGTTCGCCAGATCAATCCCTGGCTGGATGCGCGCGCCGAGCGCGACCTGTGCTACGAGTATGCGCGTCTGCAACCTGATGTTGTCCACACGCACAGCAGCAAGGCGGGCATTCTCGGCCGCCGCGCGGCGCGCCGGGCGCGCGTGCCGCACATCGTGCACACGATTCACGGCATGAGCTTCAACCGGACGCAGCCGTGGCTGACGCGGCGGCTGTATGCGTGGCTGGAGCGGGGCTGCGCGCGCTACACCGACGCGATCGTCACGGTTGCCGATGCGATGATCGAGCAGAGCGTGGCGGCGGGGGTCTGCGGGCGCGGGCGCATGCAGACGATCTACTCGGGCATGGAGATTGAGCCATTCACGCCGACGCGCTATGACCGGGCCGCGGTGCGGGCCGCGTGGGGCGTGCAGCCGGACGACGTGGTGATCGGCACGGTTGCGCGGCTCTTTCGCAAGAAGGGATATGAGCAGTTGCTGCCGATCATGTCGCTGGTCGCAGAGCGCGTGCCGCAGGCACGGTTTGTGTGGGTCGGCGATGGCGCGCAACGAAGCGAGTATGAGGCTGAACTGTCGCGGCGCGGGCTGCGCGAGCGGACGACGCTGACCGGGCTGGCGCCGCCGGAGGAAGTGCCGCGGCTGCTGGCGGGGTTCGACATCGTGGCGCACACGTCGCAGTGGGAAGGGCTGCCGCGGGTGGTGGTTCAGGGGTTGCTGATGCAGACGCCGGCGGTGGCGTTTGCGATCGACGGCACGCCGGAAGTGGTTCGTGACGGCGTGACGGGGCGGCTGATTGGGCTGGGAGATGAGCACGGGTTTGCGGGTGCGCTGGTGGAACTGAGCGGCGACGGGGCGTTGCGGGCGCGGCTGGGCGCGGCCGGGAGGGAATGGTGCCGGGAGCGCTTCGATATCCGGCGGATGGTGGATGAGTTGGAGCGGCTGTACCAGCGGTTGGGCGCGCGGGTGAGGTCGTAGGCAGCTCCGGCGGGCGTGGGGGGCAGGCATGCTGATCGGAACCAACCGCATACCGAAAATAATCCGTATATTTTCTAGACAACGTAGCTGTTCTGTGATATATTTCTTCCGTAGAGCGGACGGCGCAGGGCCGCCCGCCGCGCCGATCAAGATCAACCGGAGCATGCGTCATGAAATGGGGGCCGGATTTATCCGCGTGGCTGCGTGGGTTCAGCGCATTCGGCGGGATGTCACTCTTGCCGCGGCGGCGCGAGCGCGAGCGCGGGGCGCGGCGGCGCGTGGTGCGCCCCTGGCGCGAGGACGCGCAGCGGACCTACGCCACGCTGGGCATGACGCCGACGCGCGTTCGCGCGCTGTTGCAGGCCGCCGACGCCGGCCAGCCGCAGGGACTTTTTGATCTTTACGCCGAAATGCAGCAGAAATGGCCGCGGTTGGCGTCGGTCGCGGCGACGCGGCGGCTCGCGCTGACCGGGCTGGAATGGCAGCTCGAACCCGCCGACGAGAGCGCCGCGGCGCAGCGCGCGGCGGACTATGGCCGCGAAGCGCTGAGAAAAATCGGGCGCCTCAGCGATGTGCTCGGACATCTCGCAGGGGCGATCGGGCACGGACTGGCCGTTGGCGAGCTGGTGTGGGAGCGCGGCGCGCTGGCGGACATCGTGCCCGTTCCATATTCGCGGCTGGTGGGCGATCCGGATGAACCGTGGCGGTTGTGCGTGCGCACGGAAGAGGAGCCGGCCCGGGGCGTGCCGCTCGATGCGCAGCCGCGCAAGTGGATCGTCCATCAGCCGCGCGGCGAGGGTGCGCGGCCGTTCGACGGCGGGCTGTTGCGGCCGTCGGTGGGGCTGTTTGTGGCGCAGCATCTGAGCTTTCGCGACTGGCTGGTCTATTCGCAGATCGCGGGCATGCCGCTGCGCGTGGCGCAGTTTGAGCCGGGCCTGCCCGATAGCGAGCAGGATGCGCTGCTGCGCGTGATGGAGCAGCTCGGCACTGACGCGGTCGCGGTGATGAGCAAGAACGTGGAATTGAAACTGCTGGAGGCGCGGGGCGGTGAGCAGCCCTATCCGCAGATTCAGGATTACTGAAATCGCGAGCTGACGATTCTCTGGCTCGGGCAGCATCTCACGACGGACATGGGCAGCAGCGGCTCGCGGGCCGCCGCGCAAGTGCATGACCGCGTGCGCGAGGATCTGCTGGTGGCCGACATCGCCGATGAGGCGCGCACGATCGAGCGCGATCTGCTGGCGCCGCTGACGCTGGCGCGTTTTGGCGAGCGTGTGCCGCCGCCGCGTTTTCGCCGATCGCTGGTGCAATCGATGGACACGCAGCAGTTGGCGCAGACGCTGGCGGTCGCGGTGGAGCGGCTCGGGTTGCGCGTGCCGGAGGCGTGGGCGCATGAGGCGCTGGGTATTCCCGCGCCGCGCGCGGGGCAAGATGTATTGAGCACTAGCGTCGCAGCGACGGGGCGAGGTGGGAAAGTGGGAAGGTGGGAAGGTGGGAAGGGAAGCGGCGCGGCGCGTGAGCACGAGGTCGACAGGGAGGCGGCAGAAGAGATCGCAAAAGACGAGGGGGCCAGCGCGGCGGTGGCGTCGGTCGATGGGGGTGCGGCATGAACGGGGGGCCAGGCATGTCGCAGACCGGCGCGCCGCCGCGCGATTGTGATTCAAAGGCCGATGACCGCGGACAGATTTCGATTCGCGCGGCCGAGCCAAGCGACGCGACGGCGCTCGAGTTCTTCTTCGACACGATGCTGCGGAAGGACTATTTCCTGAAGCGCGGGCAGTTGCGCTCGATGATCCAGGATGGGGCGCATCGCGTGTTGATCGCGGAGGCGGCGCGCGTGCTGGTTGGCGTCGCCGTGCTGACGGCGGGCACGCGGCTGGTGAACGTGCTGGTTCATCCGGCGTATCGCGGGCTGCACATCGGCAAGGCGCTGCTCGAAGCGAGCGGGGCCAATGAGGTGCGCGTGAAGCGCGACATGAGCAGCGGCGACCCGCGGAAGTTTTATGAAGCCAGCGGCTATTCGCCGGCAGGACCGGCGTCGGAGCAGGGGCACATCGAGTTGTGGCGCAAGGACGGCGATGGCGCCGCACCAGGTGTTGGCCTGGGTGTGGCAGCGCCGCATGCTGAAGACGTGGCGGCGCGCGGCGACGACCCCGCCGCCCGGGGAGGATTACGCAATGTTGGATGAGCGGATGTTGAGCGCCTATGGTCGCGGTCGGCTGGTGCGCGTGTTGAAAACGGCCCAGTCGCTCGCGGAAAACGGCGCGGCCGAAAATGCGGAGTGCATCGAGGCGCTGTTGCAGGAAGCCGGCGATCGGATCGCGGGGCTGCGCGTCATGACGCAGGTGGCCGCCGCACGGTCGAACCCAGTCGCGACGCCGGCCGCCGGCGATGCGCCGGATTGGGAGCGAGCGGCGCGGCCGATTGGCCGGCCCGATGAAGGTGAGCGCATCGAGGAGGACGAAGGGCGCTTGTGTGAGACGCCGCTGAGCGTGTTGGCCTGCGGCGTGCTCTCCACGAGTGGTGAGCCGGTGCGTGAGTTTCGGCTGATCCCGTTTGGGCAGGTGCGCGTGGAGCGCGCCATCGCCGGCGCAGATTTCTGGTTTGACCGTGATCAGGCCGAGGCGGCGGTGGCGTGGTTTGGGGGGCTGGGGCGGAAGCTCGCGATCGACTATGAGCATCAGTCGTTTGAGCGGCTGAACACGCGCGACGACGGTCTGCGGCCGGCCGCCGGCTGGATCGCCGCGCTGCAGGTGCGCGAGGACGGACTGTGGGCGAGCGAAGTCGAATGGACCGCGCGGGCCGCGGAGCTGCTGCGCAGCGGCGAGTATCGGTATTTTTCGCCGGTGATCTATTGGACCGACGAGACGCAGACGGAGCTGGCGGCGCTCGGGCCGGTGGCGCTGACGAACGATCCGGCGATGATTGGCGTCGCGGCGCTCGCCGCGGGCCGGGCGGCGATAGATGCCGAAGCGGATGATGAGTCGGACGGGCCGGTCGTGGCGACGGCAAGCCTGCGACAGCGGCTGAGCGCGGCGGAGCGCGAGGTGGCGCTGCTGCGCCGGCAACTGAGCGGCCAGGCGGCGGATGCGTTCGTCGAGCGGGGCTTGTTCGCCGGGAAGATCACGGATGCGACCAGCATGGACTGGCGCGCGGAGTATCTGCGCGAACCGGCGCAGGCGGAAGCGCGGCTGGGGCGTGCGCCGGTCGTGTTGCCGCCGGGGCGTGCGCTGGCACTGTGGGGGCGCGGCGCGGTGGCGCCGCTGGCGCCCGCGAAGGATGTACAGGCGGGCGGGTTCGAGCCGGCGGATTTAGCGGCGTTTGAACGGGCGCAGGCGGCGGGACGCGTGCGCGGGGTCGAGGTGTAGCTGGGGTCAACGGGTCGGAGACCCGTTGAAACATACACCGGTCGGAGAGCGGCGCCACACGGTTGTGCCGTTGAGGCACATATTGCAATGAGACGAGCGGCACACGGGAGAGTCGTGTCAGGTGCGGGTGATTACCACAGAACGAATTTGGGGGAATTGAAACATGGCATTGAGCAGCAATCGGGAAGTCGATTTTTTCGCATCGGCCGAGATCGTCGAGGTCGGCGTCGATGACAACGTCAACATCTACAAGGGCGCCTTCGTCGGGCGCAATCGCGCCACCGGCTATGCCCGGACGCTGACGGCGGGAGATGAATTCCTCGGCATGGCCGCGCGGCAGGCGGACAACACCGTCGCCGGTCACACTGCCGGCGGCATCAACGTCCGGCTTCATCAGGGGCTGGACATTGTGCACGCGCTGTCCGGCGTGGCGCTGGGTGATATCGGCAAAGACGTCTATGCGAGTGCGGATGACACGCTGACGCTGACGCCGACGGGCCATTCACGCGTGGGGCGAATTGTTGCGGTCGAGGGCAGCAACCTGGCGCGGGTTCGCGTCCAGCCGGTCGGAGCGCTGATGGGGGCGCTCGAGAATGCGCCGGTCGTGCTGCTGGCGGATGCGTCGGCGACGCTGACGCTCGACCACATGAATCGCACGCTGCTGATCGCGAATACCGCGGCCCGGACGCTGACGCTGCCGGCCGCCGCGACGGTCCGCGCCGGCGGCTGGATTCGCGTGATCAAGACCAGCGCCGCGGCCTTCGCCGTCACGCTCGACGGCAACGCGTCGGAACTGATCGACGGCAGCGCGACCTACGCGGCGATCGACGCCGCGTATGACTGTGCGCATCTGGTCTGTACGGGGACGGAGTGGGTGATTGTGAGCCGTGACATTGCCTAGCAGGTTAGGAATTCGTGTTGTGTTATGAGCAACGAGTTGCGAGTAGCGAAGGGCGAGTAGCGAGTTGAATTGAAGATGCTCCATCCTGGGCATGTCACTCGCTACTCGCAACTCTGAACTCGCTACTTAGATTCAGTGAGGCTTCAGAAGGGAGAAACGATGGGATTGGTCATGGATACCGGCCTGACGTCGAAGGCGATCGTCGGACGGTTTTATCGACGGTTGGAGGAGTTCGCGGCGGCGGCGTGGTGGACACGTCTGGCGATGCGATTTGCCAGTCAGCAGGAAAGCGAAACGTACCGCTGGCTCGGGATGGTGCCGCAGGTGCGCGAATGGAAAGGCGGGCGGCAGGTGCGGCCGCTGCGTGCGCAAGGCCAGACGGTCGTGAACAAGGTCTGGGAAAGCACGATCCGCGTTGACGCCGACGAGGCGCGGCGCGACAAGACCGGCCAGATTCTGGTGCGCGTGAACGAGCTGGCGCGGCGCGTCGCGACGCATCCGAACAAGCTGCTGACGACGCTGATCGTGAATGGGGCGAGCAGCGCCGGCTACGACGGTCAGTTTTTCTTCGACACGGATCACAGCGAGGGCGATTCCGGCGCGCAGAGCAACAGCATCAGCCATGACGTGACGACGCCGACGGCGCCGACCGACAAGGAGCTGTATGAAGCCATCGTGAAGGGGATCGCGCAGATTCTGTCGTTCAAGGACGACCAGGGCGAGCCGATGAATGAGGCGGCGCGCGAATTCGTGGTGATGGCGCCGATGAACATGCTCTCGAGCGCGCTGACCGCGCTCTCGAGTCCGATCGTCAACCAGACCAGCAACGCGCTGGCCGCCGGCGAGCCGTTCCGGGTGAGCTGGGTGGCGAATCCGCGGCTGACGTGGACGGACAAGTTCGCGGTGTTCCGCGGCGACGGCGACGCGCGGCCGTTCATCTTCCAGGAAGAGCTTCCGGTGCAGGTGCAGGTGCTCGCCGAGGGCAGCGAACTGGAGATCAATGAGAACCAGCATCAGTATGGCGTGAAGGCGATCCACGGCTGCGGATATGGATTCTGGCAGCATGGGTGTTTGGTGACGCTGACGTAGGAAGGAATGCAGAAAGAAAATGAAGAATGCAGAATGAAGAATGCAGAATGCAGAATGAAGAATGCAGAATGAAGAATGCAGAATGCAGAAGGGGAATACGAAAAGGCAGAATGCTGAAGGTCAACCAGATCGTGCAGAATGAAGAAGGGATGCTCAGGTAGGGCGGGATGCAGAGGGTTTGGAAAGGGGATCAGCGCGGTGGGGAAAACGTGCAGCCAGATTGCCCGCAAGAATGGCTCATCCAAAGCCGAACGTGCGGATTTCAATGTCGCACGATACGTTCGATTTCACGCATTGCCCTTCTGCATTCTGCATTCTTCATTCTTCATTCTGCATTTTTTCATTTTTCATTCTCAAGGAGTCATCCATGGCATACATCACAACGGCCCAGTTGAGCGCGCGGCTGGGCGCGACGTTTTACGCGCGTCTGACCGATCGGTTCGCGGGCGTGACGGCGAGCGAGACGGTGGCGCAGCAGATCATCGACGAGGCCGAGGCTGAGCTGGACAGCTATCTCGCGCAGCGCTATCGCACACCGATCGATATAGCGGCGCGGCCGGAGCTGGCCAACGTGCTGGAGGCGCGGGCGCTGGACGTGGCCGAGTACATCGCATGGAAAAGCTCGCCGTTTGTGAATGATCCGCCGGAGCGCGCCCGGCGGACTTATGACGCGACCCTGGCATGGCTGCGGGCCGTGGCGCGTGGAGAGCTGCCGCTGCCGGCCACGGCGCCGCCGGCCTGGCGCGCCGCAGAAGACGACGCCGCGCGCGTCCGCGGCGGAGCACGTGAGTTCACCGCGCGGGAGCTGGATGGATTGTGACGTGTGGGCGCGGCATTGGGGGTGAAGCGGGGGCTGCCGGGGCAGCGCCGCCGGCTCGACCGCCGCCGCGCAGGGGTTCAGAAACCAAGGAGTGAATCATGACAGTTGTTTCTCAGTCGTTCACCGGCGGTCAGACCGCGACGGTGCTGGTGCCGGCGATTCCGGGCAAGATCATTCGCGTGCTGCGCGTGCTGTTCACGACGTGGGGCACGATCAATTGCGGGCTTTCGTCCGATCCGGGCGGTCCGACGCAGGTGTTGCTCTCCGGGGCGATCTACCTCAATCCGGGCGTGCCGCTTGATGTCTTCCTCGGGCGGGCCTATGCCTGGCGCGTCGCGCGCGGCAAGGCGTTGGGATTTGACAGCGCGTTCAGCGGCGGGGAGCAGCCGCATAGTGTGACCGTGTGGTATGACGTGACGGATTGAGTCGCGCGCCGCGGTCAGTGTGGCTTGGGGCCGGGCTTGGTTCGGTCGAGCCGCCGGCCGTCGGGCGCGTCGTGGGTTCGATGCAGAATCAGACAAACTGTGCCCGCGGGCACAGGGGGGGTTTCATGAGTGTTTCACAAGTGGTGCAGGCGATCGATGCCGAAACCGCGCGCAGCTTTGTGGTGGCCGCGCGGCACGTCATCGATGCGCTGCTGATCGAGGGGCAGCGTGTCCGGCAGACGCGAACGCCGGCGCCGCGCGACTATGCCAGCGCCGGGCTTGATCGGAGCGCGCCGGGGGGCGGTTGGATCGGCGACGACGAGCTGCGCGCAACGTCGCAACGTCTGACCGAAGCGATCGCCGCCGAGAAGTGGACGGAGGGCGTCTTGTTCGCGATTCGCGCGCTGAGCGCATTGGGGGTGGGGCTATGAGCGGCGTGATGCGGCGCGCGCCGGCACGGCTGGCCGTCTGGGCGACGCTGGCCGCCACCAGCGTCGGCGGATGCACCGCCGAATCGACGCGCATCGCCCTCCAGGCGCAGCAACGCGCGGCGGAGATTGACGAAGCCGTCTTTGAGCGTCAGCACGAAGGGCTGAAAATCCTGCTGTTTCGCGAGACGTTGCAGCGTCTGGGCGCGGCGCAGGATGAATCGTCGCCGACGCCGATCTTAGCGGCGGGCGAAGCCGAAGGCGCGGCGGGCGGGGCCGCGGCGCTGAGCGACGTGCTCAACCGGGCCTGGAACGAGCGTGACCTGATCGAGTTCTGGGCGTTGCAGCACGAACGGGCCAAGGCGCTACGCTTGATCGGCGTCGATGCCAAGCTCTTCAGTGAGCAGGCCGTCATCGATCTGTTGATCAAAGCGGCGACGGCCAAGGCGGATCGTGCGCGGCAGGGCTTGGCCGCGGCGCAGGTGGTCGCACGGCTGACGACACCGACCGTACCAAGCGAAAGCGAAACCAAAGGATCAAAAGATGAATAAACGCACGTCGGATTGGAAGCGCTGGGTCTGGCCGCTGGCCAGTCGCAAGGTGCAGGTGGCGCTGGCGACCGTGTTGATTGCATACGCCGGCGAGCTGGGCTTGCCGCTGCGTGAAGATACGGTCGTCGCGGTCATCGGGGTGGGCGTCGCGTTGATTCTCGGCATTGCGCACGAGGATGCGGGTCGCGCGCGCAGCGGGTTGCCGTAACGGCCCGCATGGGGAGAGCGGAACGGTTGGTCGATCGCGGCCTCGCGGGCTTGATCCGCGCGGCCGCGATTTTTTTCCATCGGCAGGCATCATCGATTGACTTGGGCGTCGCCGGCTATCGCTTGCATTTCTCATCCGCCGGAGGTTGTGCCGGCGCGGGCGACGAGCGTCCGAGTATCAGCCGGCTTGAGCGGGCATCGCGGTGCTCGGGCGGAATCTCGCGATCATTTCGGCACATCTTGCGCGGCGGGGCGCGCCGATAAGTACAATGTCGAAACCGGTACAACCCACGGAAACGGATCAAAGGAGCCGCATGTCGCACACGCCCCAGGATGCCTCGCCCGTCGCCGCGGAGCGCGCGGTCGATGAGTTGGCGCCCGCACGGCTGGGGCTGCTGCCGCCGGCGCAGCCGGTGATGCCGGCACTGTCCGGCGCGGAAGCCGCGGGTGACGGGGCCGGGGCGCCGAGCTTGTTGGATGAGGGGGCAGATGAATTTCCATCGCCGTTGCAGGGGCTGATCGATGATGTGCGTCAGCGCATCGAGGAGCTTAACGCGCGTGAGGCAGAGCTAGAGGCTCGAGAGGCGGCGCTGCAAGCGCGGGCGGAAGAGCTGCAGCATGTCGTGGCGGAGCGTGCGAGCTATGGTCCGGGCGAGGCGTCGGCCGATCTGGTCGCGGCGCAGCGCCGGCTCGAAGAGCGCTCGAGTGAACTGAACGCCGAGGCGGTCGAGCTGATTGCGCGCCGGCAGCAGCTCGACGCGCGCCAGCGGCAATTGCACGAGCGGGGCGAGGAACAGGAGCTTGAGCGGGGACGTTTGACGGCCGAGGCTGACGCGCTTCGCGCGCAGCGCGCCGCGGTCGAGCAAGCCGCGGCGGCGCAGCAGGCCGCGCTGGAACAGG
>CAYQLG010000049.1:0-30377 GCA_964418235.1 uncultured Planctomycetales bacterium
TCAAGGCGAAAAATTCACAGGCTCAGAGGCCCATGCTACCCTCGTTTCGAACCCGATAACCAAAGGGGAACGGACCACTATTACCGCTTCTCAAACTCCGTCGGCACGACCACCAACCCCACGCCGCGGGCGAGCAGCGCCATCTTTCGCTCGTTGAGGTTCACCGCCACGAGTTGGTCTGCCAGTTGCAAGATCACAAATTCGCCGGGTAAAACAAACGCAAACTGCGCGAACCAGCTCAGATAGGGCGTTTGGAATGAGACGTAGATTCGCTGGCTGCCGGCGGAATCCTCGGCGATCAGGCCGCCGCCCAGCCCATAGCCGAACCTGACATTCCAGCGCCGCTGTTCGGCGGGGCGCAAGTCGGGCTGCGCGCTGTACGTCCAGTAGATCGGAAACTCCCACTGCTTCGACCAGTGATCGGGGTTGATCAAGACCGAGCAGAGCTCTGTTGAAGCAAAGTCTTCGATCAGTGTGATCGGCTCACGCGTGCGATATCCGTGCTGGAGTTCCAACGACCACGGTCTCGCCTCATCCGCGCCGCAAAATCTCAGAAACAGCCGCGTCGGATCAGCGCACGGAGCATTTCCGACGCGCTGCGGCGCGTATCCGCCGAGCTGCATTCGCCAGAGCGATTGATCTTCCGGCTTGACCCAATACATGGCATATTCGCCGGGCAGCCCCAGGTCGGCCGGCTTCACCACGGGCAGCGTCGCGCGCGGAATCATCCAGCCGGTCGAGAGCATTTCATAGAAAAGAGTCAGCAGCAGGTACGACACGGTCTGCACCGCCAGGCACCCATATGCCGCCTTCGCCCATGACCGCCCCGGACCGAGCGCCCAATAGACCAGCGGCCATTCGATCACGACCGTCAGGACGTAAAGCGCCAGCCACTGCAACGGCAGCGCGACAGCGACCGTCTCAATGGTGAGCCGCGCGCGCAACCCCTGCGGCCCCTCCATGACCAGCCAGTTCATCAGATAATAGCCAATGATCATCGAGACATAATTCGCCAGGATCAGGATCAGCACCGTCGCGCGCCGCGGAGCGCCGAACCAGCGCATGAGCAGTGCGCCCTCCAACATCGCAATCAGGATGTTGCCGAAGAGCAAATGCGCGGCCTGCCCCCACATGAGCGGGGTGCCGGCATTAGCGAGCAGCAGCGATGTCTGGTGCATGGCGGCCAGCCCCTTTTGTCACAGTCGTCGTTTCATTCAGCCAACACGATATCACCGCCGCGCCAACGCCGCGCGGACCACGCCGCTTCCGCCAGTTCTTCCTGCCCGCTCGCACGGCGTCTCCGCGGACCTATCATGAGGACATGACCGCCACGCCGCCGCAGACCATCCAACTCGCCATTCAGGGCATGCACTGCGCCGGCTGTGTGGCCACGGTGGAGCAGGCGCTTCGCAAGCTCGACGGCGTCCGCGACGCCAGCGTCAACCTCATCCTGGGGCAGGCGGTCGTGGCGTGCGAAGCTTCAATTGATCCGGCGGCGCTGCAGCGCACGGTCGCGGCGGCGGGCTACACCGCCAGCGTGCTCGCCGCCGATGCTCCGGACGCAGTCGAAACCGCCATGCCGGCGCTGCCACACGCGCCGCACGACTCGCAACCCCACGCCCCGCCTGCGCCACGCAATACGGCGCGCAATCACAGCGCGGCGGGCGCCCGCGGCGCACCTCACGCCGTCGCAGAGCAATCCCTCCTGCGCGCCGCGAACGAGCGCGCGGCGGAGCTGCGCGCCGGCCGCCGCCGGATCGCGCTCGCGCTGCTGTTCGGCCTGCCGATCAGCGCGCATCACATGATCCCCGGCATGCATTCGTGGATCGGGCACGGCGCGATCGTGATCGTTGCGCAGATCGCGCTGACGCTGCTTGTCATGATCGGGGCCGGCGGCGCGATTTTCGCCAGCGCCCTGCGCGCCTTGCGGCATGGCGCCGCCAACATGGACACGCTCATCGCCCTGGGGGCCGGGGCCGCGTTTTTCTCCGGCGTCGCCGGCGTGATTTTGGGGCGGGCCGAACTGATCGCCTTCGAAGCCGCCGTCACCATCCTGCTCTTCATCAGCGTCGGCAAGTATTTCGAGACGCTCAGCCGCGGCCGGGCCGCCGCGGCGCTGGAGCGACTCTTTGAGCTGATTCCGCGCACCGCCGTGCGCGTTCGTGGTGACCAGGTTGAATCGATCGCCGTCGCCGCACTCGTCCCCGGCGACGTTGTACGCGTCGCGGCGCCGGCGGCTATTCCCGTGGACGGCGAAGTCGTCGCCGGGCTGGCCAGCATCGATGAATCACTGCTCACCGGCGAAGCGCTCCCGCGCACGCGCGGCCCCGGCGCGCGCGTGCAGAGCGGCACGCGCGTCATCGAGGGTGCGCTCGACGTGCGGGCCGGGGCGGTCGAACGCGAGTCCGCCGTCGCGCGGATCGCCCGGCTCGTCGCCGCGGCGCAGGCGACCAAGCCGCCCTTGCAGCGACTGGCCGATCGTGTCGCGGGCATTTTTGTACCGCTCGTCATCGGGCTGGCGCTGCTGACCGGGGCCGCCTGGCTGGCTGCGGGCGAAAGCACTGCCTGGGCGTTGCAACGCGCTCTGGTCGTGCTCGTGGTCGCGTGTCCTTGCGCGATGGGTCTGGCGATTCCGACCGCCGTATTGGTCGGAACGTCGCGCGCGGCGCAGTTCGGAATTCTGTTGCGCAACAGTGCCGCGCTCGAAGCGCTCGGACACGCCCGTGAAATCCTCCTCGACAAGACCGGCACGCTTACGCTCGGCCGGCCGCGGGTCGACGAAATTCATCCGGCGCCGGGCGTCGCGCCGGATGAGGTGCTCGCGCACGCCGCGCCGTTGGCGCGCCTCAGCGAGCATCCGCTCGCGCGCGGCATCGTGGCCGCCGCGGAGGAACGCGCCGCCCAAGGCCAAACCATCCCGCTCCCGTCAGCGCAAGCGCACGCACCGTCGGCGACGAACACCCCCGCACTGCCGCGCGGATTTCGCATGCAGCCGGGGGCGGGCCTGGCGGCGGAGTTGGATGGCGCGTGGGTCGTTCTCGGCAGCCGATCATGGCTTGCCGCGAACGGCATCGAACTTCCGGCGGATACGGTCCTGACGCCGTCTGTTCGGGATCGTCTTCAAAGCTCGCTGCACACGCGGCCCGCATCGCCGGATGGGCCGCCAACCCCGCTTGCGGATCCGCGGTCCGACGACGCGTCACAAAGATCTCATCACGCCGCGTCCGGCCGGTCCGGCGACGATGACGCCAGTGCGGTCTTTGTCGCGCGTGGCAGACAATTCCTCGGCCAGATTACGTTTTTAGACCGCGCTCATGATGATGCCGCGGCGACGATCGCCGCACTCCGGCGGCTCGGGTTGCGGGTAGTGCTGGTCTCGGGCGATCAGCCGGCGACGGTGGCACGGCTGGCGGCGGAGCTGGGCGTGGATGAATATCACGCCGCCCAAACGCCCGCCGACAAGCTCGCGCTCGTTGAGCGCCGTCGCGCGGGCGGCGGAACTCTGGCCTGCGGGGTGCTGATGGTCGGCGACGGCGTGAATGATGCCGCGGCCCTCGCGGCGGCCACCGTCGGCATCGCCATCGGAACGGGCGCCGACGTGGCCCGCGAGGCGGCGGACGTCTGTCTCGTCGGCCATGCGCCGCGGCTGATTGCACGCGCGATCGAGATTTCGCGCGCGACGTACGCGGTCATGCGCCAGAATCTATTTTGGGCCTTTGGTTATAACGTCGTGATGCTGCCGCTGGCGGCGCTGGCGCCGCTGCCGGCCGGCTGGGCCGCCGCCGCCATGATGTTCAGTTCTCTCAGCGTCGTGCTCAACGCGCTGCGGCTCAGAAAAGCATAGACGCAGGAGTGCTTTTCGCTTCACGCGAAAATGCAAGCTCGACGGAAAACTGTCGCAGTTTCGATGGGCCTGTAGCGTCGGACCTCCGTGGCCGGCGGCGAATGGGCTGCGCTGCGCCGTCGGGCCGGGAGGCCCGACGCTACCGGAAAAATGAAAATGCTCTAATCGCGATTCATGAACAGCCGCAGCACGTACCAGAACAGCAGCGCGACGGACGAAAACAACTCCAGGGACGCGCCCACATACCGATCCTCCGGATAGTGGTGGAGCACGTTGGAGGTGTCATACAGAATCGCCGCACCGGCGAACGCGATCATCGCGACGACAAAAATGATGCCCAGTTGAAAGCCGAAGATGGCCGCCGCCACGATCAGGCCCAATGCGCAAATCGCGCCCCAGACGAGAATCCCGCGGAGGAATGAAAAATCCTGCCGCGTGATGAAGGCGACCGCCGTCAGAGCCGTGAAGCCGAGCATCGTGACGATCGCCGCGTTTTGCAGCGCGCCGGGAAACGCGGTGTTCGCCGCCCAGATCAGCGGCACAAAGATGACGGATTCCGCCAGAACAAAAATCGCCAGCGCGGCGTACTGCGCCGTGAGTGATTGCGCCGTCGCCGCCGTCCGTGACGCCAGCCAGCCGACCAGCATGAACCCGCCCAGCACCAACAGCCAGCCGGCCTGACCGGCGGGGATCATCGCCAGAATCGCCGCCGCCACCGGCGTGGTGAAGTAAAACACGAGCAGCGCGACGAACGCCCCGATCGCGCCAAACAGGTGCAGATAGGTCTTGATGATGAAATTGGCCCGGTCCGATGGATACGCCATCGTCTGCGGACCGTACGACATATTGCCAAAGCTGCTACTCATGCGCACGCCCCTTTCACAGTTATGACCCTCAGAGGGCCTGACAAAACAGACGGATGCGACGGGCATCTTGCCTGTCCGAGCAGGCTGGATGCCCGCTCCACCCGGATTTGTCAGGCGTTCCAAGCGCCTTCGCGCGGTCGGGTCGCCTCAGCGAACTACTCCGGCCGACACAGCCCCAGTATATTCGGCGCAGGCCCGTCAGCGTCACGGTTATTGGTGAAAAAAGTCATATCGCTTCGAATGCCGCCCGAATCGCGGTGGAGCAGCCATCCGGCATTCTATCACGATAGAATTTTATGAAAAGACTGAAAGCTTCGGCTTCAAGCAGTGAAAGCTGCGCCGGTGTTGGTTGATCGACGCACGGGCCAGAGGCTCATGCTACCCATGCTGCGAACCCGCAAATTCAACTGTAACGAAGCGCTAGCTTGCTCACGGAAAATGCCCGCCCGCCCATCAACCGGCGGCCCGCTCGTTCGCGGCTCATGAGCCGACTACCACGTCAATCCGCCGCGCAGCGGACGCTTGCGCTCCTTCGATTTCTTCGGCGGCTCAGCCGGAGCGGCATCGGCGGCCTCCGGCGCCGCCTCTGTCGCCGGCGCTTGCGATTTCATCGACAGCGAGATGCGCCGCTCCGCCGGATCGACCTTCAAGATCCGCACCTGCACCACCTCGCCGCCTTTTACGACCTCATTGACGCGCTTGATGTGCCGGTCCGAGAGCTGCGAAATGTGCACCAGCCCCTCAATACCCTCTTCCAATTGCACGAACGCGCCGAAATCCGTGATGCGTGTGACCAGGCCGCTGACGGTCGATTCAGGCGTATATTTCTCAACGACGGTCTGCCACGGATCCGTCGTCAGAGACTTGAGGCTCAGGCTGATCTTACGCTTCTCCGGATCGACCGAGAGCACGCCGCACCGCACCGAATCGCCGACACTCAGGATCTTGCTAGGGTGCGTGACGCGCTGCGTCCAGCTCATCTCGCTTATCGGAATGAGCGCCTCGACGCCCGCCTCGATCTCGACAAACGCGCCAAACGGCTCCAGCCGCGTGACCTTGCCGTCGACCGCGTCGCCGGCGCGATAGTTCGTCGCGACCAGCAGCCACGGATCGGGCTGCAGTTGCTTCATGCCGAGCGAAATGCGATCTTTCACGAGGTCGATCTTCAGGATTTTGACCTCGATTTCCTGGCCCAGCTGCAACAGATCACTCGGCTTGTTCACACGCGCGTAGCTCATGTCCGAAACATGCAGCAGGCCGTCGATCCCGCCCAGATCGACAAATGCGCCAAAATCAGCCAGCCGGCTGACCTTGCCCTGGCGCACCTGCCCCTCAGCGAGTTGATATTTCAACTGCTCGCGCTGCTCGGCCCGCTCACGCTCCAGCACGCGACGACGTGACAACAGCACGTTCTTGCCGCGCCGGTCGATCTCGACCACTTCACACTCGACCCAGTGACCAATGAACGAGCGCACGTCGTCATGTCGCACCACGTCCACCTGGCTCAGCGGCATGAATCCGCGAATGCCATGGATCCGCAGCTCCAACCCGCCGATGTTGCTGCCCGTGACCCGCGCTTTCACCACGTCGCCGACCTTCAGCGATTCGAGATCGGCCTGTGCGATCGCTTCACGCAGCGACAGCCGCATCAGCCCGCTCTCGCGATCAAAGCCGTGCGGAATCAGCTCCATTGTCTGGCCGATCTGCGGCGGCTGATCCGGCTCAAACTCATCGATGGATACCACGCCCTCGGTCTTGCCGCCGATCTGGACAAAGACGTCCGCGCCGCGAATCGAGAGAATCTCGCCGCGAATACGGCCGCGGGCCGTGGGCCGCGGCGGGGCGGGCCGGGCCTGGGCGAGGCTCTTTTCGATCTCGGCCGAAGTCAGGTCGCTGAGATGCTCAGAGAGCGCCTCGGTGATCTGGGCGTCATCAACAGATTGCGGACCGATGGAATGGGGATCAATCGACACAGGCTCACCCAACAGTTTGGACTCTTCGCCACACGAACTCGCATTGTACCGCGCCGGCAAGCGGCCCGATAGTCGCTCTCACGGGGGGGAGGCGGGGAGGCGGGGCAGTTAGTTTCACAGGCAAGCCCGCAATCCGAACCGCGCCACAAGCCGAACCGCACCCGGAAGAGACTGTCGAACTACTGGTCAAATTGAGTTTCGACAGCCTCGTCAGGATGAGGCTAGTGCTTCGTCAAGTTTGAATTTTCGGATGAAGTGGAAAGGAGCTCCGACATCACGGCATGAGATTCGTGCCTATTTTTCTAGTGGGACGCACGGGCCGGAGGCCCATGCTACCCTCGTTTCGAACCCGTAAATTCAATTGTGACGAAGCACTAGATTGCCCGTATCTGCGGTTTCTCACGGTCGCGGCTCCGCTCACGGCGACGGTGAAAATTTGAAACCGGCCTTGCCTGCCGTCAAGCTTGAATTTTCGGTTGCAGCGGAAGATTGCTCCGACGACACGGCGCGAAATCAGTGCCTGTGGTTGCGGGACACACGGGCCAGAGGCCCATGCTGCCCGCGTTTCTAACCCGCGAATTCATCTGTGACGAAGCACGAGTGGTACAATCACTCCAGTATTCACCGCGGCGCCCGATGGAAGGCCTGTTGAAGGCCGTCGGTCGCCCGCTGCGCCCGGCGATTGTCGCCGACTGGGATCGAAGCGGATCACCCATCCGCGCGAGGAGACGCAAGATGGCAAAGACCTGGAAATACCTGGCGGTGGCGCGTTGGGCGCCGGTAGCGCTGTTGTATGTCGGTACGGTCGCGTGTGTTGCCGATGTGCTGTACGACAATGGCCCGATCGTGACCAATCCGGCCGGCGGAACCGGTCTCATCGCCGGACAGCCGATCAGTCAGGCCGACAGCTTCACCGCCCCCGGCTCGACGTTTCTCTTCTCGACCACCGGCGTGGGGGCGACCGTGCTCGATGGCACCGCCGTGGCCGAAGATTTCACGGTTCCCGCCGGCGGGTGGGATCTCGATTATTTGACGATTTACGCGTTTCAAACGTCTCAGACGACGCCGACCGTGCAGCGGGTTCGCGTGAACTTGTGGACGGCGGCGCCCTTCTCCGCCGGCTCGCCGCCACCGGTGCCCGATCCGCTGCCGACGCCGGTGCTGGCGACGGCGCTCGATCTTCCGTCGGGCAGCGGCATATTTGTCTGTCACCGCCAAGGTGCGACCACGACCAGCACCGAGCGGCCGGTCTTTGCCTATCGCGTGCCGCTGGAAGGCCTGCCCAACGGCGGACGGCTCGGGCCGGGGACATACTGGATCGAGTGGTCTGGCGAGGGGGCTACCGCGCCGTCGCAGCGCGTCTTTACGCCGCTGGTCAGCCCGCGCGCCGTGGTGACGACGCATAACGCACGGCTGCTGAATTCGATCGACGGCAGCGCCGGCGGCCCGCGCATCTGGTTTGAAGGGCGCGAGGGGTTTGTTGCGGGCGTCAGCGACGGGCGCGCCTATTCGTTGCCGTTTGTACTCGAGGGAAGCGTGCTTTCGACACTCTGTTCGGGCGACCTGAATTGTGATGCCAGCGTGGATTTCGACGACATCGACGGCTTCATTTTGGCCCTGACGACGCCGGGCGGCATCGGCTGGCCGTCGCCAGCTTGTCCTTGGCTCAATGGCGACTGCGATTCGGATGGTGCTGTCGATTTTGACGATATTGATGAATTCATCGGGCGGATCGGAGCGGTTTGCGGATGATAGCCGCAGCATGTGACCCGGATTGGCGGGAGTAGCCCGCGCGGTGCATAACCTGTTATTGGAAAAAAATCTGGCGCGCGCGCTTTCGAACAGTGCCGCGCGCAGCTTATTGCCGTGCGCGAAGTTATTCGCAGGCAAGCGTCGGCTGCCGACTTCTGACAACCTGTCAAAAGTTAGCCTGTGCTACATTTTTATTGACCGTTAATAATTTCTGTGCTATATTTTTATTGCAACAGTGAGACCGTCAGGTTACCTGGCGGCTCGGCTGCTGCCGGTCAGCTTTGGCAGTGTGCGGCCGTGCGCCTCAGAGTGTGAGACGGATCGCGGTAACGCGATTCGGCGCATGAGGTGAACACATAGCCCGGTGCGTGGCCCGCACGAATGAATCGGTAGCCGCCAGCGCGAAAACCCTGTGAGGGTCGCCGCATGAAGCCGGTTGTGAAGGCGTGGGCTTGGCCTGCGTGAGCCTTCCGGCAAGGTGCGGCAAGGCGATGGTTGATTGATACGCCATGATGCACGTATGGTCGCCGGTGACGGTGGGCCGTGCCAAGCATGTAGGCGGATGTCCGGCGAAATCCGGACGAGGTTGTCGCCTTGAACCCTGAGAGGGCAAAACCTATGGGAGCTGTTCGTCGCTTGGAAAGCTAATCACTCACCGGCGGCGGACCCCCGGATGCGAAGATGCAGCCCGGAAATCGCGACCCTTCGGGCCGACTCGGAACCACGCGGTGCAAGCTTCGGCGAGCGGCGCGTCTGAGAATTATCGAAGGGCCAAATGATAAGCGGGCGCGGCGCGGTGGAAACATCGCAGCCGGTCGTGTCTGGTGCATGCTTCGAAAGTGGAATCCGATGAGCGCTGCCGGGATGAAACAGGCCCGGTCCGGCGTGGTGAGCGAGGATCGCTGAGAGGGTGTTCAAACCCTGTGAGCGGTCGGCGCGGGCTTGGGATGCCCGGCGCGTGAGCGTTCGCCGCGCCTGCATGTGCTGTACGGAACCAAAGCCCAGAAGAGGAACCGGCGGCTGCGGCTGCTGGTTACGCACGGCGGATGTGTCGCCGAAGAATCGCATAACTCGATGAGAGGATGCTGCCGGGAGTTTGATCGCTTCCGGCGCGACTTGGGCAGAGCCAGACCGCACAGCCGAGGGAATGGCCAACGGCAAAGCGGGGTCGTCCAACCCGATAGGGACGAGCGCTGCTCAAGTTCAAGACTCTGAACGAGGTGCAAGATTCGGGTGAACGGGTGCGTGCGGATTGCTCGCTTCGGTGGGCATCCGATGAAAGGCGCTGCAGTCGCAGGCCGCGCACTCAATCGCCGTCGCGGAAAACTCTAAAGGGCCACCTGGGCGCTTGTCGGCCTCCTGTTGCCTTTTCGTTTCCTTCTCCAAGCAGGCGCGTAGCGACCGGATTCTCTGCCGTGGGGTGTCTTTACACCCGCACCCTCCGGCCCCTGTGACTTGATCAAATTGATTTGTTTGCGAGCGAGGAGAGCCGGGGATAGCGCGAGTGGCTATCTCCGGCTCGTTTTTGTTTTTTTCAGGCATGTCGTGACTGTTGGAGGTGCAGCTCATCTGCGGGCCGTGATGACCGGAACCGTCAGGACGAGCAAGGGTGTCCGCCGCGAGGCGGAGCCTGAGGGTAGCGTGGCGTCCTCGCCCGCGAAACTTCGGCAAAACACGGACTCGACGCACAGAAACCGGATACCAGACCGGCACGGCTGGGCTGAGGGCGATCAAGTCTGGAGCCCGAAGGCTATGGATGGGGACGCCCGAAAGTCATTCGGAATCGCGTGCCTGTAAATCCGGCGAGGCCCGAGTGCAGGAGTCACGACACGCCTGACAAACAAGCACACCGCCGGACGTTGTGCGTCCGGCGGTGTACTGGTTTGGGAGAGAGGAGGTTGGGTAAGGAGCTTGTTGCTCCTTGTCTCACCATGACTTATCGACCGAACTGGGTCGGCCAATAAGAAAAATTGCAAAATATCATCAAATTTTTTTGAGCAAGCCATTGACAGCGGTGCGAAGCGCGGTGTTCTCCGCACGGCATGCACAGAAATCCGCTGGTTTTTCCGCAAGATGGTAGGTATTCACCGAGACTCATGCGAGGATTCGGCGGCAAGCCCCCCGAGCCCGGAGCACGATGGTCACAGCCCCGCTGGCGTTCGATGCCGCCGGAAGCCTGACGGCGCCCGTGCGTCGGCCAGACCGGCGATCATGATCGCGTGGCAGCGTCGGCCTAGCGCAGTTTCGATTGAACTGTAGCGCCGGCCCGCTGTGGCCGACGGAGTGCGTCTGAAACAAGGCCCTCCCAACGGGCGACGCTGGGTTGCCGACGCCGCGCCATGACAGTCGTTGGCGTGTGGAAATTCAAGAAGGCGATCAGAACAGCCGCGTGCCCCAGGGCTGGGCGAAAGCTTCGTCGTTCACGACAGCGAAGAATCCGTCGTCGTCGACTTCGATGTCATACACGGCCTGGTCGATGCCCTGCAGCACAAACCACTCATCGAGTGCGAAGCGGATTTCGTCTTCTTCGGCGCCGCGCGGCAGTTCAAGCTCGATTTCGCGGACTTCGGTGTCCTCGAATCCGTAACGCGGCACACAACGAATCATTGTTCCCATGTTCGACATCTCACCCGCGCCCGAAGCCCGTCATGGCTCGGCGTGCGGCTCCTTTCACGCGGCCCTCTTTGTTATTCTACGAATTATACGCCGCCGCTCCAAAGTGATTCAATCGCGCGGGTTTCATAACAAGTGCCGCGTCGGAGGCCGGCATCGCCTGCGCGACGCTCGCCATGACTCTGTTCAGCCCTCCGCGATAAGCCCGCCGCAGGGGGCCGTGTGTGCCTGGGCTGTAAAAAGACAGTGCCGCCGTCCGGGAGTGATCCGCGGCCGACGGCACGGCTGGATTCTTGCGATTTTGCTCCGGTGTCTGACCTCCTTCATTTTCTTCTGGCGCCGCGTCTGACCGAGACGCTCCGATGCGTTCCGGTTACACGGTGTCAACGATTGAGCCGCGAATTCACTCGCTTCGGCATCGGACCCAACGGTCCGCCAAGCCAAGCGGTACGCCCGACCGATCCAGTCACGAACAGGTGACGGGGAGCTAGGAGGTCTTGCCACCCAAGATCCGTCGCATCGCATCGGATGACTGGGGCATCGTGCCCGAGCCGGCACCTGGATACTGTTTGCTGTCGGCGGCCCGACTATCGCCGTCAATCAGCAGTTCGTAGAAGAACTGCGGATCGACCGGGGTGTAGTTCGGCGCGCCGGCGTTGCGATCGCCTCCCCAACACTCGCGCATGAGTGCGGTTCCTTCCGGCAACGAGCCGCTCGAATTGCTCGGCTGGGCATAATTGCCGCCGATCGAGATCGAGGTTGGCGAGCCGGGTCTGCTTTCCAAAGCCATGATATTCTCCTGAGCACGCTCAACCGGTTTTCAACGAGACGCATAGGGCCTCGAGAAAACGCAAGCCGAGCGGCTGCTAGCATCCTGAACAACGTAGCTGACTCATGAAGAATGAAACTCCGCAAGAGATCGCAACGCACTTCACGAACGAAGCTGTTTTCAGCTCGCACGCGCGTCGGCTTCGGGGCTACAGGCCGTGACGTCGCGGCGGATCGACGAAGTCATCAGATCACGCTCACGATTCTCGGTTCATGCCAGCGATCCGGACGCATGCCCAGCGACGATAACTCGTGACACGCGGTCAAGAGCCGGATCAAGGCGCGGGCCGCCCGCTCTTTCCCCTCCCGAGAGCCCGTGGTCCGCCTGCGCGGATTGCGCCCCAGGGGGTTGAGTTCAGCCCGGCGCCTTGATCCGCGGCTCCTGCCATTAGCCGGTCATGACGCTTTCGGCCGACTACTTCGGAAGCTGCCAGCCATCTTCGGCTTCGATGCCGTCGATTTCCCACGTCCAGCGGATCTTCTCGTAGGTGAAGCTGAGCTCTTCCATATGGGTGTAGCTCTCGGTCTTCGGATCGAGGCAATTGGGCATCCACGGACGAATGCTAACGATGATCGCGTTGGTCAGTGTGTGGGAAAAATAATGCTCTTCCTGACCTTGCGGATTGATGCGGTACCACTTGATCTTCACTTCGGTCATGTGCTCACCGGTACAGAGCGCCTGGTAGAGCTTCGGCGAGCTTTTGTCGTAGACCTTGACGACCGACAGTGCGTTGTGAACGCGCTTGCCGGTCGAAAGGCCTGATTGCGGGTCGCGCGGAATGCGGACTTCATGGTTGAACGCTTCGATGAGGATGGTTCTCTCGCGGCCGCGCATCGCGCACGAACCGTCGATCGCGCCCTGATTTTCACCCGAAAGCGTCATGTGGGCCGGCATTGGCATGGGAAATCTCCTGCAAGCGGTATGAGTTTGAGCGATCCAACGCGGCCGGCTCGCGTGAGCCAGTTTCCCAAACCGCAGCGTGATCGTTACTTCTCGTACACGGAAAACAGGAGGTGCAACCTCTGTGCCAAACGCGTTCGAACCGCGCCGGCAGCCGGAAAACGGCGCCCAAATGGCTCATAAGATTCTTATTTTCAACGGGTTATAAAATTATTGGGGGTGGAATGGCAGCGTTGCCCCGCGGCAGTCGGGCGGGGCAGGTGCGGAAACGAACGATGGGACGGGTTCCCCCATCCGCCGGTTTCGTCACCTATGAGTAGGCGGCGCGCTTGATTTCAGGATCATGTGATTGAAGTTAGGACAACGGTGAGGCTCCTCACTGGTCCGTGTGGGTCGAGGCAAAGCGGGAGCCGTATCCCAAACCCCTTTGGATTTTTCGCTTGCGGATTTGCCTGCAGGCAGGGGATGATCGGTGCGAAATGATTTGACTGATAATGATTGCGCTCGTCATGGACGCCGATTCCGCTGGCCCAAGACGCTGCCGCTTACACTTGCAGGTAAATCGGCCGAAGCCGGGGGCCTCGGCTGAACTACGCCCAGCAAAGTGCGAGAAGGCAAACCAATAACAGAGCGAGAAGGCAAACGAATAGTAGTATTCGTCTCATTCTCAACTGAGCAGCCCCCCTGAATAGGGGGATGCTGGATTCCTTGCGTTCGTAGTGGGAACGCGATATCGTTCATCATCTGAATCAAAGGGCGGGTGTCTAGCCTGCCTTGAAAGAAAACCGAAAGCAATCAAGCGCGCTCAGTAAAGCCTGCTCCGGGAGTGACTATGCATCCGTATCAACGAACCTCGTTGCCGCTATGTCTGATCCTCTGCGCGATCAGCGTTGCCCTATCTCAGCCGAGTCTCGGGCAAACAACCGCGCTGCCGCCGGCGGGCGAATACGCCCGGGATCGCGTGATCGTGGGGTTCAAAGTGCCGGCCCAGACCCGCAACGCCGCCTTGCCGCAGGAGCTTGAGCAACGCTCGGTTGCGGACGTAGCGGAGCTGGCCAATATTCTGGGAGCCGAGCTGGGCGCGACGCGTGTCGAACCGCTGATGAACACGGACCGGCCCGGCAACCGCCATGGCGGCGGCATGTCCGGCAACGGGCTGAACGCCTGGAATAAGTTGTCGAACGGCGGCGACGCGGGCGCGCCGAATGGCGCGATGGGCGACGCACCCAACGGCAAAGCCAGCAACTCCCCGCAATTTCAACCGCGTATGCCCGACGCGATCCGCCGCTTTGCAGAAATCCCCGGCGAAGATGAGCGGAAATACGTCTACATCCTTCACGTCGAGCCGGGTACGGATTTACTTGCACTTATTCAAGAACTTGAAGGCCGCCCGGATGTCGCCTTCGCCATGCCCGACTATCTAGAGTCGGCCGGTGACGGGGTTGACACGCTGCCGACGCCGACGCTGCTCCGCCGGACGATTCAGTCGCTCGATCTGAGCAACGCGACGGCGGGACTGGCCGACCCGGTCAATCAATCGCCAGAGATGTTCACCGTGCGCGTGCTGCTGGAGGGTGTGCCGCGGACGCTGCGCCTGGCGAAGCATTCCGTACGTAGCGCGAATTTCAAGTTGTATCTATCCGGGGGGCCGGGGCAGTTGAGCGAAATCGACGCGCCGCCAGTGCGAAATTATCGCGGAATTGTAGAGGGACTCGAGGGTTCTTTCGTTGTCGCCAGTCTGTTCGAGGGCAAGCTGCAAGCGCAGATTCGCACCAATAGCGAGACATGGGCCGTTCAGCCGATCACGGAGTTGACCGGCGCGGCAGGCCGCAACAATGAGCACGTGGTGTTTCGCAGCCGCGACGCCATTTCCCCAGAAGCACGTTGCGGCAATGATGCCCTGACGCCGCCGATCGATTCGCCGGACGGAGCCATCACAGCGCACGATCAGGAGGGTGAGGACGTTCATGAGCACGCAGAAGACCGGTCGTCGGGTGACGGCGGCGTGTCATTGCGGGTTTGTGAAGTCGCCTTTGATGTCGATCATGAGCTTTTCCAGCAACTCGGTTCATCGACTTCCGCGTGTACGGCGGACGTGGAGCTTGTGCTTGATGGCGTGGCGGATATCTATGAGCGCCAATTTAGATTGACGTACAGCATTAGCGCACTGATTATTCGTACAACCGTTCTTCAGCCGATGGCGTCATTGGATGCAAGTGTGCGGCTAGGTGAATTCCGCGAAGGCTGGCTGGACGAACCCGGCTTCCGCGATATTCCCCGCGATATCGCACATCATATGACCGGCGTGGACCTCAATGGGGATATAGCCGGCGTTGCTTACTATAATGGGATCTGTGCACGTAGGGGGTGCGTACCATGCTTCTTTGGCTTGCGTTCTTGCTGTGGCTATGGCTATGGCCTTTCCCAAACGCGCATTACCAGCATTTTAGCACGACGCTTTAAAATAACAGCTCACGAACTCGGCCACAATTGGAATGCCCCGCACTGTGACGGCGATGGTGATTGCGCAATCATGTGCTCAGGTACGCAGGGTAGTTGCAGCGGGTTGATTGATCGCTTCGGTGGTCGTGCAGCTTTTGAAATACAGGCCCGGCGAAGTCTCACGTGCCTTAGCGATACATTCGTCGAGGCGCCCGAGATTACGACTCTACCGACGCTGGCCGATGGCCAGATCAACGTGGCTTATCCGCCGGTGACATTTGAGGCCACCGCGCAAGCGACGCCTGTGACTTGGCGGCTACTCGAAAGCACCGTTCAAACGCTTGCGCCGACCAGTCTGCCGACGGGCGCGTTCCGCGAATGGCGCGCGGATGAAAGCGTCTGGCAGGTGCAGTTTCCACTTGGATTCCCCTACGCGGGCCGAACCTATTTGCGCGCCTGGGTCAGCTCGAATGGCTTTATCGATTTTGGCACATGGGGGGTAACGCCAGGTCCGCTCAATTCCTCGGGCACTTTGTTTCAGCGGGTGAGAATTGCCCCGCTATGGGATGATCTGAGCACCGACGGCATCATCAACCGTCCGGAAGATATCTATACCTCGCAACCCACGCCCGACAGCTTCATGATTCGCTGGCAGGGACATACCCAGTTGACCGATCAGCCGGTGAATTTCGCGGTGGTGTTCTTTGTAGATGGACGGGTACGCTTCGACTATGGCACCGGCAACACCGGCCTGACGCCGACGGTCGGCCTGGGCTATGGCGGCGGACGCGGAATCGTTGTGGGGGGCTATGACAGTGCCGCCGCGTTGACGAACACCGGCTCGGTGCTCTTTACACCAAGCAGCCTGCCGAGCGGGATGAATTTCGAAACAGCGACGGCCCGCATTCTGGGTACGCCGCGTCAGGGCGGGCAATTCAACGCCCGCATTCAGGTCACGGACGATGTGTCACAGACGGCGGAGCGGACGTTTACGCTCTTCATTGACGATCCTGCGACACAGCCGGTCCGTATTTTGTCGATGGACCCGGTGCCGAACAATCAGATTCGCAGCGGTCAACAGCCGGTTGATCCATACCTGTTCAAGATCATGTTCAATGAGCCGGTGACGATCACAGGCGTTCCGCTGACCGTGAGCGGCGCCGCGACCGGACCGCGGGCCCTGCTGTCGTTTGCCTACGACCCTGCGACAAGAACCGCGATCGCGGCGCTCCCCAGCCCGCTGCCGGAAGATGTCTACACCTTCACACTCGACGCCGACGCGATCGTCGACCAACAGGGCTTCACGCTCGATGGCGAAATCGTCAAGAGCGCGTTGCCCTCGGGCGACCTTGTGCAAGGCGGCGACGCGATCTGGACCTGGAGCGTGATACCGTGGTGGCAGGAGTTTCGGGTCAATTCGTACATAACGGGCGAACAAGGTTCGCCAGGAATCGCCTTCGATGGCCAAAGTAACTTCGCCATAGCTTGGCATAGCGTTGATCAGGACGGCAGCGAAGGGGGCGTTTATTTCCAGCGGTTCAATGCCAAGGGCAGCCGCGTGGGACAGGAGACAAGAGCAAACAGTTACGTTATTGGCAGCCAGACTGTGCCAGACATTGCAATGTACGCTGACGGCCGGTTCCTGCTGGCTTGGATGAGTCGTAATCAATTGAGCCCGACGAGTGACTATGACCCTTATATCCGTCGTTTCGCCGCAGATGGCACACCACTCGGGTCTGAATTTGATAATGTTATTAACCCCGCGGGATTCGCCGGTTGGCCGGCGATTGCGACAAGACCAAACGGCGGCTTTGTCTGCATACACGAAGAGAACGGTCTGATCGGCGGTTTCGCTTACAATGCCGATGCCGTTGCTACAATTGGATGGTTCGATATTGACGAATTTTCGGGCCCTCCATCCGTACGCCCACGCGTCACCGTCCTTCCGGACGGTCGGATGGTGTTCGTTTATCAAACATTTGCGAAAGGCAGCTCCGATTGGCAAATTCGCTATCGCATGTACAACGCGGCGGGCACTCCGCTCACGTTCGATGAAGGAGTCAGCGGTATTCCCAATCGCGGCCAGACGGCTCCTTCCATTACCTCATATTCGGATGGCTCATTTACCGTCACGTGGACGGAAGGCACCGGCCTTGATGGATCAGGTCTGGGTGTATACTCCCGTCATTGGAACGCGGCGCTCCAAGGGGGGCAGCAATATTTCATTACACCTATCACCAGCGGCAATCAATCTGGTGGCACGGGGGCCGTCGGGCATGATGACCGCTCGGTTTTCGTTTGGACCAGCGATCACACCACCGCTGGGGACGTTTATGGCCTAAGACTCGATTCCTCGCGAAACCCAATCGGTGGACAATTCCGCGTGAATACTACGACTGGAGGATCACAGTTCACGAGTTATTTCACGCACAACGTAGCTTTTGACACAACCGGAAATTTCACCGTCGTCTGGACTGATGAAAGCTCAGGGAACAGAGACTGCCGCGCGCAATACTATGAATTGAAACCACCGACTATCCTGAGCGTCCAGCCCGCCCCGGACGAGGTGATCGGTAGCTCCAGCACGAACCAGATCAGAATCAACTTCGATCAGGATATAGTGATTCAGGCCGATGACATTCAGATCACCAACGACCTCGGCCAGACCCTCACCAATTTCAACGTGAGCTACAACCCCGCATCCAAGTCCGCCACGCTCAACTTCCCGGCGCCGCTGCCCGCCGGCCGCCAATACGTGATTCGCGTCAGCGGCAATACGCAGACCGGCGTCTATCGTCGCGATCCACGCCCCGGCATTACGCAGGGCGTCGACGACTTCCAGGTCTTCCTCGACGGTGACTGGACCGACTACACGCAGCCTTCCGGAGACGGCGTCGAGGGCGGCGACGCGGTCTGGTGCTTTGTCGTCGGGCGCGATGCGCCGTGGAACGGCGAGAGCCGCCTGAATCAAAACATCCCCGGCTCGCAGACCGCGCCGGTCGCGGCCGGGCTGCGCGATGATCTCTTCGCCGCCGCCTGGGTGAGTTCCGAGGGTGACGGGGCCGGCACTTCGGTTAAGACCTGCCGCTTCGATCGTTTCGGGTATCGCATCGGCTGCGAGTTTGTGGCCAACGTCACTACCGCCGGCGATCAACGCCATCCAGCGATGGCAGCCCTCTCTGACGGCAGCTATGTGATTGTCTGGTCGGGCAACGGCGTCGGCGATGCCAACGGCATTTTTGTCCGCCGCTTTGCCCCGACGGGCCTCCCGATTTCGGATGAGGCCAAGGTCAACATAGTCACCACCGGCGACCAGAGCCGGCCGGCGGTCAGTGTCGATTCCGACGATCGTATCCTTGTCGTCTGGCAGAGCGACGAACAGATCGGCACGGGCTACGACATCCGCGCCCGCGTCTTCGCAGAAGATTTCCAGTCGATCAGCGGCGAGTTGACGGTGAACACAGTCAAGACCGGCGATGCGACTAATCCCGATGTTGTGTGGCTCGAATCAGGCGGTTTCATCGTCGTCTGGGATCGGCCGGATGGCGCGGGCGATGGCATCTGGGGCCAGAAATACGTGGAGGACGAGGGCGAATTTTTCAAAAGCGGCGGCGAATTCCAGGTGACGCCGATCGTCGCCGGAGATCAGAGCCGCGCCCGCATCGCCCCGATGCCGGATGGCGGCTTTGTCGCGGTCTGGGAAGACAGCCTCGCCGACGGCAACGGCAAGGGCATCTTCGGGCGGCGCTTCGACGCGGCGGCGGTAGGCGGATCGCGCTTCATCGTCAACGAAACGACCAGCGGTGATCAGACCTATTGCGACGTCTTCCGTCTGAGCGGCACCGACCTTGCGGTTGTCTGGCAAGGCCCGGATGGAACCGAGCCGCCGAGCACGGGCGTCTATCAGCGCCGCATCAATGGTCAGACCGGCGCGCCGCTCGGCCCCGAGGTGCTGATGAATACCTTCCTGGCCGACAATCAACGCGAGCCGTCGATCGGGCCGCTCTCCAATGGCGATTTCTTCGTCGTGTGGTCGGGCGTCGGGCCTTTCACCGATACCGACGGCATCTATGGCCGCTGGTATGATGCGACGCCGCCACAAGTAACGGGGATCCTGCTTGCCACCGTCGGCGACGGCACGAATGAAATCGTGCTCGAATTCAGCGAGCCGGTGAACCTGAACCCCGGGCAGATCTCGGTGGTCGGCGACATGATCGGATCGCGCAGCTTCACGGTCGGCTATGACAGCCACGCTTGGGTATTGACGGTGATTTTTGATCCGCCACTGCCGCCGGATCAATACACGCTGACGCTGCCGCCCAGCGCGGCGACGGCGCTGACCGGCACGAGCTTTGACGGCGACGCCGATCGCGTGGCGGGCGGTGTGTATACGCTGCGCTTCGGGATCGAGCCGCCATTTGTTCGCGGCGACAGCGATTGCAACGGCAGCGTGAACTTCAACGACATCGACTGCTTTGTCGCGGCGCTGGTGGCCGATACGGCCTGGGCCACGTGCGGACACGCGCCAGGTTGCGAGTATGTCGCGACCAACGACATCAACACGGACGGGTTTGTTAACTTCAACGATATCGGCCCATTCGTGCAATGCCTGGTTGCCGGCGCGTGCCCGTAAGAGTCGGCGTGCAGTCTTGCTGGTTAGGGTGTGCTTTTGTACTCAGAGCAGCCCGCTCGTACCCATGTCCGGCTCTTGGGCATGCGTGCGACTGTTCATAGAGCGGGCCGCACGTACCCATGCCCATCGTGGCGGCGAGCGTGCGGCGGGCCAGAGCACAGTGCGATGCGGAGGCGGTGGCGGCGCGGCGTCAGAAGGACGCGCCGACGGAGAAGTTGAAAATCTGCGTCTGATCTTCGTCGTTGCTGGCAAGCGGGAAGCCGAAGTCGAAGACCAGCGGGACGGGGCCAAAGAAGTCGAGATTGAGGCGGAGGCCGACGCCGGCCGCCGCGCGCCAGTCGCTGATGCCCAGCCCGTCTTCGACCGTACCCATGTCGAGAAAGACGACGCCGCGCAGCTCCTTGCCATAGAGCGGCACGGAGTATTCGCCGCCGGTGAGGAAGATGAAATCGCCGCCGACCTGATTGTCGAAGACGCCGTTGCGCGGCGAGATGCCGCGGAAGGAGAAGCCGCGGACGGAGCCGAATCCGCCGGCGTAGTAGCGCTCGAAGACCGGCGCATCGCCGACGATGTAACCGGCATCGGCCCGGAGCGCGAGGACGCTCTTACGATCGAAGATATCGGTACGGAGCGTGCGGTACCACGCGAAGCCGACGGAGGGTTTGCCAAAGGTGAAATCGCCGCCGAGGGCGCCGACCTGCTCCCAACTGAGGCTGGCGCGATAGCCCTCGGTCGGGAAGAGCCGGCTGTCGGTCGTGTCGCGGACGATCGATAGCTTGATGGCGGTGAGGAAGCTGTCGCCGCGCACTTCGCGGATTTCGCGTGCGGCCAAGGTGTCGACGTCGTTGACGCCAACGCCTTCAATGCGGAGGGCGCCCTCGATCGCCCAGCCTTTGAAAAGCCCGGACTCAAAGCGCCGGCTGAGGCTGTTGATGTAGCCGAGTCGCTCCTCGTCATAGCCGTCGCGGATGCGCTGGAAGTAATAGACCGAGGTGTCATAGCGCAGCGGCAGGTCAAACAGGTACGGCTCGGTGAAGTCGACGCGGTAGCGGCTGACTTCGGTGCCCGGCTCCGCCGCGATGCGCAGCCGCTGACCGTCGCCGCGAAACGCGCCGCCGCGGAAAAACTCGTTGGTGTCGCGGGGCCAGTCGAAGAGGTCGAAGTTGCGGTTTTCGAGCGTCACGGAGCCGATCACGCCATTGTCGGTGCTGACGCCGACGCCGAAGAGCAGGCTGACGTGGTCGTTTTCGGTGACTTCGACGAGGGCCTCGCGTTCGCCCTCGACATCCTGCAAGGGGGTGATGCGGGCATCGCTGAAAAGGCCTGTCTCGCGGACGCGGCGCTCGGCCTGGCGGGTCTTGGTCGTGTTGAATTCTTCGCCGGGATAAAAGCGCAGCTCGCGGCGGATGACTTCGTCTTTGACCTCCTCGTTGCCGCGGATGGTGATGCGGCCGAATTTGGAGGCGCCGCCTTCGGTGATCGTATAGCGGACGATGCAGACGGCCGGCTCTTCGGTGAAATCGTTGCGCGTCGCGACGACGCACTCGACATAGCCCAGCTCGCCATAGAGATCGCGGAGGCGCTCGACGTCGGCGTCGAGGACTTCATTGCGGATGAACTGGCCCGGGGCGAGCGTCATCAGCCCGCGCAGCCGCTCGGTGTCGAAAACCGTGTTTCCGTCGATCGTGATTTCCTTGACGGTGTAGCGCGGCCCCTCTTCGATGACGAAGGCCAGCGTGAGGTCGGCCCGCTCGACCGCGTCGAAATCGAGCCGGAAGCCGACGCGCGCATCAAGGAACCCCTCGCCGCGATAGAACTCCTGCAACGAGATGGTGTCGCGCTCGACCTTCTCCTCATCCAACTCGCCGGTGCGGAAAATCCAGATGTAGGTGGTCGATTCGAGCTTGGTCTTGAGCTGCAGCTCGGAGAAGGACTGCAACCCTTCGAAGCGGATGTCACGCACGCGGACGCGCGGCCCCTCGACAATCCGATACTCGACGCGGCCTTCGTCCAGCGCCGGCTCGTTCAACGTCACCTCGGCGTAGTAATAGCCTTCCTTCTTGTATTTCTGCAAAATGTCATCGCGGGCCTTGTTGACGGCATAACGATCGAGCACGTCGCCGGCGGCCGGCGTGATCTCAAACAGCTCGCTCGTCTCAAAAACCTTGTTGCCTTCGATCGTGACCGCGGAGATCGTCGGCTTCTCCTGCAAGGTGAAGACGATGATCGCTTCGGCGTTTTCGACGCGGCCGCCCGCGAAGGCGCTCAGAAACTTACGCGTGCGCAGCAGCTCGCGCACGTCTTCCTCGGCCTGACGACGGCTGAACGTCGCGCCTTCGCGCGTTTTGACGACCGAGCGGACGTAGCCCTCGCCGATGGCCTGCAAACCTTCGATCTCAACGCGCCGCACGGGCATGCCGTCGGGCGGCAGGAAATCGCCCCCGTTGCGGACGGCGGCCACGCCATTGAGGCCGGGCGGCGCGGGCGTGACGGCCGGATCGTCGCTCCGCTGCGCCGGGGCCGGCCCGACGCATAACAGCAGCGCGAAAAGCATCGGCAGCCCCCGTACGGCCTGATCGACGCGACGAATTCGAAAGATGCTTGGCATGGCCGGTCACCCGATTGTGCGCCGCAAGTCGAAAGGCGGCGCGCCATCCGCCCACCATGGCGAACCCGACGCGACGCCGCACGCTCAATGGAAAGGAATCCGACGCAGAACCATCGTGCCCGCGTCGAAGACCGCGCTCGAAACGTCGCGTACTATACCGACGCGACGCGCGCTTGCAATCGCGGCGCGGGCTCGGTCTGTTTCGGCGTGCCGGCCGTACGGATGTTCGAGCGTGCCGAGCGGACGAGCGGGAATGACGGCAGTGAACGCAGCGCCTGCCCGGCTGTGAAACCATGAGGGCGGGTTAATCTGCGCGATCGCCGCGGACCACGACTTTGCCGAAATGCGCCCCGGAGGCGAGATAGCGGAGGGCTTGCGGCAGTTCGTCGAAAGCGAATTCGCGGTCGATCACGGGGCGGAGCTTGCTGGATTCGATGAATCTCACCAGGCGCTCAAAATTCGCGCGGGAGTCAACCAGAATGCCCTGAATCCGCAGCCGGCGCATGAGAATCAGGCCGGTCGTGACCGGGCCGGCGAGGCCGGTGAGCGCGCCGAGCAAGGCAACGAGGCCGCCCGCACGGGTGGCCTTGAGCGATTGATCGAGCGTGGCCGGGCCGCCGTTCTCGATGGTGAGATCGACGCCGACGCCGCCGGTCTGGTCGAGCACGGCTTTGTCCCAATCGGGCCTTGAGCGGTAGTTGATGCCGTGATCAGCGCCCAGCTCGCGCGCCCGGGCGAGCTTCTCATCGCTGCTGCTGGTGATGATGACTTGGGCGCCGTAGGTTTTGGCGATTTGCAAAGCAAAGATCGAAACGCCGCCGGTGCCGAGCGTCAGCACGGTCTGGCCCGGCTGCAAAGCACCCTCTGTGACGAGGCCGCTCCACGCCGTCAGCGCCGCGATCGGGAGCGTCGCGGCCTCGGCGAAGGAGTAGCCGCGCGGAATTGGCAGCAGCGCATCCGCCGAAACGCAGACTTCCTCCGCGGCGAAGCCCGGACCGGGCATGCCCAGCGTGCCGGCGAGATATTCCTGGCGAAACGGCCCGTCGTGCCACGGCGCGACGTAATGCGTCATGACCGCATCGCCCGGGCGCACGCGCGTGACGCCGGGACCGACCGCGACGACCTCGCCGGCGGCATCGCTGATCGGGACGGCGGGCAGTCGCAGCCGCGGGTTGTATTCTCCGCGAATCACCAACAGATCGCGGTAGTTCAGGCTCATCGCCCGGACCGCGATGCGGGCCTCGCCCGGCCCGGGCACGGCTGTTGGGATGAACGTCGGCTGGAGGTGTTCCAGGCCGAACTGATGAAGCTGAAAAGTGTGGTTATGCTTCATGTGTGCCCATCGAATGCGGCTTCGCGTTCAGCCAACTCCGTTCATGCGGCTGTGGCCACCATAGCGCACCAGCACCGAATATCGCACCTGGGTTCGCAGGCCGCATTCGATTTCGCGTTTCGACGCTGAATCAGCCGCCGGCGGATTCGGTCGTGAAGCCGTACTTCTCTTCGGTGCGGGGCTTGTCCGATTCCTTGGCGGGCTGCTTGGTGGCCGCGCCGGATGACTTTGAACCGCTCTGTTCAGAACAGGCCGGCAGGGCCGCGAGGAGCAACCCGGCGGCGACAATCACACCCATCGAACGCAGCATCGATTTCATCGAGAACGATCCTTTCTTGATTAGCGCTATGGGTGTTAACGTAGCTCTTCGGGCCGGTGGATGCAATGCTCTGGATGATGAAGGTCAGGGCGTGGGAGAGTGGGAAGGTGGGAAGGTGGGAAGGTGGGAACGGGGGATGGTGGGAAGGTGGGAATTAGAGCTAGTGGAGACGTGGATTTTGGTTGGCGGCGGCTTTTGGACGCCAACGCCGAACAGCGCGCTGTAGCGTTGGGGCGCCGTACCCAACGCCGGGTCGGCGCATGCCACGACCGCCCGGAATACGCCGTCGGCCACGGAGGGCCGGTAGACGCCGTCGGCCACGGAGGGCCGACGCTACAGCGCGGTTTCGGCTCGCGCGCAGTTAACTCGCTACTCGCAACTCGCAACTCGCAACTCGCTACTCGCTACGCGCGCTTATTGCGGACTCGCCTGCGTTGTCGCGGCGGCGGCCTTTGGCGTCGCCGTAATGGCCAGGCTTCGCGCGGGGATGCAGTACTTCTTGAACGTCGTCTGCACCTGCTCGGCGGTGATCGCCTCGTAGCTCTCGCGGATTTTCTTGTAGTCGTCGAGGTTCATGCCGTGATAGTCGAGCGTGCGCAGCAAGGCAAACCAGTACGACGGCTCCTTCAATTCGTTGTCGAGATTGTTGTAGACCTGCTTCTTGGCGTTCTCGAGATCTTCGGCTGATATCGGCTGCTCCAGCAGCGCCGCATAGATCGCCTTTACCTCTTTCACCACGTCGGGCGCATTGGCCGGGTCGCATGGGGCGGCGGAGAGGAAAATGCCGGTGTCTTCGTAAGCCCGACCGGGCTGATTCTGGGCTGAGATCGAATAGACCAACTGCAACTCTTCGCGGCAGCGCTTGATCAGGCGGCTGTCAAGAATCTGCGCCGCCAGTTGCAACGCGCGGACGTCCGCCGGTGTGCGCACGGTCGCGCCGATGAAGCCGCACATCACGACACCCTTGGGGGTGATGGTCTCGATCTGCTCGACGGACTCATAGGGGCCGGGCTGGCGCTTCAACGTGCGCAGGGCGGCGAGCTTCTCAGCCTTGCGCGGCCGTGCGTTCAAGGAGCCGATGTATTTCTCGAGCAGCGGTCGCACCGCATCGAGCGGCATGTCGCCCACCACGGCGGCCTCGATCGCGCCTGCGCGCAAGACGCGCGTCAGCCAGCTCTGGCAGCGCTCCAACGACTGCTTCTCGATGCGTTCCGGCGTCGCCAGCGTTACGCGCGGATCGTCGCCGCTGATGCGCTTCATCATGGTTTGGGCGGCAGCGTATTCGGGGGTCTTGCCCGCCATCGTCAATTGCTGCAGCGACGTTTTCTTCCAGTTGTCGAAGGAGGTCGCCTCGATCTTGGCATCGGTGATGATCGCGTGCGCGAGCTGTAGACCGGTTTCGAGGTCCTTGGGTGAGCCATTAATGTTGACCACGACGGAATCCTGTCCGGCGGTAAGGGTGACGCGGATGTTCTTGCCGGTAAGCAGGTCGGTGATCTGCGTCGAGCTGAGGCGGCTGGTCGCCTTCGAGCTATAGGCGCCGACCGCCGCCTGCGTGACGCCCTCGTTCTCGGCGGTCTCCTCGATCGAGCCTCCGGCGATGGTGAGCGCGACCAAAACCTGATCCTTCTTGTAATCCATGAAGCAGTGATGCACGCGCACGCCATTGGCGAGCCAGCCATGCGTAATCTGCAAATCGGGGTCGGCCTTCACGTCGCCGAGCGGTCCCGGCTGCGGCTCGTTCTCGAGCAGGGCGAGCGCCTGCGCCTGGTCTTTCGGCGCAGAGGGCTTGGTCTTGAGGGCATCCTGATAGGCGAGAAGCACCTGCTCCTGGGTTGGGACGGCGACGCCGTCCTTCTGCGGCATAATCACGACGATGCAGGTCTTGTCGGGCTGCACGTAGTTCTTGAAGGCGGCGCTGACCTCCTTCACGTCGATCGTCGGGAGGATTTTGGTGATGAGCGTGAGATTTTGCTCTGCCGAGAGCAGCGTGTCGCCATCGTTCACCGAGCCGTTGACCTCGAACATGATCGAGGTGGCGTTGCGGGTCGATTCGGTGCGGACGGCCCGTTCGGCGTTGGCCGTTAACTCGGCGCGGGCCAGCTCCAGCTCATGCGGGAGGAAGCCATACTCGTCGCCGCGCACGATTTCGGTCGTCAGATCGGCGAGGATTTTGGCCCATTCGCCCGGCTCTCCCCGAGCCGTGGCATTGACGAGCACGGCCTCGCGGAAGAAATCCTCGACCGACAAGGTCGCATCCTGATAGGCGACGCCGCCGTCTTTGATGCGTTCATTGAAGCGCCGGTCGATGATCCAGGCGGCGATCTCTTCGACCAGCCGCTCGCGAAAGCCGGCCTCGGTCGTTTGCGGCGAGCGGGCGGGGAAGAGATCGTAGAGTTCGACCTCCGCCATGGCGTATTCGGGATCGGTGATGACGATGGCGCGTTGCTGATCGAATCTCTTGAAGCCCGCTTTGGCCGGGTCGCCCTTCGGCGCAGCCGCCTTCACGCCTCCGAAGTGCTTTTCGACCAGCGGCTTGTATTCATCCGGCTTGGCGTCGCCGACCATGACAAGCGTGACCGCCTCCGGTCGGTACCAGGTGCTGACGTAATCGACGAATTGGGCCTTGGGGGCGGATGAAATCACTTTATCCAAGCCGATCGGAATGCGCAAGCCGAAGCGCGTGCCCTCGAAAAGCTGGGGAAAGAGCTTGTCGATAATGCGCTGTTGGGCGCTCTTGCGCGAGCGGGCTTCGGCCAGGATCACGCCGCGCTCCTTGTCGATCTCCTCCTCCTTGAGCAGGAGGCGGAAAGCCTGATCGCTGAGCACCTGGAGGCCGCGATCGACCTGGGCAGGCGTCACGTCAGGCAGGAAGAGCATGTATGCCGTCTGCTCAAAGCTGGTGAAGGCGTTGAGGTCGGCGCCAAACTCCATGCCGATGCTCTCGAAGTACTTGATCAATTCGCCCGGCGGATAGTTTTCCGTGCCGTTAAAGGCCATGTGCTCGATGAAATGGGCCAGGCCGCGCTGCGCCTCGGTCTCGTTCAAAGAGCCGGTGTCAATGCGCATCATCAGGTGCATCTTGCCCGGCGGGTTGGCGTGCTGACGATAGAGCCAGGTCACGCCATTGGGCAGCGTCTGCTTCATGACGCGTTCGTCGCTGGGCAACGGGGTATCGGCCGCCGCGAGCGTGACCATTGGGCTAGGCAGGGTCGCGAAGACGGCTAGCGCGAGCATCCGGCGGTGCATTTCCGGCCAGACAGCCAAGCGAATCGCTGACAACATAAACACTCTTCCTGAAAGGGTTAGGGGCCTGCCGCGCGGGGCGGGCCGGTACGGGGACACTATACCGCCGCGAGTTGCTTTCGGGGGTTTCTGCAAGCATTGCGCACAAGGCCGGAGCGCAAGGCTTGACGCGCGCGGCGGGTGCGCGGGCGGTCACCAAGCTGGACGGCGGCCCGAAGCCGGAACGGTCACAATCCAGCGCAGCGCCGACCCGCCTGCGCAGGGGACGGCACTGCCCGGCAGGCTGCCGGCCCGACCCGGCGGGCCGGCCCCGACCGTGCCTGAGCGCTTGAATTTTCAGTTAATTTCGACTGTCCGTGCGGTAATCGGCTGGACTTTGCCGGGGGCGGCATGCTAACCTTCTAATTAGAGATTCTCGTCCAGTGTGCTTCGCGGGAAGTCGGGCAATGCGCTCGAGCGAGCATACCGGACGCTCTCGGATGCGCGCGCCGCTCTCTACGCCGCTTGAGTCGTTCACGTCGACAGGCGCGGCGCGCGTGGTTTGCTCAGGCGAGGACAACCGTGGCTCTGGACATTTCGCGCCCGCTGCGGCCGCCGATTCAGGCGCGCAGCCGGGCCACACTGGATCGTATTTTGACCGCCGCCGAAGAGTTGCTCGAGGATCGCTCGTTCGACGAGCTGACGATTGAGCAGGTGCTGACCCGCGCCAAAGTTTCGGTCGGCTCGTTTTATGCGCGTTTCCCCACGAAGGACGCGATGCTGCCGGCGTTGCTCGAGCGCTATCGCGACAACCTGCGCGGTTTTCTGACGGAGCGCGAAAAGCCGCGCTTCATCCTGACCACGCTGGAAGAGCGGATTCGCGAGTTGCTGACGCGGCGCATCAAGCGTCATCGCAAGCGCCGCGGTCTGTTGCGCGCGCTGGCGATCGAAATGCGCCGTCATCCGGAGGCGCTCTCCGCGCCGGATCACGAGCTGATCCGCGAGATGAACGCGCGGCTGGTGCAGTTCCTTATGTCGTCCCGCGACGAAATTCGTCACCCCGACCCGGAACACGCCATCATTCGCGGGATGTTCTATGTCGCGGCGATATACAAGGAGAAAATCCTCTTCTCCGACGATCCGCACTCCGCCTCGACCCCGCTCTCCGATGATGAGCTGGTCGAGGAGTTGACGCAGTTGTACGTCAGCTATCTGACGCGCGCCCCCGCGGCGCCGGTCAAACGCGCCCCGGCCCGCAGCCGCGCGGTGCGGCCCCATCCGTCGGCGGCGCGCATCGGCGCCGAGTAGGCCGCCGGCTGCGCTTTCACGAGGGCTGAGCAGATGGGTCGCAAACGCCGCGACGAGCACTCGGTCTTCTCCGAGCCGCACCTGGCGATTCCGGCTCCGCCGCCGCCGGATTCAGCGGCGAACGGCTTGCGAAGGGACGCACCAACGCCAGCGCCGAGCGCTACGGCACCCGCTGCGCTAGGGCCGCCGGCATCATCCGCGGATGCGCCGCCGACCGTGCCTCCGCCGCGCGGGCTGCATCATGCCGCCTCAGAGCCGCATCTGCGCCCCGCGCCGGCGGGTGCCGATGCGCCGCTGCATAGCGTCTTTGACGAGCCGGACATCCTGCCGGCGTACGCCGAGTCGCAAGCGATTGAGCAGGATTGGAGTTGCAGCGAGTGCGGCTACAACCTGCGGGGCACGCTGGTGGGCCGGCCCTGCCCGGAATGCGGGCATATCGAACCCTATCGTCCGCCACCAGTCGGGGCGTCGAGCTACGCGAGCTGGCTGATCGCGGCCCGGGCGCGCTCGAGCGTGGCGGCATCGCGAACCGCGGTCACGGTTGTCGCGCTGGTGGGCGGATTGCTCGGGGTCGTGGGGACGTTTCTCACGCCGCCGGCGCTGGGCGCGCTCGCCGGCGGTTCGCTGCTGTATATGGTGGCGATCGCGCCGACGATCGAAGAGTTGATGAAGCTGGGCGCGGCGGCGTGGCTGGTGGAGCTGCGGCCGTACCTGGTGCGCACCGCGTCGCAGTTGCGCGGGGCCGCATTTTTCGCCGGGCTGGGTTTCGCGGTGCTGGAGAACATCCTGTACCTCAACGTCTATGTGCCGAACCCGACGATCGCGCTGATGCTGTGGCGCTGGCTGCTCTGTACGACGCTGCACATCAGTTGCTGCCTGATCGCGGCCAACGGCCTCGTGCGCGTGTGGGAGCGCACAATCACCGAGGGTCGCCCGCCGCGCATGGATCTCGCGATTCCCGCGTTTGTCACGGCGATGGGCGTGCACGGCGCGTTCAACCTGACGGCGGCCGCGCTCAGCTTCGCGGGGTTTCTCTAGCCAAAGCCTGCTCGGCCAGCCGGCGCCGTGATCGACGCCTGGCGCAACCGGCCGCCCCGCCGTACACCGCGCGCCGCCGGTCGCGTACAATCCGCCCGCGACAGAGGTCATGGAACAGTACTTCCCGAAATTGACAGAGCCGGCTTTGCGCTGGGTGCGCTTCTTCCTGCTGGTCGGCGGACTGGCCCTGCTAAGCTGGCTTTTCTATCAGCTTCGCACAGTCTTTACGCCCATCTTGATCGCGCTGGCGATCGCCTACATCCTCAACCCGGTCGTCGTGTTCTTCGAACGCGGCGGCGTGCGGCGGCTGCTGACGGTCATCGCGGTCTATGTCTTCACGGCGACGATGGCGATCACCGGCCTGGTCGTCCTGGGAACACGCACGATCGTTCAGATCAACGATCTGCAGAACCGCCTGCCGGAGTATTTTGAGCAGCTCAGCCGGCAGCTAGAGTCGCTGCAGCGGAGCGTCGATCCCGCGCTGCTATTGGGGTTGACCGGGTTCGAGCGCTTCGGCATCGCCCAGACACAGCCGGCCCTCGCGCCACAGACTCAACCGACGACCGCCGCGGTGGGGCCGCAGATGCTGCAACCGGGTGCAGTCTTTTCCGATGCGGGCGAGCCGCCCGACGCGCCGGCAGCAGTTGATGAGATAGCCGCCGACGCGCTCGAATCGGACGCCGGCGCGCCGACG
>CAYQLG010000050.1:0-30299 GCA_964418235.1 uncultured Planctomycetales bacterium
GGGTGGGACGGGCATCCTGCCTGTCTCTGTAGCGCCGGCCCTCGAATCGGGTGGGCCAGGCATCCTGCCTGTCTCTGTAGCGCCGGCCCTCGAATCGGGTGGGACGGGCATCCTGCCTGTCTCTGTAGCGCCGGCCCTCGAATCGGGTGGGACGGGCATCCTGCCTGTCTCTGTAGCGCCGGCCCTCGAATCGGGTGGGCCAGGCATCCTGCCTGTCTCTGTAGCGCCGGCCCTCGAATCGGGTGGGATGGGCATCCTGCCTGTCTCTGTAGCGTCGGCCCTCTGTGGCCGACGGCGTCTTGCCCGCCCGCCCATTGCACCCCCGCGGCCTCAGCCCCGTAAGCCGCACCGCGCCGGCCGCGCGAGCCGCAGCGGGCCGGTCCGCATCTGCGCAGCAGGTCTCTTCGCCTCGCTCTGCTTCGCGGCGTTTTTGAGCGTTCCCACGTCTCACGCCGCCGAGACCGACACGCTCCCCGATGGCGACTTCATCATGCGCGCCTTGGAGAGCGAACTGCAGCGCTCGATGACGCTGAAGATGGAAGACCTCGAGCAGCCCTATTTCATCCAGTTCAACGTCAGTGACACGCTCGGCTATCAGTTCAGCGCTGTGCATGGCGCCATCACCGGCGAAACACGCAACCGTCAACGTACCTTCGAGAATCAGATCCGCGTCGGCGACATGTCGCTCGACAACACCAACTTCGCCGGCGGCTTCGGGATGTTTGGCGGCTTTGGCGCCGCGCTCCCGCTTGACGATGACCCGCTCATCCTGCGCCAGTCAATCTGGCTCGCCGTCGATCGCAGCTACAAGAGCGCCGTCGAGACGCTCACGCGCAAGCGGGCCTATCTCAAAGACAAGAAAATCGAGGATCGCCCGCCCGACTTCACCCCCGCCGAGCCGCTCCGCGAGACGCTCATGAGCGCCCCGTTCACGTTTGAGCCGGCCAAGTGGCGGCAACTCGTCAAGGATCTGTCGGCGCGCTTCCGCAGCCATAGCCAGTTGCAAGACAGCGGCGTGCGCCTCTCCGTCTCAGCGTCGAAGAGCTATCTGATCAACTCCGAAGGCACGCGCGTGCAGACCGCCGACTCGGGCATCTTTCTCGCGCTCCGCGCCGAGCGGCAGGCCGAGGATGGCATGCGGCTTGGCGACAGTCGCCTCTATATGGGTGAGCAGTTCAGCGACCTGCCGCCGATCGAGACCATCCAGAATGAGCTGGACGAAATGGTCGCCGGTCTCGATAAGCTCGCGGCGGCGCCGATCCTGGAAAGCTACACCGGCCCGGTGCTCTTTGACGGCTTCGCCGCGGCGCAGCTCTTCAATGAGCGCCTCGCCGCCGGCTTCGCCGCCACGCCCGAGCCGGTCGGCCAGCAGCGCCGCGCGAACACCGGCCCGGAGGGCCTCGAGAAAAAGCTCGGTCAGGCGATCCTGCCCAAGAGCTTCCGCGTCTACGACGACCCGCTGCAAAAGCGCCTCGGTGAGCGGCTGCTCGTCGGCAATTACCTGATCGATGCCGAGGGCGTACGCGCCCAGCGCGTCGAGATCGTCGTCGACGGGGTGCTGAAAAATCTGCTCGTCGGCCGCGTGCCCACGCGCAAGGCCAGCGGCAGCAACGGCCACGCTCGCAGCACGTTTGGCGGCGCCAGCATCAGCAATCTCTTTGTTGAGGCCGCCGACGGCAAGCCTGAGGCCGAACTGCTGCAGGAGCTACGCGACCTCGCCAAAGAGTCCGGACTCGAATTTGCCGTGCGCGTGAAGGCCCTGCGCGGCGGCGGCTTTCGCGGGGGGCGGCGCGGCGGATTGCCCGATCCGCTCTACGCCGTGAAGGTCTTCGTCGAGGATGGTCGCGAGGAGCTATTCCGCGGGGCCGAGTTCGGCGAGATCAACGACCGCACCATCCGCAAGATCGCCGCCGCGGGCAACACGCCGGCGCTTTACAACGTATCGGGCGGGGGCTTCGGGCGCGGCCCGGCCGCGCCGGCGTCGATCATGGCGCCGGCGATGCTGTTCGAAGAGCTGGAGCTTTCGAAAATCCAGCAGGAGTTTGACCAGCTCCCGATCATGCCGTCACCGATCGAGCGCGCCGCCCCGCGTGGATATTGACGCGCGATCAGCGTTTGATGAAGCGCTCCGAGCGCCTGCGGCAGTGCTCAGCGATCGCCGGAGTTTTTTCGCCCGGGTTTCGCCCGCGCGGCTCTTGGCCCGTGCAGCGACCTGCTCGAATCACGCACGCGGTGTATGATTCTCGCGAATTTCGTGGTTGGCGATTCATGCTCCTGAGGAACGCTGGATGAAGCGCATCATGCTCGTGTTTGGCACTCGGCCGGAGGTCATCAAGCTCGCACCATTGGTGCACGCCTGCCGGGCCCGGGCGCGGGATGCCGCGCTGACGCTTTGCTCGACCGGGCAACATCGACAGATGCTCGATGCCACGCTCGGGGCGTTTGAGCTGACCGCCGACATCGACCTGAACTTGATGGCCGCCGGGCAGCATCCGACCGACTTTCTTGGTCGCCTCTTGCAGGCGTTTCGACCCGTCCTCGATGAGCACAAGCCCGACGTCGTCGCCGTGCAGGGCGATACCACGACCGTGATGGGCGCTTCGCTGGCGGCGTTCATGGCCGGCGCCAAGGTCGCCCACGTCGAGGCCGGCCTTCGCACGCGCGACAAACGCGCCCCGTTTCCCGAGGAGGTCAACCGCCGCGTGACCAGCGTCGTCGCCGACTATCACTTTGCGCCCACGCCCGAGTCGGCCGAGAATCTCCGCCGCGAGGGAGTCGATCCGGCGACCGTATTTGTGACGGGCAACACGGTCATCGACGCGCTGCGCTGGATGCACCAGCGCGTCGCGAAGCGCCCGCTGCCGCCGGAACTTGACCCCGGCGGGCGGCGGCTGGTGCTGATCACCGCGCATCGGCGCGAGAGCTTTGGCGAGCCGTTCAAGCAGCTTTGCCTTGCGCTGCGCGATGTGGCCGAGCGGCACGAAGACGTCTGCTTGATCTATCCCGTGCATCTCAACCCCAATGTGCAGGCGCCGGTCCGCGCGATTCTCGGCGACAACCCGCGCATCCGGCTGGTCGAGCCGCAGGATTACGCGACGTTTGTCGCGCTGCTCTCGCGGGCGCATCTGGTCATCACCGATTCAGGCGGAATTCAGGAAGAGGCGCCGGCGCTGGGCATTCCGGTGCTGGTGCTGCGCGACAAGACGGAGCGGCCCGAGGCGCTCGCCGCCGGCGTGGTCAAGCTCGTCGGCACC
The DNA here is from genome assembly GCA_964418235.1 of uncultured Planctomycetales bacterium. Classification (GTDB taxonomy): domain Bacteria; phylum Planctomycetota; class Phycisphaerae; order UBA1845; family Fen-1342; genus CAYQLG01. The sequence goes on from CAYQLG010000050.1 coordinate 3,255, forward strand.
GATCGGGAGCGCATTGTCGCCAAAGCCGGCCGACTGCTTTCCGATCCGACGGCCTATGCCGAGATGGCGCGGGTGGTCGATACCTATGGCGACGGCCTCGCGGCCCGGCGCGTCGCCGAAGTGATGATCGACGGCGTGATGCGGACGCCGCCGTTCACCGGCTATCGATCGACCGGTGCGACGGCGCGCGTCTAGCCGGCGAGGACGGTCGCGGCCGCTATTTGGTCCGCTGCTTGTACTCGTTGAGCGCTTTCAGGACCGCCTCTTTGAGTTCCTTGTTGTCGCCATTTTTGCATAGGTCATAGGCCTTTTTCTGCAGTTCGAGCGCTTTATCCTTCTCGCCCTTGACCCAGTGGCAGCGCGCGAGCGTGTCGAGCAACGCGGGGTTCTTCTCTTCGGTCAGCTTCACCGCCCGTTGCGCCGCGCGCTGCGCGACGTCGGTGTTGCGCTGGGCGAGTTTGGCGTCGGGATCGACGACCGCCCAGGCGATGGCGTTGAGCAACTCGGCGTCGTCCTTCGCGAGGCCGTCGATCAACTTGGCGGCGACGTCATAGGCCGGCTCATACTTGCCGGCGTTGAGCAGCACCATGAACTTCTCGTTCTCGATGCCCAGTTCCGCGGATGGAACAAGCTTCACCATCTCCGCATATTTGGCCTGTGCTTCGTCAATCTTGTCGGCTTTGATGAGTTCGCCGGCTTCGCGGCTCAGCTTGCCCAGTTGCTCGAAATTCCGCTGCGTGGCTGCTTCTTCGGCGCGGCGCTTCTCATGCGCCTTGATCGCGTCGGCCAGCTTGAATGAGCCGTCGGCGAGTTGTTTCAAAGTCTCTTCGAAACCTTCATCCAGGGGGTGGCCGATGTAGCCGATCCGGCCGTCGCCGGTCACGATCATCGCCGCCGGAATGCCGGGCAGGTCCGCGGCCTGCATGTAGGCGTTGTCGGCGCCGCGCGCGGCCCCGTCAAAGGCCACCGTGTAGCCCATCTTCGCGTCGTTCTGCTTGACGAACTGCTCGACCTTCTTGAGCGTGGCCGCGGTGTACTCTTTCTCTTCCCAGATGTTGACGCTGATGAACGTGACCTTTTCCTGATATCTCTTCTGAAGCTCGGTCAGATGCGGCATGGCGGCTTTGCACGGGCCGCACCAGGTCGACCAGAACTCGACCACATAGGCGCGCCCGGGCTTGAACTCGGTGACCGGCTCGCCCTTGAGGAATTTCTCAACCTTCAAGGCCGGGGCCTGTTTGCCAACCGTGAGCGCCGGCTGGCTCGATTTCGCCGGCGCGGCTTCGTCCGCTCCTTTGGCGGGTTTCTCTTCATCCGCCCATGCCCCCGGAAGTAGACCCAGCCAGCACGCCGCCAGAATCGCCGTCAATCGTCGCGAATGTGTGCACATGGCGAAAGCCCTGCTGTTTGAACCAGGCACGGCCGGAACGCACACGCGCAGCCGCCGTTGCTCTTGATCGCAACATGATAACCCGGCTCGCGCGGCAGGCCGCAAAATGTGCGAAAAGCGACAGCGGCCGCCGCGGAGCTATCTTCCCCGCCAGCGACATCACTCGAACAATGCTTGGCCGCCACGATTCCCCTCTCGACGCAGCGGCCGCAGATTAACCACCGGGTGACATCGGCGGCATCGGCGGCTGCCCCTGGCCCGGCCGGCCCGGCGGCATGGCTTTGCTGTCCGCCGGCGGTTCGGGTTGGAGGTAATAGTCCAGCCCGTTCATCATCTTTTCGACGTCGGCCTGCTTCAGCCGAAACGTGCGCTTCGACTCGACCAGGGCCGCCTTCCGCGGCAGTTGCCCCTTCACTTCCTGTACCAGCTTGAGCGTCTTGACCGAGCCATCCTTGAGCTTCAACGTCAGCGTCGCCGGCGCCTCGTCAAAACCTTCCGCCGACAAATCCGCATCGCGATAGGTGATGTAGCGCTCGACGCGCAGCTTGGCCAGCTCATCGAGAAAATCCGACACACGCTTTTGCGTCACCGCGACATAGGGGTCGGCGGCGTATTTCCAAGCGCTGTCGATGCGGTTGAACTCTAGCGCGCCCCCGGTCGACACGATCGAGACGCCCGCGACCTCGGCCGTGTTGAACGACCAGATCGCCGCGTCCAGCAACTCCACCGAGAACGAGCGATAGATGCTCTCATCCAACTCGAAAATCCACGGCTGGTCGTCCTTCTTCGCAAATGTCTGCTCACCGACGCGCCCGATGAAGAGCGTGTGCCGCGCGATGGTCGGCGGCGGCGCCTCCGCCGGCGCGGTCGCCGGCTGGGTGGCGGGCGTCACGTCAATCGCCAGCTTCATCACCATCGCCGGCTCGGCCAGTCCATAGCGCTCTTCGTTGCCCTGATCGACGACCTTCTTCGCGCGCAGCCGCGCCAGGTCGTTGAGCAGCGAGCGGACGGCGACCAGGTCGGCCGGCGCGCCCGCCGGCTCCGCCAGTTTGAGCGCCATGCCCTCGCGCTCCACCCGATAGCGACTCTCGCCGCGAGTCAGGTCCAGTTCGGTGACTTTGTCGCCGCTGTACGAAAAAATCTCGCGTGAGCGCAAGGCGAGCGGCGCGACCGCCAGCCGTTGCGCCTGCGCCGCCGCCACGACATAGACCGTCGGACTGCCGTCGCGCTGGACATAGGTGTTGCGCTTGCTGTCGGTGTCTTTGCCGATTTTCAGGGTGACGGGCGCCGCCGGGCCGGGCGTGACTTTGATGATCGCGCGCGGCGCGTCGAGGCCGTATTGTTCCACCTTCGTGGGTTCGTCGATGAAATCGATCGCGGTCAGCGCCTCAAAAGCCTGCACCACGTCGGCGACGGCCCCGGTTTCGGGTTGCGCCAGATCGCCCGCTCCGCGCCACGTGCCGCCCTCGCGTTTCAGCACGGCGGTGGCGCCGTCTAGCGTGATGTCGAGCTGCGTCGCGTCGCCGGCCTTGACACGGGTGACGGACGTGCGGCGCAGCTCATTGAGCTTGGGCACGAGCTTGGCGACATCATCCTGTTTCAAGACCGCCGAGCCAGGCTGCTCATCGACGCGGGCCAGCCGTTTCTCCGACTTGAGGTCGGCATAATCGCCAAAGACGATCGCGTATGACTTGCGCGTGATCTCATATTTGGGTTCGGCCGGCTGCGTGTCGGCGGGCTGCGTCTGGGCCGGCGGCAAGACCTTTTTGAACTCCGCCTCGGCCGTCAGCTTCAGATAGGCGTCTTCCTGCGACTTGGCCGTGAGCGGTGCGGCCTCGACAAAACTCTCCGCCCGCAGCCCCACCAACCCCGTCAGGAAGTTCATGAACTTGCTGTTGTCGGCGAAGTCGCTAATCGGCTGCTCGATGACCCATTCGCCGTCGGCGGCCTTTGAGAACACGTAGTTCTTGCCCGCATGCTCGAGCGCCACGCGCGTGATGTTCTCGGCGTTCGCCGCGATCAGCTTCTTGGCACGAAAGTCGGCGGCGTCTTTCTTGATCTCGGGCGCGAGTTCGCGGTTGACGGCAAACGTCTCTTTTTTGCCCTCGAGCCGGACATAAGTCTCCGACCCCATCGCCGCCTTGCCGCCGACCAACACCTTGATGGTCTTGTCGTTCTTGTCGACCAGCGTGACGGTCGCGAGCGGCGCGTCGAGGCCGCTGTCTTTGTCGCTCAGTTTGGAGGGGTCAAACGCAAAGCGATATTGCAGCGACGTGAATGTGCCGACCAAGCTGCTCACAACAAACGTCTCGGACGGGCCCGCCAGCGGCTCGGTCATGCGCCACTCGGCCTGCTCCGCGCCCTCAGGCTTGGCGCGCTCAAACGCCAGCTTGGGCTTGCCGGGCCGTTCGAGCGTGAAGCTCTTCAGATCGGTCTCGGTCAGCGGATTTTCGAAGAGCGGCTGATAGTCGTTGGGCGTCGGCTTGGAGTCGGCGTCGATCTCTGCGCCCGACTTGGGTTTGGGCGAAAAGACGAAGAACCCGCCAATCACCGCGATCAATACGAGCAGAAAGAGTGTGGTCTTGAAATTCATGGCTGTCGTTCAACACCCATCATGGGGCCTGTGAAAGCTAGCAATCATCCGTCAGCGGGCGGAGCGGGCCGGCCGCGCCCCGTGGAGCGCAACGCCCGCCGCCCACACGCAACGCGCGTTTACGTCGTTAGCGCCGTCGCAGCAGCCACACGCCGCTGCCGATGACCAGCGCGAGCGCCGGCCAGATCACCGCGACAAAGACCCGTACAAAGTTGGCCTGGGCGCCTTCCTTGAGCTGGTCGAGCCGCGGCACGCTGCTGGTGCGCGGCCCGACTGCAATGCGATCGGCCTCGTTAGTCACCCAGTGCAGCGCGTTGATGAACAGATCGGTATTCGCCGGATAGAGCACATACGCCATGAACCCGCCGCCCGCAAAGCCGATCGCCTGTTGCTGCGAGAGCGAATCCTCGGCGAAGTTGTCACTGCCAAAGACGACGATGCGTGCGCCGGTTTCGCCGTTGGTCGCGGCGACCGAGACCGGGAAAGGCGTACTCATGTCGTCCTCCCGGCGGAAGGTGCCGTTGCGGGCGCGGAAATCCTCGCTCAGTTTCGTCGCGTCGCGCACCGCCCACGCATCGACCGTCTTCTCCACGGTCACGAGCGGCTCGAGCGTGACGTTTTTCGGCAGGGCATCGCCCGAGAGCAGCCGCAGCGGCGCCGTTTCACGGAAGGCCGCCGAAGATGTCTGCAGCGGCTTCACGATCGGGTGCTCCGTGAAGCGCATGATGTCCGTGGTGATCACCGTCGGCGATCGCGGCAGCTTGGGCCAATACAGATCGGCCTTCTCCGGCGAGGGCTGGAACCACATCGCCAGATACTCGCTCTGCACGTCGATGCCCCAGTTCTGCTTGAGGTACTCGTTGTAGTCGTAGCCGCCGCTCTGACCCAGAACCTGCGCTTGACGGTCGGGCATCTTCCAGCCGGCAAGGAAAATCGCCATGCCCGAAGACTTCACCGCGCTCAGCACCAGCTCTTTGTCCTGCGGACTAATGCCCGGAAGTTGCATGCGCTGCATCGGGTTAGGCTGGGGCGGCGGGGCCGGCGGCAGCACCACGAAGATTTTGCGGCGGGCATCGGCGATCTCCGGCAACTGCTTCTGCTTCTCGTCGGCAAGATCCCAATCATGCGTGACGAAGTTCTGCTTCTGCAGCACCTCGTTCAACATGCCATAGGGCGCCCGCGGCATGTTGTTCAGGTCGATGTTGTTGATGTTGAGCTTCGAGAAATCGGGCCGCAGCGGCGACTCTCCGCCCCAGCGCGCGAAGACCACCGCGGTCTTGTCTTTCTGCGTCAGTTGCAGAATCAGCGACGAAATCGCCGTCTCGCCATTGAATTGATAGGGATCATTGTCCGGTCCGGGGGGCATGCCGCCCATGTCGCGCGCCACCCACACGTCGTCAAACGACGCGACGCGCGCCTCGGTCGCGTTCTCCACCAGCACCGGCGGCGAGCTGGACCAGCGGCTTAGCTCTTCATAGACCTGTTCGAGCTTCACCTGCTTGAGATCGTTGGTCTCGCTGAGGATGCGGTCAATCTCGGGGATGATCGCGCCCAGCCGCCCGCCCGCCTCGCCAAAGAAGCTCTTGCTGTCAGGAGCGATGTCGGCGGTATCCAACCCTTTCGTCGTCATCCAGGTGACCGCGTCACTGAACGCCCCGCGCGAGCTGGTGAGAAACTTACGCATCTCCTCGACCGCCTGGCCATAGCGCTTGATGTCGCCCTTGCTCAGGTCGGCGATGTCTTCGGCGACCTTGGCCGCCTCGCGCTCGGTCACGCTCAGGTTGTTGGCGATGATGCCCAGCTCGCGCAGCCGCGACAGCTTCCCGTCGCTCTGCACGAGTTGCTGGAAGCGGTCCAACTCCTCTTTGCAGAGCTTGGTGATTTTTTCGTTGATCGCGGGGAACTCGGTCAGGGCCTTCTCATGCGGCTTGGCCTCGTCCTTATAGGCGGATTTTTCCTTGAGGCGCGTCAGGATGGCCTGCACGCGGGCGAGATCTTTCTCAGGGTTGATCAATTCCGTCGCGACGCGGGCCGGGTTGGCGTTGCGATAGAGATCCAGCAGGTCGCCGACGGTCTTGCTGCGCTTCACGGCCAGGCCCTTGTCGCGCGCCAGGTCGACGTAGATCGCCGTGACGCGGACGTCCTGGTCGAGCTTCTTGAGCAGGTTGACCGTGCGTGAGCTGAGGCTGTTGACCCGATTGACCGAGAGATCGAGCTGGCCCTGGTAACGCTGCGCCACGAAGACGGCAAAGATCACCGCCGCCAGGACAAGCGCGCCCTGCAGGACTGCGTTGGCGCCATAGACGACTTTGCGGCCCGCCACGTCGCCGCCATGTGTTGCTGGTCTTACCGCCATCGTCGCGACTCCACCACTTTAACGCTGAGGAACAGCCACAGAAACGTCGCTCCCACGAAAAACACGACGCCGTCGGTCGTGATCAGCCCGCGCGAGAACTGCTCAAACCGGCCCATGACGTTGACCTGTTGAAACATGAGGCGCAGCCAGCCGTCGACCTTGTCGGACAGGAAGAACGTAAACCACGCGAAGAGCATCAGCGGCACAGCGCCGAGCATCCAGGCAATGATCTGATTGCGCGTCACGCTGCTGGCGAACAGGCCATACGCCAGGAACGCCAGCCCCATCAGCACCAGCCCGACATATGCCGAGAGCGACGCGAGCCAATCCGGATTGCCGTAGATTTCCAGCAAAACCATGTAGATCACCGTGCCGAGCAGCATGATCAGGTAAAACAGCGCCCCGGCCAGATATTTGCCGAAGACAAGCTGAAAGTCGGTCACCGGCGCCGTCATCAGCGATTCGATCGTGCCGCTGCGATATTCCTCGCTGATGCTGCGCATCGTGATCGCCGGAATGATGAATGTCAGCACGAAGGGCGTCAGTTGAAACACGTCGCGCAGCGTCGCCGGCTTGCCCGGCGCGAAGACCTCCATCGCCCAGACCAGCATGCCCGTGATCAGCAGGAAACCCGCGATCACGATATAGCCGATCGGCGACCAGAAAAGCGACAGCAACTCCCGCTGCATGATCGCTGTGATGTTTCGCATGCGTTCCTAACCTCGTATTCGACTCGTTGTAAAACCGCCGGACGGTTACGGCAGCGTGCCGCTACGGCTCGGCCTGTTCCCGCGTGCCGGTGACGATCCGCACAAAGAAATCCTCCAGCGTGGCTGTGTCGCGACGCAGTTCGCGCAGCGTCCAGCTGCGCTGCGTCGCCAGCTTGAACAGGTCTTCACGCAGATCGCCGCGGGCCGCCACCGTCACGCGCGCCCAGCCGTCGTGCGCCTCGCTGCGCACGTCCGTCACGCCGTTGATTTTGCGGACGGCCTCGCCGACCTCGGTCGTTCCGGCCTTGAACTCGGCAATGAGTTTTGATTCGCCGCTGATCCGCTCACGCAGTTCGGTCGGCGTGCCCGAGGCGACAATCTGCCCCTTGTTGATGATCACCAGCCGCTGACAGGTCGCCTCGACCTCGGGCAGAATGTGGCTCGAGAGAATCACCGTGTGCTCGGCGGCCAGATCGCGAATCAGTGAGCGTGTCTCACGAATCTGCCGCGGATCGAGGCCGACCGTCGGCTCGTCGAGCACGAGCACCTTCGGATTGTGCAGCAGCGCATCGGCCAGGCCGACGCGCTGCCGATAGCCCTTCGAAAGCTGCCCGATCGGACGGTTGATCACATCCTGCAGCCAGCAGCGCTCGCTGACGCGATCGATCGCGACGCGCCGCTCATTCGGGCCGAGGCCGCGCAGCTTTCCGCGGAAATTCAGATATTCACGGGCGCGCATCTCGGGATAGAGCGGCACCGATTCTGGCAGATACCCGACAACGCTGCGCACGCTGAGCGACTCGGTAAAGACGTCATAGCCGCCTACGCTGGCCGAGCCGGAGGTCGCCGGGTGGTAGCAGGTCAGCACGCGAATCGTCGTGGTCTTGCCCGCGCCGTTGGGGCCAAGAAAGCCGACGATCTCGCCTTCCTTCACGTTGAAGGAGATGCTGTTGACCGCGCAGTACGAGCCGTAATACTTGCTGAGGTTTTGCACTTCGATCAAGCGTACATCCTCCAAAACCGCACGATTCAAAGACGCCGTCGCACGCTCCGTCCGCTCGAGTTTCACGCCAGGCCGCGGGCACGCCAGGCTGTCCGATCCGGCCGGCCTGCTCAAAACATCCGCATGACGGATAAACCCGCAGGAGCGGCCTCGCGTTCTGCGCAGGCATGCCGCCGCGACATTCCGACAGCGGCTCATTCGCAGCGCGGCCCATGTCTTGGCAAGGGGTCGGGCCAAACTCGTCAGGTTATTGGCAAACGCCTCACTCGCGCTCAACCATTCGGCGGGATTAGGCCCCAGCCGAAGTGTTGTCGCCGACCGCCCAAGGACAACCGCTAACGGCTCTGTCGCGCGGCGAATTGTATTTACCCTCGAAACGCTGTCAAGGACGCAGCGCGCATTACCGGCCAAAGCGCCAAGAGAGCTGCGGTTGGTTTTAGGTCGAGCAGTCACGACTCCTCATAACTGATTTGATCACAGGGCCTTGAGCGTGATTACCGAGGTCAGAGGAGCGATACGGCGCGATCCGGACCGGCGCTGGTGGTTGCACAGACACACTGCGGCGCGATAGGCTATGGTGGGAGTTTGTTGTGGTGCGTTGGGCCGGCGCCGGCTCAGGATCTGTGAGAGGCAGCCCGGAGGGTAGCGATGTATTCCGTTAATCTGTTGAAGACAATGGGCTTAGTAGCGATGGGCGGTCTGCTGCTGGGCAATCTGGCCGGCTGTCCCACGGAGAACGACCTCGGTGGAAATCCATCCACCGATAGCGGCGGCGGTACGGGACGAACCGGGACACGTCCCGGCACAAATCCGGTAACTGGTCCGGTGGCCGGCCCCACCAATCCCAGCGGGCCGACGACGCCCACGACGCCCACGAATCCAACCAATCCGACCACGCCCACGGACCCAACAAATCCGACCAACCCGACAAACCCCACGCCGACGAATCCCGGCGCGCCGGTGCGACCGCTGATCGCCGACATTCCGAATCAGCAGATCATCGTCGGTGCGCCCTATGTCGGGCCGACGCCGGTGCTGTCACAAGGCACGACGCCGATCACCTGGTCGCTCGAATTGGGGCCGGCTGATATGACGATCGACGCGCGCACCGGCGTGGTGCGCTGGGCTGCGCCGATTGTCAGCGGACAGACGATTCTTATCGCGGCTTCCGGTCCGGGCGGCTTCGATACGGAGGGGTGGACGCTGACCGTTTCACCCGCGGCTATTCCGCAGCAGGTTTTCCGCGTCAGTCTATCTTCCGACGGCGGGCCGCCGAATCGTTCGAGCAACGAAGCGTATGTCTCCGAGGATGGTCGTTTCGCCGCGTTTTCGAGCGAGTCGACCAACATCGTTCCCGAAGACGACGATGAAATAGCGGATATCTATCTGCACGATCGCACCAGCGGCGCCACCCGGCTGCTGACCTTTACGCCGGTCGGTCAGACGCCGCGCCCCAGCCGCAACCCCGTGATCTCAGGCAATAGCGCGATCGTCGCCTTCACCAGTTTTGACACCAGCCTGGTTCCCGGCGATCTGGCCAATCATGCCGACATTTTCATCTACAACATCGCCACGCAGCAGATCACACGCGCGACCGTCGGTCTCGGCGGCGCCGAAGCCAACGGCTCGAGCGATGACGCCGATCTGTCGGCCGACGGCAATATCGTCGTCTTTGACAGCGCCGCCTCAAACCTGGTCGAAAATGACACCAACGGCACGGTCGACGTGTTTCTGCAAATTCGCAGCACCGGGCGCATCCGCCGGATCAGCGTCTCCTCAACCGGAGAGCAGGCCAACGGAGAAAGCGTCAAGCCGGCGATCTCGCCCGACGGGCGCGTGGTGGCTTTCATGAGCCGGGCGACCAATCTCATTGCCGACGACACGAATGACGTGGGCGACGTGTTTATCCACGACACCGTTACCGGCGAGACCACCCGCATCCCGCCCGTCACGCTCGATGGCGAGCCGCCGAATGATGAATCACAATCCGTTGATATCTCCGGCACGAATGGCCGCTATCTCGTCTTTACCAGCGGCGCGACCAACCTTGTCCCCGGCGACGATGACACAGCCGACGACATCTTCTGGTTTGATCGCGAGACCGGCGAACTCCGCCGCGTCACGGTTAACGCCGCCGGCGTCGGCGCCAACGGTCCCTCGGGCGTTGCGCAAGTAAGCGCCGACGGTCGCTTCGTCGTCTTCCAAAGCAGCGCCGACAACCTCGTCGCCGGAGACACCAATAGTCGCTTCGATGTCTTCGTCAAAGACATGCAGACCGGCACCGTGCGTCTGATGAGCGCGAACGACTCCGGCGTGATCGGCAACGGTCAGAGCCTGCGCCCGATGATCACGGCCAACGGACGTTTCGTCGCGTTTGAAAGCAAGGCGACCAACCTGTCGCTCGATGACAGCAACGATCTGTCGGACGTGTTCATCCGCGATTTGTCACAATAGCCCCGTGATAGCTGGGCGGCGCGATTGATGCGCCGCGTCTATGCAATGGATCACAAGCCCGGCCTTCGGCGTCGCCGCAGAACGCGACGACGCCGGGGCCGGGTGCTTATCAGCTCACATCAAACGCCTTTGTAAACCAAGAGCGGCCGCAGGCGCCGAATGGTGCGCGTGAGCGCCCGCTGAGCGCGCAACACGGCCGTCAGGTCGCGATACGCCGCGGGCGCCTCTTCACACAGGCGCGTCGCAAGCCGCGCGTCATAGACGACGGTGCGCATCTGCGCCGCGAGCTGGCGCGGTCCGATGCGCCGTCGGGCTTCGGTGCGACTGAGTACACGCCCTGCGCCGTGCGAGCTGGAGGCCAGCGCGTCCGATGCTCCACGTCCGCGCGTGTGGGCGCTCTCCGTGCCCATCGAGCCGGGGATGATGCCCGGCTCATTCTCCGCCGCTGAGATAGCGCCCTTGCGATGCACCCAGAGCATGGCGCCGGCGTGCTGCTCCTGCCGGACATGGTTGTGATCGCAGGAGAGATAGCTCTCCCAGCACGGCGCCGCGCCGAAGCGAAGTTCAATCCACGCGGCCGCAGCGCTGAGCATTCGCCGACGGCTATGTTCGGCATAGCGCCTGGCCCAATCCAGATCGGCCAGATAGCTCTGACCTGCGTCAGTTTCCGCCGCGAGCGCGTAGAGACCGCCGGCGACGGGCGTCGCCGCGCGGGCATGATGGTGACCGATCGCCGGCCCCATGCCGCGCGAGCCGCTATGCACCATCAGCCAGAGCCGGCCGGTTTCCTCTTCTTGCAACTCGAGGAAGTGATTGCCGCGGCCCAGCGTGCCCAGCTCAACGCGTCCGCTGCGCTCGGCCAGCGTAGCCAGCGCTGGGGCGCTCAGCGCTGGACGGCCGTTCTCGCCGCAGAGCAGGTCCAGCGGCAATGGCGCCGCTGCGGCCCGGCTCGCGTGACGCATGATGGGCACGGCCTCACGCAGCGCCGCAAGCAGGTGCGCGCGGTTGGCGCGGTCGAGCAGTTCCGGCGCGTCTGTGGCCAGGGCCACCGCCGCCATGCCGCAGCCGATGTCGTTGCCGACGGCCTGCGGATAGATCGTGTGGCGAGTGGCCAGTGCGACGCCAACGCAGACGTCCTGGGCCAGATGCACGTCGGGCATCACCGCGATCCGTACGACGTCGGGCGCGCGGGCAAGCCGATCGAGTGCGCGGCGCACGGTGGGGTCGAACGGTTCGTCCAGCCAGGCGGCGATCGGCGCCGCGGACTCAGCCGCCACGGCGTCCATGGGGCTCGAGCGTGCAGCGTGGTTAGCGCTCATTCGGCGCCTCCGAGATGTCAAACACCAGTTGTGGTACGCGTTTACGCGCGATGTCCGCGGCGAGCCGGCTGCGCAGAAATCCGGCGACGCCAGCCAGGCGGCGCTCCAGTGCGGCGTGCTCGGCACGATCGAGCCGTCCCGCCGGCCTGAGCACAACGCAGAGACGGCCGGCATTCGGGGCCGGACGCACCGCGATCACTTCCAACTCTTGCAAGCGCGCATCGGCGCAATCGCCGGCGAGGGCGGCAGACAGTGAACGGGCCGCCTGCTTGCATAATTGACGTAATTTATGATCGGTCTGCCGAGACCGATTAGCCGAAGCATCGGCGGCGAGATCGCGCGGATCAACGCCGTCATCCGGATGCCACTCGGCACAAAGGGCGCGCGGATTGACCCGGCGCTGTTTGGGCGTGTTCATGCATACTCCAAATGGGCCGCGACGAATCAACGCCGGCGCGGACCATGAGTTACGATTTCGATAAGAACGCGAGTAGAGCAGCCCGGATGACTGACCAGCATCGCCGCAGAGTTAGAACTTGCGCTGAGCGCCCGATCGTATGACACGACCGCTGCGAAGCGGCAGGTTGACTAGCGGGAAGCGGCGGCCAATGCCGGGCCGGACACACGTTGAATGGCAAGGGATAGCACGGAACACCTCCATCACAGTCAGTACGCACCGACATTATGCGTATATCTTTATCATGCCATGTCCGCATTCAATCGTCAAGGGAAATGGCTACGAGCAGTCGAAGCTGGTCGGCGTCGCATGGGTGGGTAAGTCCGTTGAAATAGGTCGTGTGAAAAAGTTGGGCGATACGCGCTCGGGCACTCCCTTCAAGCCTGCTGTCGGCCGCATTCCGCGTGCTCGCCGGGCAGACCGAGCGATCCCGTTGCGTGATTGACCGCCGCGGCGGGCCGGCTGCAGTCCGTCGGTCCCTGCCGCCAACTTCAGTTGGCGGTGGGAGCGTAGCAGATCGCATTGCGCCGAGAACAATAAAGACCGCTCGCCCGCCGGAGCCGTGCGCACTGCGCATTCCGCGAGATTGCCCCGCGCTGCCCATGCCCGGCGCCGTCCACGTCAGGCCCCTGAAGATCGGACGCTTGAATCGGGCCGGCCGCTGTGGGTCGCGCCGGCCTTTTGCGTTGATGCCGATAGGGCATCCGTGCGCAAACCTTGCCGCGACGGATCACCCCCATCGCCGGCCGGTCAACCCTGGGACCGCGCTCGGCTCCAAAACGGAGACTCTATGTCGCTTCGAACGGATGTTGGACTCGTGTGCGCGTTGGCACTGGCCGTGGTTCAATTCCCACTCCGCGCGCAGGCCGCCTCAGGCGATGCGACGGCGGACGCCGTACTCGGACAGACGGACTTCGCCGCAGGAACCGCCAATCGCGGCGGCGGGCCGACGGCCGGGTCGCTCAACGAGCCGCGCGGCCTGGTCATCGAACGCGCCTCGGGCCGGCTCTTCGTCGCCGACAGCTTGAATCATCGCGTGTTGAGCTGGCCGAGCGCCGTGGCGTTCACGAATGGTCAGGCTGCGGACCTCGTGCTGGGTCAGCCCGACTTCACGAGCAACAACGCGAATCAGGGCGGCGCGACGCCCACCAATCGGACGCTGAACCAACCCAAGAGCGTCGCGACCGATAGCGCCGGCCGGCTCTATGTGGCCGATTCGCTCAATGTCCGCATTCTGCGCTATGACCCGCCTTTCACGACCAACATGCCCGCGGTTGCGGTCTTTGGCCAGGCCGGCAGCTTCACGACCACAAACCAGGCCGGCCTCATCACCGCAACCGCGGACAATCTCGGCAATCCGGATGGCATCGCGGTGGATGCGAACGACCGGCTCTACTGTGCCGATCGCTTTCTGTCGCGCGTCACGATGTACTCGACGCCGCTCACCAGCACGTCCGCCGATACGGTCATTGGACAGCCGAACCTGACCACGGCCGGCGCGAACCTGACGCAGACGGGGTTGGATCATTGCAGCGGCGCGGCCCTCGATAGCACCGGCAATCTCTATGTCGGCGATGAATTCAACAATCGGGTGATGTTGTTCCTCGCGCCGCTCGCGAACGGCAAAGCCGCCGCCCGCGTCTATGGACAGCCCAATTTCACCAGCAACACCGCCAACAACGGCGGCATCGGCGCCGGCACGATCAACTTCTCCGGCGCCTCGGCGACCGTCGCGATCGATCGCGTTACCGGAAGCCTCTTCGTCTCCGACGCGCTCAACCATCGCGTGCTCGAATATGCCACCCCACAAACCAATTCCGTCGCCGGCCGCGTTTTTGGTCAGGCGAACTTCGCGACCGGCGCCCCCAACACCGGCGGCCGCAGTGCGGCCACGCTGAACGATCCGGCGGGCGTGGCGCTCGATGCGCTCGGCAATCTCTACGTCAGCGATCGGCTCAATCATCGCGTGGTGCGTTTCGATTTGGCGCAAGCCGATCTGAGCCTCAGCGCGACGGCGACGCCCGATCCGGCGACGCTCGGCAATAACCTGACCTACACGCTCACGATCTCAAACGCCGGTCCCGTCCAGGCCACCAACGTGCTGCTCACCGATACGCTGCCGGCGGGGGCGACCCTCGTTTCATCCGTCGCTTCCCAGGGAGCGTGCAGCGGAACCGGACCGGTCTCGTGTGCGCTCGGCGTGATCAGCGCTGGCGCCAGCGCCACCGTTACGCTCATCATCACGCCGACGCAGACCGGCACGACGACACTGACCGCGAGCGTCGCGGCGGCGGAATTTGACCCCAACGTGGCCAACAACTCCCTCACGCTTGCCACGACTGTGAACGCCCCGAGCGCTGGCGGCGGCGGTGGTGACGGCGGTGATGGCTCAGGTGGCGGCACAGGCGGGGACGGCACAGGCGGTGGCGGCACAGGCGGTGGCGGCACAGGCGGGGACGGCACAGGCGGTGGCGGCGCCGGCGGAGACGGGCAGGAGGACGACGAGCTCATGCCGCCGACCGCGTGCGGCCTGTGCGGCGTCGGCGCTTTCTTGCCGCTGATCACACTGACGCCGTTGTGGATCGCGCGGCGGCAGCGGCCGCGACGAAAGCCGTCGCGTTCGGCTTGATTTAGCCGAAGACGAGCATCACGTGAGACGATGGCACTGCCACAGACCGCCCGCGAATGATCGGTCGGCTCCCGACCTTGCTGAGCAGTCGGGTAAATGAGCCGGGCGCCATGCAACGCCGTTAAGCAACTGAGTCGGTCGCGAGTGAGTTAGCGCAGAAATGAACGCCGGGCGCCGAGCCGACGGCTTTTGCATCGGCATGTCTTGGAGCGCAAAGCGGCTTACGGACACACCGGCGGCGGCGGGTGGTCCGTCGGGGTGTGCGACCACTACCTGCAACTGCTCGATTCGCACTTCGACGCGGCAACAGAGGAATCCCGCGCGCTGTACGCAGCGCTGCACCAGGCAGCGCCAGCGAGCGACACACCTATTTGTCACCGAGCGTCGCTGAGCGATTTTGGGCTGAAAAATGAGGCTATCACGCCTGATGACGGCGCTGCCGACGGGCCAGAAATTGTCGAAATGGGCGATATTGGACTCGAACCAATGACCTCGTGGATGTCGACCACGCGCTCTAGCCAACTGAGCTAATCGCCCAACGCGCCGTTGCCGCAGCCCGACGCGGATCATCTATCAGAGCGGCCCGCCGAAAGCCTGTCAAGGCTCTGCCGGCCTCCGAGCCACCGAGCCGCCGAACCACCGCGGCGCCGGCGTCACGTTGGCGCGTATGTCTGTTGAGATCAGCCGCGCGAAAAAAGCTGGGCGATCGCTTTCGGGCACTCGTTTCATGACTGCTTGCGGTCGCATTACGCGAGCTTGGAGGGCAGTCGGATCGATCCCGGTTGAGTGGTTGAGCGCCGATATGGACCGGCTTCAGCCGGTCGGTTCCTGCCACCAACTTCAGTTGGTGGTGAGGGCGAAGCGACCCGACCTTTGTGATTGAGTGTGTTCTTCAGCCGGCTTCAGCCGGATTTGCGGCGCGTTGCCGACACTTACCGCTTCTCAAGTCCGGCTGAAGCCGGCTCAGCAGACCACACTGCGCCGAGAAACAATAAGGACTGCTCGCCTGCCCACCACCGGCTGAAGCCGGCGGCAGGAACTACTCGGCTGAAGCCGACTCAGCCACCCTAGCTCACTCAGCCGATCGAGCCGACGCTGCAACTCGAGCCGACTCAGCCGCACCAACCTCATCTGGATCTGCGCGACTCGCAGAACGGACGGGCCGTGCGATCGTGGCATCGATCGACGGCCCGGCTCGCACCGATGAGCATGTGTAGCGGACGGATTCGCATCAGACTCCATGAGACTCCAAGCGGATCGGTTCGGACATGACCGTTAACTCATGCCGACGGAGCTGTCGGCGGCGGCGTGTATGCGCTCCAGCGCGTGAGCCAATCGCTCCCGCGGCAACGGCGCCGTCAGCCGCCCGAGATGATCAATGCGACGAACGGCGCGATGTCGTCAAAGTCGATGCGGCCGTCTGCGCTGGCGTCGCCGGCGAAACGTTCGCAGAACGGCAGTTCAGCGGCAAACGCAATGGGATCGATCAGCGCCAGGACAAATCCATCGATATCGCCGAAATCGACGCGGCCGTCGCAGTTGAGGTCGCCGCGAGCCGGATGAAACTCAAGATCCAGCCCCGAGACCAAGCTGCCGGGCGGGGCCGTATAGAGAGTTTCCGGCGTCCCGCCGCTGAGATCGGCGCGCATGATGCGGGCCGGGGTCGTGTTGCCGACCCGATCGATCCAATAGAGCTTGCGCTGCAGCCAGTCAATTCGCAGATCGCCGCCGATGGTCGCCAATCCGGGCAGGCGCAGCACAGACTGGGCCGCGCTGCCGTCGTAGTTGGCCCGATAGATCAGGTTGTCGCGCTGATCGTTGCTGACCACGCCGTAATAGATTTGCGCATGGCGCGGATCGATGCCCAGCGGCCCGTCGCTATAGAGCGTATCCAGCGGGTGACGGATCAGACTCTCCAGATCAATGCGCTCAAGCCCTCGCGAGGTGACGACGAAGGCGAGTCGCCGGACGGGTTCGATTGCAGGCCCGGCGATCAACTGCGCGAGGTCGCCGGGATCGCGCCAGATAATCTGCGGGTTGGAACCGTCATAGTTGCAGCGCGCGACAAGATTGTTGGTGGTGGTGTAGCGCCAGTAGAGTCGCCGGTGGCGGCGATCGGCGGTCAAGCCGCCGCCATACAGAATCGCGAATTCACCTTCGAATGTCAGATCTTCCAGGTCGCCGCCATCCAGCCGGGCTGAAAGCAGCGGGGTGTCTTCACCCGCGGTCACGTGCAGCCAGAACGCGCGGCCAGCTACTGGATCGATCGTCAGTGAGCGGCTGTAGAGGCTGAACAACGGCGGCGAAAAGAGCGGCTGCGCGTCGCTGCCGTCGCCATTCATCACGACGAAGCGTGACGGCTCGCCCAGATCGAACGTGTGTTCACTGAAATAGACCCGCGACGGCGGTCCGCCCGCCCAAGCGCCCAACGCGCCGGCGCCCCAGGCCGCCAGGACCGCCAGCCGAATGCCGCTGCAACAACGCTTCGCGAACCTTGGCATGTCAAGCTCCTTCGACCCGAGCGCCTCGGTCGTGCGGCCGCGACGGACACCAGACGCGGCCGCGAAAATTAGAGAAATCATTCTAACAATGATACCGTCACGGGCTGGAGAAGAGTAGAAATTTCGGCCCAACCGCGCCGGCGGCGCTCTTGGAGGCGCGCCGCCGGAATGGGCGGGTGGTTGGTCGACTTCAGACGCGTGGGGGCTTGCCGTAGCGCGCGACGACATCCTGCACCAGCCGGTGCCGGACGATGTCGACCTCGGTCAGGCGGACGATCTCGATGCCCGGCACGTCGCGCAGACGCTCGACCGCGTCGATCAGGCCGGATTTTTGCCCGGGTTCGAGGTCCACCTGGCTGTCGTCGCCGGTGATGATCATCTTGCTGTGATGGCCGAGACGGGTCAGGAACATGAGCATCTGGCTGGGGGTGGCGTTTTGCGCTTCGTCCAGAATGATGACGCTGTGATTGAGCGTGCGACCGCGCATGAAGGCGAGCGGAATGACCTCGATGATGTCGCTGACCATGAAGCGCTTGAGCTGCTCATAGGTCATCATGTCATGCATCGCGTCAAAGAGCGGGCGCAGATAGGGGTTGACCTTCTGCTGCAAATCGCCTGGCAGAAAGCCGAGCTTCTCGCCGGCTTCGACGGCCGGGCGCACCAGCACGATGCGCTTGGTTTGGGAGAGTTTGAGGAAGTGCACCGCCATCGCGACGGCCAGATAGGTCTTGCCGGTGCCGGCCGGGCCGAGGCAAAATACCATGTCATGGTGCAAGACGGCGTGGATGTAGTGGCGCTGTCCGTCGGTTTTGGGCGCGATCATGACGTCGCGCGGAAAGACGCTGATTGATTCCTTGGGGGCGGTGCGATCCTTGCGCTCGACCTCGTCGATCGCCTGTTCGACTTCGCCATCGTCGAGAAAGTCGCGGTCGCGCAAGCGGTCCTGCATTTTTTCCAGGGCGGCGGCCGCCCGCGCGACGCCGGCCGATTCGCCCACCAGCCGCACGATCGCATTGCGCGCGTGGATCTGCACGCCGAAGCTTTCGCGCAAGCGGCGCAAATGGCGGTCGCCGGCGCCGAAAAGCTCGGTGCGACGATGCGGCTGAGCGAGCGTGATGGAAAGCTCCATGCGTCAATAGCGTAGCTGCGCCCCGGCGCGGCGGGCAATGGGCGGGCAGAATTCGCATACAACATGGGAGGATTATGTGGTTGAGACGCGGCGGTTTGTCCCTATCATCTGCTTGGCATGACAGCGCTCGCCGTTCCGTTGATCCAACTTGATTCTCCGCTCGCGCAGCAGGTGTCTGCCGCGCGTGCGGCGGGCGCTGATTTGATTGAGTTGCGCGTCGATTTGCTGGGAGATTCCGCGGCGATCGCGGAGCTGCTCGAACGCGAGCAGGAAAGCCGCGGCGATGCGCCGTATCTGCTGACGATTCGCAGTGCGGCGGAAGGCGGCGGGTGGGATGGCGGCGATGATGAGCGGGTCGCGCTCTATGAGCGGCTGGGCCTGCTGCAACCGGGCTACCTCGATGTGGAGTGGGCGACCTGGCAGCGCTCCGCCAATCTGCGTCAGAAGATCGGCCTGGTCGCGGAGACCGGCGCGGAGCCGGGCACGCGCGCGAAGAACCGGCTGATCCTCTCCTGGCATGAGCTGCGCGAAACGCCCGCCGATCTGGCCGCGCGGCTGGACCCATTCGACGCGCCGGCGAGCGCCATTCGCAAGGCCGTCTTCACGACGCGCGACGCGTTCGACGGCTGGCGCATCGCCGACGAGCTGCGCCGGCGCGGCGCCGGCGCGCCTTGGATTCTGCTCGGCATGGGAGAGGGCGGCCTGCTGACGCGCGTGCTGGCGAAGAAGTTCGGCGGCTTCCTCACCTTCGCTGCGCTCGATGAGGACAGCCTTGCCGCGCCGGGGCAGCCGACGATCGCCACGCTGCGCGAGCTGTACCGCTGGGATGCGCTCGGGCCGGCGACGGGCGTCTACGGTGTCGTCGGCTGGCCGGTCGCGCATTCGCAAAGCCCGCGCCTGCATAACGCCGCGATGGCGCGCGCCGGCATCGACGGCGTTTATCTTCCGATGCCGATCTTGCCGGAGCGCGAGCGATTCGTGGCGTTTATGGATTTTCTCGCGGCCAGGCCCGAGCTGGGCGTCCGCGGACTGAGCGTCACGATTCCACATAAAGAGCATGCCTTGCAATGGCTTCGTGAGCGCGGCGGTGCGATTTCCGACATCGCGCTGCGGTGCGGCGCGGTGAACACGCTCCAATGCGATCGCGGAAGGTGGAGCGGCGACAACACCGACGCCGCCGGGGCGCTCCGCGCGCTCCAGGGCCTGACACCCGGGCGGGCGCATGTGCTTGGCGCCGGGGGCGCGGCGCGGGCCGTGATCGCGGCTCTGCAAACCGCCGGCTGGCAGGTGCGCATTTACGGGCGCGACGCGCGCCGCACGGCGGAAGTCGCGCGGGAGTTAGGCTGTGAGTGGCGCATCTGGGAGGAGCGCGCTCGCACGCGCTGCGATCTGCTGGCGAACTGCACGCAGGTCGGCATGTCTCCCAACGAAGACGAATCACCCTATCCTGCGGCCGCGCTGCGCAAGGAAATGACCGTCTTTGACACGGTGTATCAACCCGAGCAGACGCGCCTCTTGCGGGCGGCGGCGGACTGTGGCGCGGCCGTACGCAGTGGTCTGACCATGTTCCGGGCGCAGGCGGCGCTGCAGTTTGAATGCTGGCACGGGCGCGCGATGACAAACGAAGCCTGACGCTTGGCGCTTGGCGCTGTGCAGCAACGGTCTTCGCTTCGAGAGGTTGTCCTTCACCTGCTACTCGCCTCTGCCTTTGGCTCCGCCTCGCCGGCAAACTTTGCATCGTCACGCGGCATCGATTAGTACTCGCGTGGCCGGCAAGCCCTCGGACGACCCGGATGGAGGAGATGCGCAATGCCCCAGGTTGCAATTATCGGTGCGGGAACGATGGGTGCGGGCATCGCGCAGATCGCCGCGATGAACGGCTGGGATGTACTGCTCGGCGATGTAGACCCGGCGTTCGTGGAGAAGCAGCTCGCCGCGATCCGCGCGCAATTCGACAAGCTCACGGAGAAGGGCAAGCTGACCGCGGCGCAGCGCGACGCGGCCGGCGCCCGGCTGCCCAGCCGCAGCGACCCGCTCGACATCACCGCGTGTGAGTTGATTATCGAGGCCATCGTCGAAGACCTCGACGCGAAGGCCGCGGCGCTGGGGCCGCTGGTCGGCGCGGCCCCGCCTCAAGCGATCTTTGCCAGCAACACGTCATCGCTCTCGATTTCGAGGCTGGCCGAGGCGAGCGCGGCGTACAGCGCCAAAGTCGGTCACGCCCAGGCCGTCACGCTGCCGGGTCGATTCGTCGGGATGCACTTCTTCAATCCGGTGCCGCTGATGCCGCTGGTTGAGGTGATTGCGGGTCGCCAAAGTCAACCAGCGGCGGTGGACCGTGTCGCCGCGATTGCGCGTGAGTGGGGCAAGACTGTCGTGCGCGCCGCCGACGCGCCGGGCTTCATCGTCAATCGCGTCGCGCGCGGCTATTACCTCGAGGCGCTGCGCATGCTGGGAGAAGGCATCGCCGGCATCGACGAGATCGACGCCACGATGAAGCGCCTGGGCGGCTTCCGCATGGGGCCGTTCGAATTAATGGATCTGATCGGAATCGACGTGAACTACAGCGTGTCGTGCTCAGTCTGGGAGCAGTTTGGCCGGCCGGCCCGGCTCACACCGCACGAGTTGCAGGCGCGCCTCGTCAGCGAAAAGCATCACGGGCGGAAAACGCGCCGCGGGTTCTACGCCTATGACGATGCACCGGCGGGCAGTGCCACGAGCGGAGCGGCCGTGGCGCCGCCGCTGCCGGCGGTGGTGGTGCCGCGGGCGTCGTTTGACCTGCCGCCGGAGCTATATGACAGCGTGCGGCGGTTTTGCGATGGCGCGACGCGCGTGGCCGGGTCGATTACGGAGCAGTACATCCTGGCGCGCGTGCTGGGCGCGATCATCAACGAGGCACACCTGGCCCTTGACGATCAGATCGCAACAGCGGCCGACATCGACACGGCGATGAAGCTGGGCACGAACTATCCGAAGGGTCCGATCGAATGGGCGACGGAAATCGGCTTGTTCACCTGTCAGAGCCTGCTGCGCCGCCTGAACGAACTGACGCCGGATCGACGGTTTGAGCCGGCGAAATCGCTGGGATGAATGGCGAGTAGCGAATAGCGACTTGCAAACATTCGCAGCTTTCGAAGTGGCGCGCTGCATGATCACGAAGCCGACGCAATCATCGCGCGAATAACTCCAGGCACTCTGGTTCCGGCAGTATTTTGTGGAAGACTGCTTCTCCAGCGTCATTCGATAGGTCGATAGCTATCCACGGCCATCCCGTGTCGGGACATATCTCCGCAACCATGCAGCAAACGCGGCGATCATTCCAGATGGCGTGAAGAACAGTCCGTGTGCCCTCGGGGCCGTCACGCGTCTCAGTCGGCATGCGTCCGATGCCTACAGGAACCGCTACCACCCGAACTCGATCACCAGTCTCAAAGCGGTAAGTCATGAAACTCATATCTCAGGCTTGAGTCACATCGCATCTGGTCGACAAAAAATGATGATCCTGAGCCCAAAGAGGCGGATGGCCAACCGCTCACCCGCTCACGCAGCGATAATATCGCCCTGGAAAAACACGCACGGCTTCCGCCGTCATCGGCGTCGTTCGACGCGTGCGCGATGCGCGGTTGCGTCCAAACGGGCGGATGAATCGGCGGATGCCGTGCGAAAGACGCGAGTGATCGCGAATGCGGAATCCAGTCCGAGCCGTTGACGCGTGGTGCGACTGTTCAGTTCCGTGCGCGGCTTGCCGACCGCGCGCGGGATTGTGGCGCAATGTGACCTGTCGTGGGGCCGCCGGCGTCCGTGCTCAACGGAAGCGCGGCGTCGTCCACGTCCAGGCTGAATGTCGCGATGGTCATCAAACGGTTCATCGTGGCTTCCGCGGAAGGCTACATCATCGAGGTGGCCTTCTTCTTGGCCGACTTCTTCGCCTTCTTCACTTTCTTCGCCGCCTTCTTCTTCGCAGCCTTCTTCTTCGCCATGTAGGCACTCCTTATAAGGAAACTTCGCCGGGTGGACGTGCCATTCACGCCACGCTCGGCGCTTTCACCCGTACATCATCAAACCGGACACTCACGCGCTTGCTTACGCCCGGCTCTTCCATCGTGATGCCGTACAACACATCGGCATGCTGCATCGTGCGCTTGCTATGCGTGATGACAATGAACTGCGAATGCGACAGAAACTCTGCCAGCATCATATTGAACCGTTCGACGTTCGCTTCATCAAGGGCCGCATCGACTTCATCCAGAAACGTGAAGGGCGACGGCCGGCTCTTGAACACCGCCATCAACAGCGCCACCGTCGTCATCGTCTTCTCACCGCCCGAGAGCAGCGACAACGATTGCGGCTCTTTTCCCGGCGGGCGCGCGATGATTTCGATGCCCGTCTCCAGCGGCTGCTCCGGGTTCTCCAGAAACACATCCGCCTTGCCCCCGCCAAAGAGCTTGCGAAACAACTCCTGAAAATTCTCGCGAATCTGCTCAAACGACGCCGCGAAGCGCGACTGCGACTCGCGATCAAGCTCGGTGATCAAGGATTGCAGCCGCTCGATCGAATCGGTCAGGTCGGCTTTCTGCGCGACCATGTTGTCGAAGCGCGGCGAAAGCTCTTCTAATTCCGTGATCGCGTCGAGATTGACATGCCCCAGTCGCGCGATCTTCTGCCGCAGCTCCTGAATCTCGCTCTCGACCGCCGACCAGTCGCGTTCCGCCGCCTGATAACCGGCGTACAGATCAGGCAGCGCGACGCCCAACTCGTCGTGAATCCGCTGCACGAGATTTTCCTGCCGCACCTGCGTCTCGCGCAAATTCAGCCGGGCCTGCTGCACGGCGGCCTCACGCTCCTCAATATCACGCTGAATGTCGCGGGCATACGCGCTGCACTCTTCCAGCCGCACGCGCAGCGCCTGACGCCGCTCACGCAGACCCAGCACGCCCGCGTGACACGCTTCACGCCGCGCGCCGTCGATCTGCACCCGCTCGCGATCCGCCAGCAGCGCGGCCTGGGTCTGTTCGATCTGCGCGGCGAGGCGCTGCGCATCGGCCAGCCCCGCCTCATGCTCGGCCTGCAGCGTGGTCAGCCGCCGCCGCGAATCGGTGAGCGATTGCTCGGCCGCGGAGCGCTTCTCGGAGATGCGCGTTCGCTCGACCAGCGCCGCGGTCAGGCGCTCGGCCGCGGCGGCCTGCGCCGCCTCGCGCTCGCGCAGCCCACTGGTCATCGCGTCGAGGCGCAGCAGGTGCGATTGCTCTTCCTCGGCGGCCGTGGCGCGCTGCCGGGCGATCTGGCCATAGCGCTCGGCCAGTTCATCCTGCGCGCGGCGCAGGCCGGCCAGTTCGACGTCGAGATTAGCCGTTTCACGCTCGAGCCGCTGCAACTCATCCGCCGTCCGCAGTTCGGCGGTGCGGGTTTCGCCATGCTCGCGCTGCAAGCGGGCCAGTTCGGCCGTATGGCTCTCGCGCTGCACGCTCAGATCGGAGAGGTTCTGCTGCAGTTCATGGCGCTCGCGGCCGTGCAGTGTCTGGCGTGATTCGACCTCTTCGACTTCGCCCTGCACATGGCGGATTTCGGTCTTGCGGCTGATCAGGCCGCCAGCCTCGGGCGTGCCGATCGTCAGCCGGCCATCCGCGCCGACCGTGTGGCCGTCGAGCGTGACGAAGATGGAGCCGGCGCCGGCGCCGGCCGCCATCGCGAGGGCATGATCGATCGTCTCGACGACGATGGTGCGGCCGAGCAGATGTTCAGCCAGCGTGCGATGCTCCGGCGCGCAGGAAACCCAGTCGATCGCCCGCGCCACGAAGCCCGGCGAGCCGGCGTAATCAAACGTCACCGGCGGCGCGAGCAGCCGATCGAGCGCGAGCACGCGCAGCGCCCCCGGCAAAGTGCCCCGCTCGCGCAGGGCCGCGACAAAGTGCGCCGCGTTTTCGACCACGACGTGGCTCTCAAAGCCGGCCAACACCGCCTGTAACGCGTTGAGACGCGGGTCATCGATGCGAAGCAAATCCGCCGCCAGCCCGACAACCCCGCCAAAACGCGCTGTGGTTTGCGAAGGAACCTGTGTCCCCGCACTGTCCCCCGCCGCAGTGTCATTTGCCGTCGGGGCCACCCATTCCAGCACGGTGCGCGTGCCGGCATCGACGCCCTCACGGCGGCGCTCCATGCCTTCGAGCACATCGAGTCGCGAGAGCAGTCCGCTGCGGAGCTGAGCCGCTTCGGCCAGCTTTCGCTCGCATTCGGCCAGTGTGCCCCGCAGAGCCGCCGTCGCGCCGTCATTCCTCGTCAGCGCCTCACGCCGTTCATGGATCAACGCATCCAATTCGCCGAGCCGCTGGCGCGCGTCTTCGAGCCGTCCGCCAAGTGCGGCCTTCTCACTGATGACCACCTCGCGGCGCTGGCCAAGCCGTAGGCTCTGTCCGGTCAGCCGGTCGCGATCCTGCTCCAGATTGGTCTGTTGATTTTGCAGCAGCGCCGCCCGACGACCAGCGTCGTAAGTCGCCAGCCGCTCCTGCTCCAAGAGGGCGCGGGCCGCAGAAAAATCCTGATCGGCGGCCTGGCGAGCGGCGCCCAACTCGTCGATCACTCCGGCGCTTTGTTCCTCCGCCGCGATCAGCTCGCCCAGCAGCGCCTCGGCCGCGAGCAACTGCTCGGCCAGTTCCGTCGCGCGGCGCTCGGCGTCGGCGGCCTGGGCCACGCGGCGTGCGCGCGCCTCGTCCAGATCGGCGCTGCGGCGCTCATTGCCGGCGATGCGCTCCTGCCGGGCGCTGAGATCGGCCTGGAGCGCGAGCAGGTCGCCCTCCGCCGTCTGAATCTGTTCGTCGAGCGCTTGCAGCGCGGCGGATTGCTCGGCGGCCTCGGCGTCGCCGGCGGCCAGGTCCGTCCGCCGCGCGGTGATTTGCTCTTCACGCGCCGCGATGTCGGCCTCCGCGGCGATCCGGGCCTGCTCCAACTGGTGATATTCGGCGAGGCTGAAGCTCGAACGCAGCTCGCGCAGCCGCGCGTCGTATTCCTGGAAATGGCGGGCCTTGCCGGCGGCCAGCTTGACGCTGCGCAGCCGCTTCTCAAGCTCATCCAGCACGTCATTGAGGCGCAGGAGATTTTGCTGGGCGCGCTCCAGCTTGCGTTGCGCCTCGGTTCGGCGGACGCGGTAGCGGCTGATGCCGGCGGCCTCCTCGAAGATCTCGCGGCGTTCAACCGGGCTGGCCGCGAGCAGCCGATCGACGCGGCCCTGCTCGATGATGCTGTACGCGTCGACGCCGACGCCGGTATCCAACAACAGCTCGCGGATGTCTTTGAGCCGGCAGGTGTGGTTGTTGAGGCGATATTCGCTGTCGCCGTTGCGGTAGAGCAGCCGGCCGACGGAAATTTCATCCTCATCGCGCGGGAGGAGCCGCGATCGGTTGTCGAACACGAGTTGCACTTCGGCGCAATTTGCCGGCTTGCGCGAGCGCGAGCCGGAGAAGATCACGTCGGCCATCGCGTCGCCGCGCAGGCTCTTGGCCGACTGTTCACCGAGCACCCAACGGACGGCGTCGAGCACATTGCTCTTGCCGCAGCCATTCGGCCCGACGATCGACGTAATTCCGGGGCCGAAGTCGAACTCGCTGCGATCGGCGAAGCTCTTGAAACCTTCAAGAATAATGCGTTTTAGAAACAACCCCGCACCTGTGTCAGAGCTAATTGTCGGCCAAGCGGCAAGCACATACGCGCACCTCGCATACGCCACGGATTGTATTAACTTGCCAAACCTACCTCAACATCTTGACGATTGCAAGCGCATACTCACTCCGGTTCCAAGATTGTCCGGTGCGGAGCGACGGCGCCGCTCTGATCGCCACGCGCGCCGTCGCGTGCTCGGCGCGGTCAGCGCAACGGCCGGATCGCCTCTGCCTGAACCGCGCGACCGCGGCACAGTGCTCGACGGCGTGCCGCGCAGCCGCCCGAACAGGCCACGCGCCGCACGCGATACAATCCGCGCAGTATGTCCGATCTTCCGATCACACCCGAGCTTGTCGGACAACGCGTCTGCCATGCCGCGCGACCGGAGTGGGGCATCGGCGTCGTGTTGCGGGTGCAGCAAATCAGCGGCGGCGAGACGCCGTCTCATCGCGTCTCGATTCAATTCTCCAGTGGCCATCGGCATGTGCTGGTTCCGCCGGCGCAATTGCAATCTCCGACGACAGCACCGACGCGCGCCGCCGGCTGGCTCGATCAGATTGCCGGTCGAACGCTTGATGATCGCCTGACCGATTTGCCCGAGCGCGTTGCGCTCTTTCTGGGCACCGCCGGGCAGCGTGTGCTTGCCGTCGCGGAGCTCTACGACTTTTCCGACGACCCCGCCGAGCTGGTGCACTGGGCTCGCCGACAGACCGACGTCGCCGACCCGCTTACGCAGTGGACGCGCGACGAGCTAGCCGCGGCCTTCGTGCGCTTTACCGGCAAGCGCGATGAGTATCTGCGCTCGGCGGCGGCGCTCGTGCGGCGCGCGGGCGGTGCGCATTCGCTGGCCG
>CAYQLG010000051.1:0-30087 GCA_964418235.1 uncultured Planctomycetales bacterium
AGATACCACTCGCGTCAAGGCGAAAAATTCACAGGCTCGGAGGCCCATGCTACCCCCTGCCTGCCGTCCCTAAAGCCCATCCTACCTTCCCACGTTCTCGCCCACCCGCCCGAACACCGCGAAAACCCGCGCGTGCAACCTAGTATCCGCCCGCGTGCGCTACGCGATCCACGTACATGCGGTAGATGCTCATGACATAGCCGTCTTGCAGCTCCTCGCCGACGTGCAGCTCTCCCGTGACGATCGTCGGAACATCCTGCACATACTCCGCCATCTTGCCCATCCGCATTTCGCAGTAAATCCATTCGTTCATCTTCGGCGGCACGCCAAAACAGCAGAGCAACTGGCTCTTCACCAGCAGGAAAGATCGTACGCGGCGATTGTCAATCTCGATCGGCATCATGAAGCCGGTAATCGCCACGGCCTGCTTATCGAGCGCGCGGATCGCCGCCGGAATCTGATCGGGCGGAGGCGCCTCGCCCTCGATCCGATCCTGCAAGAGATATTCGTAATTGCTTAGCTCCAAAAAACCGACTGACTTATACCCCTCCTGGGCCGGCGGCGCCGGCGGCACGTCCGGCTTCCGCATCTCAGGGGGCAGATCCTTTTTGATCTGCGCCAAAAAAGCCGCCGTCGCCGCGGAAGAGCCATCTTCGGCGGGCGCATCGGCATCTTCCGACGCATCCGCACTCGCCAAGGCGCCTTCGTTCGCGGCATCCGCACCCGTCGAGCCGCTCTCCGCGCCCGTTGAAGAGCCAGTCGAGGCGAGGGTCGCGTCGGCGGACGCCGGCTCATTCGATGTCGCCGGTTTGTCCGTCATCAGCGGCACGCCGCGCAACGTTGAAGCGTCCATAACCCGCGCCGATTGTTTCGGCGGAGTCATGCGGCCGGTCGCCCACGCCACGAGCGCGACAATGGTCAGGATCAGCGCGGACCACCGCGCGATTCTGCCGGCGGAGCTATATGCCAGCGGAGCGGGAATGTCACCCATGATTGCGGTCACCTTGGTTGCAGTTGGGGCGGTCGCGCCTCATGCCATGCATTATAGTCGCCGGCATCGTGGAGTCGGCGCGGGCCGAGTCAAGAACCGCGGTTGCGCCGGCCTCCGCTGGGCCACGTTGGGCATGCTTGCCGAACCAGCGATTCCCGCTCAAGCTGTCCGTGAGAACGCAAAGGCAGCCGTCCATGAGCGAACCCGACCATGCCGCCAATCTGCGCGAGCGAACGCGGCGCGCCGTCGCCGACGAGCGGGTGATCCGCGCCGTTCGACTGGCGACGTTTCGCAAGGTGGATCAGCGCGCGGCGGGGCTGGCCGCGCTGCACGACGCCGAGGCGCTCCGCACCCTTGCCGCCGAAATCAAGCGGCATACGCTCGCCCATTTGCCCCACTACCTCGAGCAGTTCATTCGTGGCGCCGAGCGGCGTGGCGCGCGGGTGCATCTGGCGCCCGATGCCGCCGCCGCCCGGCGCATCGTGACACAGATTGCCGTCGCCGCCGGCGCCGCGCTCGCCGTCAAGGTCAAGAGCATGACGACCGAAGAGGTGCACCTCAATGAGCAGCTCGCGGCGGCGGGGGTGCGCGTGGTCGAGACCGACCTCGGCGAATTTATCGTGCAGCTCGACCGCGACCGGCCCAGCCACATCGTCACCCCGATCATACATAAGGATCGGAAGCAGGTCGCCGCCGCGCTGCAGCGCGAATTGGGCCTGCCCTACACCGAAGACCCCGCCGCGTTGACGCAAATGGCGCGCGGCTATCTGCGCGACGTTTTTCGCCGGGCCGACCTGGGCATCAGCGGCGTGAACTTCAGCATTGCCGAGAGCGGCGCGCTCTGCATCTGCACCAACGAGGGCAACGGGCGCATGTGCGTCAGCCGTCCGCGCGTGCACGTCGCGCTGATGGGCATCGAGAAGCTCATCCCGCGCCGGGCCGATCTGGCCGTATTCCTGAAGCTGCTCTCGCGCTCCAGCACCGGCCAGCCGATGACCGTCTATACCACGCTCATGAACGGGCCGCGCCGCGCCGAAGAACCCGACGGCCCGACCGAGCTGCACATCATCCTGCTCGACAACGGCCGCGCCGCGCTGCTCGGCGGCGAGTTCGAAGACGTGCTGCGCTGCATCCGCTGCGGGGCCTGTCTCAACGCCTGCCCGGTCTATCGCAACGTCGGCGGTCACGCCTATGCGAGCGTCTATCCCGGACCGATCGGCGCGCTCGTCACGCCGCTGCTGAACCTGACGCCCGGCGCGGCGGAGCTGCCGCGCGCCAGCAGCCTGTGCGGCGCTTGTGAGACCGCGTGCCCGGTCAAAATTCCGATTCCTGAATTGCTCGTCCGCCTGCGCGAGCGGCATGCCGACCGGCAGCCGCTGACCAAGCGCCTCGCGCTGCGCGCATTCGCGACGATCATGCAGTCGCGCAGCGGCTATGTCGCGGGGCAGCGGTTGCTGCGCTGGAGTCTGGCGCGCCGCGCAGACGGCTTCGTTCGCAGCGGGCTGGGGCCGCTGGCCGAATGGCTGCGCACGCGCGACCTGCCCGCGCCGGCCGCGCAAACATTTCGTGAACTGTGGCGAGCCGGACTGGCGGCGGAGCCGGCCAGCCCTGAGGCCGCGCGATGACCGCCGACCTCGCCGCATTTCTGCGCGCGCTGCGGCGGCGCGTGGCTGCCGCCGGCCTGCCGCCGGCCCCGCCGGCGTTGACCGAGAGTGCGATTCGACAGGTTGCGAGCGATGCCGATCTGGTGGAGAGGCTAAGCCAATCGGCGACGCGCGCCGGCTGGAGCGTCTCCCGCTGCGTCGATCATGACGTGCCGCGTCACGTGGCCGAGCTGTTGTGCTCCATGAACCTCGGCCATCTGCTCTGCGAATCCGAGCGCGTCGGCTTGGCCGACACAGTGCTGCATCATGCCTACACGGTTCGCAACGGCGGCGGCCCGGATGAGGCGATGTTCATGATCGACGGCGCGATCGTCGAAGCCGACGCCGCCATCGCGGAGACCGGAACGGTCGTAGTCGCGAGCGGGTCGCGCCGCTCGCGCAGCGCGTCGCTCGTGCCGCCGACCTTGATCGCGCTGGTGGCGCGCGCGCGCATTGTCGCCGATCTCTTCGACTATTTTGCGACGCCGGAAGACGCAACGGCGGCGCCGAGCAACATCAACCTGATCACCGGCCCGAGCAAGACGGCCGACATCGAGGGCATCCTGATCACGGGCGTCCACGGGCCGGGCCGGGTGCATCTGGTCATCGTCGAGCCGGACGCGGGGCGCTGAGCGTGTTACCATGTCGAGGGTTATGGGCGATTTGAGTCGCGCTGCGATTTCCTGATCGGTTGTCCGCCCGCGCGCTCGTCTACCTCTATTGCGGAGAGAGTGTGATATGTCCAGGCTGAGCGTCTTGGTCGTCGGAGGGCTGTTGGGATTATTGTCCGGCGTCGCGGGGGCGGGTGAGCCGGTGGTCTTCGCCCGCCACCTCAGTCTGTCGCCCGACGGCGCCACGCTGGCGTTTTCGTGGGCCGGCGACATCTGGACCGTCAGCACGGACGGCGGAAACGCCACCCGCCTGACCGTCCACCCTGCACGCGACAGCCATCCGCTCTTCTCACGCGACGGCTCGCAGATCGCTTTCGCTTCCGAACGCGACGGCAGCGCCTGCGTCTATCTCATGAATGCTGACGGCGGCAACGTTCGGCGCCTGACATTTGGCGATCAGGCCGAGCTGCCCGCCGACTTTTCCGCCGATGATCTGTTCATCTATTTTCACTCCCGCCGCGAAGGGCAAAATTACTGGGAACCGAAGATGTATCGCGTGCCCGCGGCAGGCGGCCAGAGCTGGGCCGTGCTTGATTGCTTCGGGGCGACGCCGCGGCTCAGCCCCAACGGCTCGAAGCTGGTCTTTGAGCGGGGCCGGGCCGAATGGTGGCGGCGCAAGTACAAAGGCACGGCCAGCATGGATCTATGGCTCTGGAGCAGCGCGACCAATGAGTATCGCCAACTGACGAATGTGCCCGGGATGGATCGCCTGCCCGTCTGGGATGCGCTGGGCGAAGGCGTGTACTTCCTCTCCGACCGCGCCGGCAACGTCAACGTCTGGCACCAGAAGCTATATGGCGACGCCAAGCAGATCACATTCCTCAAAAACGACGATGTGCGCGACCTGGCCCTCAGCGCCGACGGCAAGCGCCTCGCCTGCACCCATTGGGACAAGCTCTACATCCTCGATCTGCCCGGCGGCCAGCCGCGCGAAATCCAGGTGACCGCCGGCGGCGACATGCCCACGCGCACCATCGAACAGCGCACCTTCACGCGCGACGCCGAAGAGGCCGCCCCCTCGCCTGACGGCAAGGAAATCGCGCTGGTCGTGCATGGCGAAATTTTCGTGATCAAAACCGAGCCGGACAAACTGACGCGCCGCGTCACGAACACCCCGGCCCGGGAGCAAAACGTGACCTGGTCGCCCGACGGCAAAGCGCTCTTTTTCATCTCCGATGAGCACGGGCAGGAGGACATCTTCCGCGCCCGCAGCGCCGAGGAGCCGGCCAAGGCCCTCGCTGATTCGCTGCGCTTCAAGATCGAGCGCATCACGGATACGCCGCTGCCCGAGTTCCGCCCGCAGGTTTCGCCCGACGGCAAGCGGCTGGCCTACCTCCGCGAGCGCGGCGATCTGATCATCCGTGATCTGGCCAGCGGAAGCGAAACGACTTTGTTCACCAGTTGGAACGACCCCAATTATGAGTGGTCGCCCGACAGCAAGTGGATCGCCTACGAAATTGAGGATGAGGAGTACAACGCCGACGTCTGGGTCGTGCCGGCGGATGGCTCGCAGCCGCCCGTCAACATCTCCCAGCATCCCGACGCCGACGGCAACCCGCACTGGTCGGCGGATGGCCAGATGCTTGCCTTCACCTCGCGGCGTTTAGGGAACGACCTCGACATCTACATGGTCTTCCTCGCGCCCAAGCTTGATGAAAAATCCAACGTCGAGCTGCTCGAATACTTTGAAAACGCCGGCAAGGCTCTCAAGAAACGCAAGCCGCTCAAATCCGCCGTCGCCAGCGGCGACATTGCCCGCGCCGGCTATGCCCCGCCGGCCAGCAAGCCCGCCGAGGCGACGGCAGCCAAGCCGCGCAAGCCCGCTGATGCCGGCCACGACGGCGCCGCGCAGGCGGTCGCGCGCTTTCTCAAGACCGTGCTTGAGACCATCGAGCCACCGGCCAAGCCCGAGAAGAAGCCCGCCGCGCCGGCCGGTGAAGCGCCTGAGAAGGAAAAATCCAAAGACGGCGAGGACGAGAAATCAGACGACGAGAAGAAAGACGCTGCCGACGATAAGAAAGAGAAAGACAAACCCGAGAAGTATGAGTACGACCTGAAGACGGCCTATCAGCGCCTCCGGCGCGTCACGTCGGTGCCCGGCGATCAGGCCCGCTTCGCACTCGCACCCGACGGCGCGAGCTTCGCGTTGCTCTCGGCGCACGAGGGCAGCGGCGCGCTCTATTTCTGCAAATGGAACGGCGAGGAACTCAAGAAGGCCATTCCCGGCAACTTCGGCGGTCTGGAATGGGGCCTCGACGGCGGGCGGCTCTTCTATCTCAAAACCGGCGTGCCCGGCTCCTGCAAAGCCGGCGGCGCCGAGCCGAAAGACCATGCCTTTACCGCGCGCGTCCAGATCGCGGCGCGCCTGGAGGCGGCCCAGAAATACGACGATGCCGCCCGCACGCTCGGCCTGCGCTTCTATCACCCGACCATGAAGGATACCGACTGGCCGGCGCTCACGGCGCGGCATCGCGAGCTGGCCCTGCGGGTCACCACGCCGTTCGAGTTCTGCGAGATCTTCAACATGCAGCAGGGCGAGCTGAACGCCTCGCACCTCAACTGCTTCCCACCGCCCTCGAACGCGCCCAGCGAGCGGCTCGGCTATCTCGGCGTCGAGTTGGATCGCGAATTCGAAGGTCCGGGTCTGCGCATCGCGGCCATCACCCCCGAAACCCCCGCCGACCGGGCCGAAAGCAAGCTTTACGCCGGCGACGTGCTGCTAAGCGTGAATGGTTTGCCGGTCGGGCGCGACGCCGCGCTGGAGCAAGCCCTGCTCGGCGCCGCCGGCGATCCGATCGTGATCGAGCTGCTGCCCAGCCCCGCGCGCCCAGCCCCAACGACCAAGCCTGCCACGACCCGCCCCGGCGATGATGGTGAGAAGCAACACGCCGCCGGCGATCAAGCGAATCCCAAGCCCGACGCCACGGACGCGTCGACGGCCTCCAACCAACCTGCGGCCGAAACGGCCCCCGCCGCGGCCGAGCCCAAGCCGTTGCAGGTGGTGATTCGCCCGGCGAGCTACGGCGACTTTGCCGCGGCGCGCTACAAGGCCTGGGTCGCGGCGAACCGGAAATATGTCGAAGACGCCAGCGGCGGCCGGATCGGCTATGCCCATATTCGCGCAATGAGCGAGCAGACCTTCCATGAGTTCGAACGCGATCTCTACGCCGCCGGCTATGGCAAGGACGGCCTGATCATCGACGTGCGCAACAACACCGGCGGCTTTACGACCGACTGGGTCATGAACATCCTGATGTATCGCTCGCACAGCTACGCGATCTCGCGCGGCGGCGTGAAGGGCTATCCGCAGGATCGGCGCGTCACCTATGCCTGGACCAAGCCCGCGACGCTGATGTGCAACCAATACAGCTTCTCGAATGGCGAGACGATCTCGCATGCTTTCAAGACGCTGAAGCGCGGCCCGGTCATCGGCGTGCCGACCTGGGGCGGCGTCATCAGCACCGGCCGTTATGAGCTGATCGACGGCAGCGCTATACGCATGCCGACACGCGGCTGGTATCTGCCCGACGGCGCCGACATGGAAAACAACGGCGCCGCGCCCGACATCCTCGTCTGGCAAACCCCGCCCGACGAAGCCGCCGGCCGCGAGGCTCAGCTCGACGCCGCGATCAAGGCGACAGAGGGGCAGTTGCAGCAGGCGGCGGCGGCGCGGTAGCTTGTCCGAAGTGCGAAATGAGTGACTACAAACGATGTCCGAACTGTGGTGGCGATGACCATGACTGGAAGGTCTATCGCGGCTCAAATCGGCACTTGTTCTGTGGCGGTTGCAAGGTCGCTCGTCCGAATCTGTTTCGTTTGCAAAGCGCCTGTCCCAGATGCAACGTGAGAATTGAGGATTCCGTGCGGATGCAATTGTTCACCTTTCGGCATTGACGGACGGGTTCTATCATGAGTGCTGGGCAGTAAGAAAACCTAACAAATCCGGGTGGAGCGGGCTTCCAGCCTGCTCGGACAGGCAAGATGCCTGTCCCACCCCTGTGTTTTGTTAGGCGCTCTATGGTAAATCGTGTGGCGGCCGGAGAACGATATGAATACAGACTTGACGCTCCTTTCTCGGATTTCGCAGACCCCCGGCCAGTGCGGCGGCCGGCCCTGTATTCGTGGCCTGCGCATTCGCGTGAGCGATATCCTTGAGATGCTCGCTAGCGAAGTGAACGTCGCGGAAATTCTTCAGGACTTTCCCGATCTGGAGCCCGACGACATTCGCGCCTGTCTGTTGTTCGCGGCGCGTCGCACAACGTTTCCGCAGGTGGCCGCGTGACGATTTGGGTGGACGCGCAGCTGCCGCCGGCGCTTGCCGACTGGCTGCGTGAGCAGTTTGGGGTTGACGCGGTCAGCCTTGATTCGCTCGGGCTGCGCCAAGCGCAAGATTTGGAGATTTTTCAGCGAGCGGGCCGCCTCGGACACGTCATCATGACCAAGGATGACGACTTTGTGGATATCATCACGCGGCTGGGCCCGCCGCCGCAGATTCTCTGGGTGACCTGCGGCAACGTCACCAACCGAGCGATGCGAGAGTTGCTTTCTCGTGCGTTTCCAACCGTGCGAGCGCACTTGGAGGCCGGCGAAGCGGTGGTTGAGCTAACGGGGTAATGGCATCCTATGTACCAGCCGCATAGTCACGCGATCTCGCGCGGCGGCGTGAAGGGCTATCCGCAGGATCGGCGCGTCACCTATGCCTGGACCAAGCCCGCGACGCTGATGTGCAACCAATACAGCTTCTCGAATGGCGAGACGATCTCGCATGCTTTCAAGACGCTGAAGCGCGGCCCGGTCATCGGCGTGCCGACCTGGGGCGGCGTCATCAGCACCGGCCGTTATGAGCTGATCGACGGCAGCGCTATACGCATGCCGACACGCGGCTGGTATCTGCCCGACGGCGCCGACATGGAAAACAACGGCGCCGCGCCCGACATCCTCGTCTGGCAAACCCCGCCCGACGAAGCCGCCGGCCGCGAGGCTCAGCTCGACGCCGCGATCAAGGCGACGCTGGAGCAACTAGCCAGACCGGCGGCGATGTCGCGGTAGTAGTGTCATCGTGTTATTGGGATTTCGTGGGCGCGAGAGATTGCAGAATCTATCGGCATGGCTTTGTCTGACTCTGTGTAGCAGAGAGAAGGGGAAATGCATAGAATTTCTAGTCGAGTCAGCCCCTGACAGCGGCGGGGCCGTTTCGGAATAAGCCGTTTTCTTGAGCCTCTGCGCGGTCTGCCGCCGCTGCCTTGTTCCTGCCTGATGATTCAGACAGCATCACCATACTGAATCAAGAGCGAATCGACTAAGCCATGATGCGCCGGATGACGGTTGGAGCATCGGCCGTCTTTCGACTTGTGCAGCCATCAACCGGCGCACCGCTCGGCACGAGTCGTCTACCGCCGCCGGCGCTTGCGCTTTTTATCGCGTTGCGGGTTGTAGGCGGTGGAGCCTTTCTTGAGCCGCGGGACGCCGCCGCCCTCCAGCATGCCGAGCTGCGACATCGCTCCGGCCATCTGCATGCGCCCGCACATGCCCATGCCCGCCATCATCTTCATCATCCCGCGCATCTGCGTGAACTGCTTGACCAGCCCGCTGACTTCCTGCGGGTCGACGCCGGCGCCGCGCGCGATCCGTCGGCGGCGCGAGGCCTCGATCAGGTCGGGGTTGCGCCGCTCCTTGGGCGTCATCGAATGAATGATCCCGCGGATGCGGTTGAGATCTTCCTCGGGCATGTCCATCTCGCCCAGCGCCTGCCCCATGCCGGGGATCATCTTCATGATCTGCTTGAGCGGCCCCATCTTGCGGATCGATTCGAGTTGACCCAAAAAGTCATCCAGCCCGAGCTGTCCTTTGGCCATGCGCTCCTGCGCCTTGGCCGCGGCCTCGGCGTCCATCGTCTGCTGCGCCTTTTCGACCAGCGAGACGATGTCGCCCATGCCCAGAATGCGCTGCGCGACGCGATCGGGATGAAATTCATCCAGCGCGTCGAGCTTTTCGCCGACGCCGATGAACTTGATCGGCTTGCCCGTGATCGCCTTGACCGACAGGGCCGCGCCGCCGCGCGTGTCCGAGTCGAACTTGGTGAGGATCACGCCGTCCAGCTCAAGCCGCTGATCAAACGTTTTTGCCGTGTTCACCGCGTCCTGACCGGTCATCGCGTCGAGCACGAGGTAGACCTGATGCGGCTGCGTCGTTTCGGCGACCTGCGCCAGCTCCTGCATCAGCTCTTCATCGATCGCGAGGCGGCCGGCGGTATCGAGAATGACCACGTCGCGGTCGAGCTTGCGAGCCGCCAACAGCGCGTTGCGGCACACGCGCACCGGGTTCTGATGATCGCGCTCGGCATGCACCGGCACACCCAGTTGCGTGCCGAGCACCTCCAACTGGTCGATGGCGGCGGGGCGCTTCAGGTCCGCCGCGACCAGCAGCGGCTTCTTGCCGCGCTGCATGCAATAGCGAGACAGCTTGCCGCAGGTGGTCGTCTTGCCGGAACCTTGCAGACCCGCCATCAAGATGATCGTCGGGCCGGGCGTGACAAAGGGGATGCGCGTCTCGATCGGCCCCATCAGTTTGACCAGCTCGTCAAAGACGACTTTGACCATGAGCTGATCGGGGCGGACGTTCTCGATGACTTGCATGCCCAGCGCCGCCTGCATGCAGTCGTCGCAGAACTTGCGGGCCACGTCGATGTTGACGTCGGCTTCCAGCAGCGCGGTGCGCACCTGGCGCATGGCGTCGCGGACGTTGTCCTCGGTGATCTTCCCCCGTCCGCCCATCGCGCGGAAGATGCCGCTCAGTTTGCTCGTCAACGCATCAAACATAGGCGGGATTGTAGCGGGAGAGCATGGAAAATTTCGAATCTCGAATGGCGGAGAACGAACGGGGCGGACGTGGTCGACGCCGCGCGCTGAAGCGTCGGCCCTCCGTGGCCGACGGCGGAGCAGGAATTGCGACTGGCGAGTAGCGAAGAACGAATGAAGTCAGCCGGCCCATGAGAGCAAAAGCCGCAGTTGGGTTGCCCCATTCACCTTATCGCTTTATCACTTTCGCACCTTATCACCTTCGCTCGCGGCGGCATAGGTCAGCACCAGCAACCCGTCGAGGTCGGGAATCCGCACATATCGCCCTTCAAGAACATCGATCGCCCGGCCCCCATGCTTCGCGGCGAGGATCGGCGTGCGGCGCGGGTTCATGACAATCACCGCGCCGCGCGACGGTCGCGCGACGGCGGATTGGGCCGATCTTGATGGCGATGCCCAAGCTGTGACCGCCGCGCTCGACAACTCGATCTCCGTCTGGTCACCACGGTGCTTGATCGAATATGACAGCGCGCCGCCCTCGATCGGAAAGCGGCGGATCGCGACGGTCTCGCCGCCGTCGAGCCACTCGGGCCGCACCCCCGCCGCCAGGATCAGCGCCGCATCGTGCTCGCGCTCATGTACAAAGAGGCTGCGCACGGCGCTGACAAAATC
Organism: uncultured Planctomycetales bacterium; assembly: GCA_964418235.1. GTDB lineage: Bacteria > Planctomycetota > Phycisphaerae > UBA1845 > Fen-1342 > CAYQLG01. The sequence continues at coordinate 10,775 of CAYQLG010000051.1, forward strand.
TGAGCCGACCCACGTATGCGGCATGTCGCCGATGAAGCGCGGCGCCCGCGGATCGCGCCAGACCACCTCGGCCCATTGGTTCCATGCAGGCGGCCGCCGATCGGCGAGGAAGAAATCCGCCAGCTCATGTGCGGCGTCGCGCTGCTCCAGCCGCACAAACGTCCCGATCAGCCGCACCTCATAGGGCGTGTAGTTTTCCCACGGCTGCGTCCCGTCACGCCGTGCGCGGAAGAAATCGAGATACTTCGCAAACGTCCGCCGCATCGGCCCGGCCGGAATCACATCCTCCACCGCGCAGGGAAAATACGCGACCGCGGTCGAAGTCGCATCGAAGTCGCCCAGCTCGACACAGCCGGGAATGAATTCGATGCCCTTGTTCTTCTGCGCGAGCTCGAGCGAGGCCGTCAGCGCCGCGGCATATTCGTCGCGCAGCTTCGAAAACTCGCGCGCCAGTTCAGCCTGTTCCAGCACGGTCGCAATCGCGACGGCGTCACGCAGGCCGCGCAGCGTGAAAAAACTGTCCCAGTACGAGTGCATCGGCTTGGCCGAATAGCCCTCATGGCTGATCGACTCCGTCACCAGCCCGGCGCAGGCTCGCTTCTCCGGCGGGCCGACGGTGAACTCCGGCGTCAGCCGCTGCCGCCGCAGACCGTCAAGATAGCGCACCCCGGCAACCACGCGCGGCAGGTGCCGTTCGAGCAGCGCGCGATCCTGCGTGAAGCGAAAATACTGCGCCAGCGCATAAATGTATTGGCCCGTGCTGTCATGCTCGGGCACGGGGTCCGGACCGCGGCGATCGACCACGCACGGCACTTTGCCGCTTTCAAACTGGTGCGGTCCGAACCAGTCGAGGAATGTCGCCACCCGCGCCGCGTGCCCGGTATAGAGCAGCGCCGTGCCGGTCAGCGCCCCGTCGCGGATCCAGCTGCGCTCATAGCTGCGCGAGCCGGGTTGAATGCCCGGCCCGTCGGCGTTGATCAAGATATGCCCCTGCACCGTGCGGAAGGTTTCCGCGAGCGCGCGGCCCGCCGTCGGCAACTGCAACTCCACCCGCGACAGTTCCGCTTGCCAGAGTCGAGTCTGCTCAGAGAGCAGTTGCTCGAAGCGCCCCGGCGTGAGCGGATCGAGACCCGCCGCGTCGGCTCCGCCCGCCGTGCCAAAGGGCACAGTGACGAAGTAATCCTGGGATTGCCGCGGAGCCAGCTCGAATGAATACTGCACGGCGGCCGAGAGCAGCCCCTCCGGATCTTCGACACCGGTCGCCGGGGGCAGCGCCCCGCGCGCCAGCCATTCGACAATCTCCCCCACGGATAATGGACTGGCCCCGGCCGCCTCTGGCCGCGGCGCAAAACGCAGCGCCGGGCGCGCGTCGATCGTGGCGCTCTCCGGATGAAAATGCATGCGCTCGACCCGCGCGCCGCCGCCGGTGATGTTCAACTCCTGATAGCTGGGCAACACCTGGAACGGCCGCAGCGCCAGAAAGAGCCGACCGCGCTGTGGCGCTTCCTGCGCATTCGAAAGCCGATAGCGCACGTGCAAGGCCGCGTGCTTTTCATCGCCTACGGCCAGCGGCAGCACTTCCAGCCGCAGCGCGCCGAAATCAAGCGCGACGCTGGGAATCGGCAGGTCGCCGCCTTCGAGGCGCGGCGTCGCGGTCGCGTCATGCCATGTCAGCAGTCGATCGGTATAGATGAACGGCTCGATGCGCGGGCCTTGACGATACAGCTCGACGGCGCTGTCGGTATCGAACAGCGCCTCATCCACATGGCCCGGCACGCCCGCGACGGTCCAGGCCGCCGCCTCGCCCAGAAAATAGCGCGGATAGCGCCCGCGCGGCGCATCGCGTGCGATCAGATCGATGCGCTGGTTGAGCGACTCGGCGAACTCCGCCGGGAGCAGCCGCAGCGCACTCAGCCGCGCCGCCCCGCCGCCCTCGACAACAATCCTGATTGCATCGGCAAACGCGCCATCGAGCGGAACATGCATCTTGCCGGCGCGGAGCGGTCGCACGATCTCGCGCGGTTTCGCGGAGCGCGCGGCATCGGCGGTGGTCAGCGTTCGGATGCGCACGTGGGCGCCCTCGGAAACGCCCTCCCAATCGAGCATGACGCCGCCAATCTCGGCGCGCCCACGTAGCGGAATGAGCAACTCGGCGCCCGCGCGCAGCTCCAGCCCCTCGACGCGCTCATCCACGACTGCAATGCGCCGCGGCGGCGCTCCGCCCAACTCCGCGAATTCGGGCTGTGTCAGCGGCTCGGCCACCGGCAGCTCTTCATACGTCAATTCGTCGATCTCAACGTAGCCGCGCCCGCCGGTGGAGGAGGCGATCGCGATCTCGATCGCGCTGATTTCCTGCAACGGCGCGCCCTGCGCCGGGCCCCAGGCGAATTGAAAATGCCGCTTCAAAAAGCCGTGTGCTTTCCACTCCTTTTCAAACCGATAGGCGCGCTGATTGACCCACCAGACCGAATCGCCGGCGGCGTCGATCAGCTTGAATTCGAAGTTGTTGGGCGGAAGGTCGCCGCGCACCGTCACGCCAAAGCGATAGTTGGCCGCCAGCTTCATGGGCACGGCCCGCCGCACGACACAGAAGCCTGCGCCGCTTTCAAAATTCACGTCGAGCCGTAAGCCCCCCCCCGTGCCCGGCGCCGCGCCAAGCTGCGCGCGAACGCCATCGGCGGCGCTCACGGTCCAGCGCGCGGGGGCGCGGCCGTCATCCAGCACGACGCCATCGGCTAATGCGAGTTTGGCTGAGATGAAGAGCGCGAATGCAAACTGGGTCGTGCGGCAGCCACGCGCCGAAGCCCCCATCCGAATGCTATTCAAGCACGCCGCCGCGACGTGCGAGATGCCCCCGCACGCGCGGCGTAGCCTGTGAATGAATCCAGCGCGGTCGATCACGCCGGCGGAATCCACGTGCCGCGACGAGCCGTGCCCGCGGTTCATTTATGGTCGCGGTCCGTTCAGGCGCGGCAGAAAGAAGCCCGTGTCCGCCGCATCGACATCGCCATCCTCATCCTGATCAAAGACGAAACAGCCCCACGCGCGCCCGCCGCCGGCGCCGGCATAGCAGCGCTGCAGCTCGGCGAAATCGAGCAGGTCTTCATCGTTGTCGCCGTCGGTGTCAGCCCCATCAAAGCGGTTCGTGATGACGCCCTCGAACGAATCGAAGTAGACCCGCGCCTCGGAGGATGATCCGCGCGCCGCGATCACCGTGAAACGCAGCCGTGCCGCCGAGCCTGGCGGCATCGTGTAGTCAATCGACAGCGGCAGCCACGTATCGGTCGCGGCCCCGGCGAAAATCGTATTGTTTTGACCCGGCGCGCCGATGTCGACTTGCGGCGGCGTCGCGCCGCCGCGCCATTCCACCTTCACGCCGGCGGTCGAGGCCGGATTGGCGAACGGCGTCACCGAACGCGCCCGGAAGAACGCCGCGATCGTCAGCGTTTCGCCCGGCGTGACCGGGATGTCCTGGAAGATGCCGGCGATGCAGCGGCCGGTGATCTTGCAGACAAAGTCGCCGGCCAGGGCCCCGCCCTCAAACTCAAGGTCGCCGCCAAAGCCGCCGGCCTCGTGCTTGCGGGCCGAGCAGCCCAACCCGCGGAACTCACTCCAGAATTGCAGCCCATTCGGACCGCCGGGGCCATCCTCAAAGCTCGCATTGAGCAGCGAGTTGCCCGGCGTGCTGCTGCGCACCGCCGACGCCGAATCGACATAAACCGGCCCGGTCGTATCCAGCACGTCATTCTGCAAGATCACCACGCGCGCGAGCGTAATGCCTGCCGGCACCGTTGTTGAATAACTCACCGGCACCCACTGATCCGGCGGCGAGAGCTGGTCAAAATCGAGCGCCTCTTCCGCCGGTGGGATCGTCGTGCCGCCCGCCGGCTGAAACTCGAGCTTGATCGCGGCCGCGGCATCGAGGCTCAGCCCGGTATCCGACGGGTTCCACACCTTTGCCAGCGCTACGACGCGCTGATTGGCGTCGGCGTCCTGCGTGTCTTGATACAGACCTGAGAAACCGCTGCCGCCCGCGCCGCCGACGCTGATGCGCGCCGACGATTCGCCATCCTCCGACACATCCTGCGACTTCTGCTGTGTGCCGAAGCCGAGCCACGAGGTGATCCCGAAGGGCGTCTCTTCGCTGGTGCCGGCCTCTTCAAAGCTCGCATTCTGCAGCAGATTCGGCCCGCCGCCGATCGTCAGCGTCGTGTTGTCCCAATACGCCGCCCCACTGGAGACCGTGGTATAGGTGAAGACGCAGACCATGCGGGCGCTGACCGCCCCGGCCGGCGCGACAACCGGTCCGATCGCCGCGGGGGTCCAGACATCCGCGGGTGAAGCGCCCGTCAGCACGACCAGCTCGCTGGGCGAGCCGACGAGTGCCGGCGGATCAGCGCCGTCGTAGAACTCCAGCTTGATGTTGGCGGTCGCGTCGCCGCCGATGCGGTCGCCCGCGCGTGTATAGAGCCGGGCCGAAATCGAGACGGCCTGTCCCGGGACGACCGGCACGTCTTGATAGGCGCCGACCGTGGTTTCGCCGCCGAAAGCCTTGAATGATTGCGAGCCGGTCAGGGCGGCCTCGCCGCTGCGCTCGCAGGTCGCGGCGCCGAAGCGCGTCCAGCCGAGCGGAACGCGTTCGTCGATCCCGCCCGCGCCGGTTCCACCCTCAAAGCTCCCGTTTCGGACAAGCGCCTGCCGCGCGAAAGCCGTCAGCGGCGTCACCGCGAGGGCGAGCAGAATCATGATCTGAGTATTACGTCGCATGGTTGATTGCTCCCAAAGCCGTATGCCTACATCGTACCGCGCCGGCCGACGAAATCCGTTCCGCGAATCTGCGCAGTGGGCCGAAGCCGGCGCGAAATTTGTCCGATATCAGGGTTCGCGATCAAGGTCCGGCGAGGTCATGCCGTCGATGCCGGCCCGTGTAAGACCCCACGCATAAAACGGGCGATTGCCGCGCGCGTCATAGTCCTTCGGCACGTTGCCGCCGCTGCGGGCGCGCGGATCGCGATACTTGTCGCGGACGATGCGCTCGACGTGCCCGTCGAGAAAAACGAATTGCATCGATCCGCTGGAATGGCGTTGCTCTTTCTTGCGCCACCAGACGCCGTCGCTCATGATGACCGAGTACATCGGGAATGGAATTTTGCCGATGTTCCCGCCGCTGATCGCCGGCACCGCCTCCGAGCCGGTCGGCGTGATCACGGTCGCGCCGGTTTGCCAGTCGTTGAACCAGTATTCGGTCGTGATCGGCGTGACGATCTGCTCGCCATCGACGGTGACGATGTCGGTCGGGCCGATCTTGGGCCACCAGCGCTCGCGCAGCGCGCGGCTGACATAGGCGTCGCTGCGAAAAGCCGTGTAATAGCTATAGCGGTTGTCCGGCACGCCGGGCGTGGGGCGATAGGCCTTGGTCGAGGTCAGGCCGTTCGCGCTCGGGCACTTATAGAACTTCAAGTCTTTCAAGTACTGCCAGAACATGAAGATCTGATGATACTGATAAAAGGGCGCCTGGATCGGGCGACCGCCCGCGGCCGGATTGGGCGAGCCGAGGATATAGGGCAGCAATTCGCGATTTTCCTGCACATAGTAATTCGTGGCCAAACCGAATTGATGCAGGTTCGACTTGCAGACGGTGTCTCGTCCCTGAGCCCGCGCCCGCGAGAGCGACGGCAGCAGAATCGAAATCAGCAGGGCGATGATCGCCACAACCACCAGCAACTCAATCAGCGTAAACCCCGTCCACTTTCGGCCGCTTGACGCGACCGGCCTCAGCCGCGAAGCCCATTCGGTTCTGCTCATGGCAAGCTCTCCGTGCCCAACCCGGTGGAACCGATCAATCGCGTGCGGCAAACCTTCGCCGCACCTCATTTTTCGAGGTCTGATCCTGCCGCGCATCGCGGAATACACCGACCGGGCAAGCGCTCGCGGCGCTTGCCACGATCGGTTCCAGCGCGATCTTTGCACGCCACCAACTCATGAAGGCCGGCCTCGCCGCACCGAAGTCAAGCGGACTCAGCAGCGTCGGCCTGCCGTGGCCGCCGCCGCCTTTCCGGGCGAGCGCGGCCACAGCCAGCCGCGGGTACGTATCCGACCCGCCGTCGGGTACGGAACCCCGACACGACAGCGCATCCATTCACTAGCGTCGGCGGGCGATACCGAGCGCGCCCAGCGCCAACAGCACCAGGCTGGCCGGTTCCGGAACGATGCTGATGCTGCGGAATTCGGCCAGGACAAAGTCGCCCGGGTTGGCCTCATCCGGATTGGACTGGACATAAGCGCCCAGCTTGGTCCCGTCCGGAATGCCGTTTTCGAGATTGTCAAAATTCTTCGGGCCGCTCGAAACGCCGCCGAGGATGTATTCCATCGTCGAAGCATCGCCGTCGAATGGGTTCGGATCATCATCCGGGCGATAGATCATGCGCATCGTGGTCATCGTCCCGGCCGAGTAAGCCGAACCGCCAAAGCCGTGGAACGGCAGACCGCCGGCAAACGCCGCCGATTCACCCTCGCCCGCGATGATGAAGACGCCGTCTCCCGCCGGACCGAGGAACAGGAAGCCGGCTTCCTTGCGATTGGTGCGGTCGGGCGCGATCGTGCCGGCATCGAGCATGATGCTCATGCTGATGTCAAAGCCCTCATTGCGGCTCAGCAGGAAGTCACTCGCGCCGCCATCCGCCGACAGCCACGCGGCATGACGATTGGCGAAGCCCGCAACGCCCGGCGCGGCGCCGTAAGAGGTTTCCTCAAACCCGACGAAGCCCAAGCCAGGCGAGCCGCCGCTGGGCAGCACCGTCAGGCTCGAACCGGGATAATCATTGAAAACGCGCGTTTGAACGCGCACCGAGTTGATGTCGGTGACAACCGCCCAGGCGGGCAGGCTGAGGCCGGCCACCAGCAGCACGGCCCCCCGCTGAAGACCATTCAGTTTTCTCATGGCGCTCTCCCTAACTCCTTCTCCAAAATATCAACCAGACATGGGCCAAGCGGTTGGCCGACAGCGCCCCTCGCGGGCGATGCGGCTGCTTACCCTTCAGAAACAAAAATACCCGACGAGCGTGCCGATTGCAAGCGCTTTCAATTCTTGATATCATGATTTTTGCGTCAGCCAGCTTCGCCCCCTCACGCACGCTTATCTGTGTGCAGGGAAGGATTGTCGGCTGCGCAAAACCGGACCACGCCGTCCGAATTTCGGAGTGTGCCATGAGTAGTGCTGTCCTCTCCGCCCGACCCCATCCGCTCGACTCCGCCGACCGCTTTCTCTGGGGCGCTGCGACGGCCGCCTATCAAATCGAGGGCGCCGCCCGCAGCGACGGCCGCGGCCCCAGCATATGGGATGTCTTCCTCGCCACCCCTGGCAAGAGCGTCACGGGTGATACCGGCGAAGTGGCCTGCGACCACTACCACCGCTCCTCCGAAGACATCGGCCTCATGCGACAACTGAATTTGAACGCCTATCGCTTCTCCGTCAGTTGGCCGCGCGTCATGCCTGAGGGCCGCGGCCCCGTCAATGCGCGCGGCCTCGATTTCTACGATCGTCTCGTCGATCAGCTCATCGCAGCCGGCATTGAGCCGCTCGTCACGCTCTATCACTGGGACTTGCCCGCGGCGCTGCAAATGGAATTCGGCGGCTGGGCGCACGACGACAGCCCCCACTGGTTCGCCGACTATGCCGAGTTGATCTTTAACAAGCTCGGCGACCGGGTGCGCCTGTGGCTGACGCTCAATGAGCCGTGGTGCAGCGTCGACGGCGGCTATTTCCACGGCGCACACGCGCCGGGCATCCGTGATCGCGCGCTGGGCTATCGCGCCGGCCACAACCTCATGCGCGCCCACGCCTATGCCGTCGAGCGCTTCCGCGCTTTGCCGGTCGGGCGCGAACGCGGCGGCCAGATCAGCTTTGCGCTCAATATGAGCTATAGCTTCCCGGCTACGTCCAGCTCCGAAGACGCCGCCGCCGCCGAGCGCGCCATGCTCAATTTCGGCGGCTGGTTCACCGATCCGCCGCACTTTGGCGACTACCCGAGCGTGATGCGCGAGCGGCTCGGCGCGCTCCTGCCGGAATTCACGGCGGACGACGCGCGGCGGCTGCGGCGCTCGATGGATTTTCTCGCGGTGAATTATTATCTCAGCGACGTGGTGCGGCACGCTCCCGGCAATGGCCCGATGGAGACGGAGCTGGCGCCGCAGCCGCACGTCAAGCACACCGAGATGAACTGGCCGATCGTGCCGGAAGGGTTCTATGCGCTGCTGCACTGGCTGAACAAGCGCTATGACGGCCTGCCCATCTACGTGACGGAGAACGGCGCCGCCTGCAACGATCAGCCCGACGCCGAAGGGTTTGTCAACGATCAGGATCGCATCGCCTACCTGCGCGATCACTTCGAGGCGGCCCGCGCCGCCCAGGCGGAAGGCGTCGATCTGCGCGGCTATTTTGTCTGGTCGCTGCTCGACAATCTCGAATGGTCGCTCGGCTTCAACAAGCGCTTCGGACTCATCCGCTGCGATTTCGAGACGGGGCGGCGCACGATCAAAGCCAGCGGGCGTTGGTACGCGGATTTCATTGCTCGCGGCGGGTTCAACCGCGGCGCGGTCCGGCAGCCGGTCACACTCGCCCAAGCATGACGGCCATGCATTTGCGCCGTGATTGAATCGCGATCGCGCTGCGTGCGCAACGGGTCAATCTGATCGCGCGCGGGCTGCCGCCGCGGCTGCCGAACGTTCGCGCCCAAGTTGGAATCGCCATCGCCCCTCAACGTTCCCGGCGGGATTTGAACCCACAACCTTTGGCTCCGGAGGCCAACGCTCTATCCAGTTGAGCTACGAGAACCTGCTAAAAGATCATAACCCCGCCATCATCCCGCCGCCAGAGAATCCGCCGGTCGACAGGTTTGCGCGAGCCAACCGCATTCTCCAGGTTGTCGCCACCAAGCAAGGGTGGGGCAGACGGCTTGCCCTTCCGGAACAGGCTGGAAGCCTGTTCCCACGCTGAACAGCGGGCAGCGAGAACGAGAATGCGGTTGCCCTGGGCTGGCGTAGCACGCCGCTTGCCGCGTGAGTTGATTTCACGTCTCTTGGCATATTTGCCTGGTGCGTCGCGAAAGCAGCCGTCTCGCGCCGTGCGATTATCATGGCTCTCTGAAAAGATGCTCGCGAATGTGCGTTTCATCCTGGTTTCGCCGGCGGGTGCGATCAACATCGGCTCGATCTGCCGGATCATGGCCAACATGGGCTTGGCCGATCTGATCGTGGTCGCGCCGCGCTGCGACGTGCAGGACGAGGCCGCGCGCAACTTCGCGATGCATGGCGACGCCGTCCTGCGCGGCCTGCGCGTCGTGCCGGATCTCGCCACGGCGCTCGACGGTTGCGTGAAGAGCTATGCCACCAGCTCGAAGCTCGGCCTTTACCGGCGGAATGATCCGCAGATGCCGGATGCCGCCGCTGAAGAGGCTCTGTCCTATGCCGAGCGCGGCCCGGTCGCGTTCGCATTCGGCCGCGAAGACACCGGGCTGCTCACGCGAGAGCTGCTCGCGTTTGACCGGATCGTCTCGATTCCGGCTCACGCGAGCTATCCGGTTCTCAACGTGGCGGCCGCCGCGACCGTGCAAGCCTACGAACTCTATCGCGCAGCCCAGCGCCGTGCGGGTCGTCCGGAGTTGCCGATGGCCCTGCAGCCCGACCTGGCCGACGACACGCGCAAACAGATCATGTTCGCGAAGCTGTTTGACGCCCTGGAGCGCGTGGGCTTTCTTTTTGGTCGCAACCCGGATCATTTGAAATACGCCCTGCGCCACATGCTCGGCCGGCTCGATCTGACTGTGAACGAAGCCGACATCCTGCTGGGCCTGGCGCGGCAAATCCGCTGGTATGTCGATCACCATCCGCGCCGCGACGATCTGCCGCAGCGCTGGCGCGGCGTCGACAAGAGCGATCTTCCGCCGGAGTAGTCGCCGTGACACGGGATGGAACGTCATGCCGGATGTGATCGTGCTCGACGGGGCAATGGGGACCGAACTGGAACGTCGCGGCGTGTCGGCGCCGGCCCCGCTGTGGTCGGCGGCGGCGCTCCGCACGGCGCCCGAGATTGTTACGGCGATCCATCGCGAGTACTTGTGGGCCGGCGCGCGCGTGCTCGTGGCCAATACGTTTCGCACGAATCCGCGCGCGCTACGGGCGGCGGGACTCACCGATGAGGAGGGCCGCACACTGACGGCGCGGGCTCTCGCCTGCGCACACGCCGCCGTCGATGCCGAACCCGGCAGAGCCGATCGCGTCGGCGCGAGCGGAGCGGAAACCGGCACAATGCCTGTCCACACCGTGGAAATCCGGATCGTTGCCAGCATCGGGCCGGCGGCGGATTGCTACCGGCCGGACCTGGTCGCGGATGAACAAACGCTTTGCGCCGAGTACGGCGTTTTCGTCGATTGGCTGCGCGCCGCGGGCGCAACGTTTCTCTGGGCCGAGACGATCAATACCGTCCGCGAAGCCCGCGCGATCGCGCGGGCCGCCGCCGCCGCCGACCTGCCATTTGGCGTGTGCTTTGTTACCAGCGAGACAGGGGCGTTGCTAAGCGGCGAGCCGCTCGCCGCGGCCATCGAGGCGTGTGAGCTATTTGGCCCGGCCCATCTGGGTCTGAATTGCATTCCGCCGCGGGGGGTTACGCAGCAATTGCCGCGGCTGCGCCGGCTGACCGCGCGACCGCTGGCGGTCTATGCCCACCTGTGCGCCGACCGGCCCTTGCCGGGCTGGTCATTCTCCGAAGATGCCTCACCGGCGCAATACGCCGGTTACGCGCGCCTCTGGCGGCAAATGGGGGCGCAGCTCATCGGCGGTTGTTGCGGAACGCGGCCGGAACACATCCGCGCTGTAGCGGACGACGCGCGGCCGACGGGTTAAACGCGGGGCGAAGTCAGCGCGGAGCAGCAGCGTCAACAGATGCGCGGCACTTCCAGCGGGCGCGCTGATCAAGCTCGGATAGCGACGAAGTGCATCCCTTCCCACCTTCCGACCCATGCGACACCGCCCGCTCCTCAGGCATGCGGATGATTGCATGTCGTGGGTGTTCCGATCACGCCGCGCTAGTCGATAACCTGGCGAACGAGATAGAGCACGCCGACGGCGGTGGTGGTTGTCGCCACGCTCGTGACGACATTGGCGGTGTCGACGCAGGTCGGCGTCTGTAACAGGGTGGCTCCCGCGACGAGTCCGACAATCCACTTCTTCCAACGTGTCGTTTGGCGCATCGCTCAAGTTCCTCTTTGCTTCGCGATCGTGGCGCATAGGCCGGCCCGCGCCGGCGTTCGCCGTCGATGCGGCCGCGGCTGCCCGCAGCTCGCGAACGCGAGACTATGACAGGCCGGCGAGCCAACGTCAATTCGCACCGACTACTCGATCTTGATCCCTGCCTGCTTGTACATGAGCACATTCGTACGCGGTTTTCATCTGAGCGCAGCGGGGGCCGACTGTCAGTCATGAAGTGGGTCAGACACGCTTCCAGCCTGTCGACGTCAGGCAAGATGCTTGTCCTTCCTGCGCTGCCGGGCGCCACTGTCCAAACACGGTGATCCCGTCATTCATCGATGCAAACCGCAATTGTCGCGCCGCGCACCGTCGAGTACCGTACTGCGATGGAATGGCGCGGAGCGCTGGTCAGACCGCCGGATTGCCGGCGATGGGATCGTTCTGGGACGGGCTGCACGGCCGCGGTGGCGCCGGGCGGCGCTGCGCGCCGCGGGCGGAGGCCGATCGCGGCCGGGGGGCGATGACGGCGCATGCGCACGCTGCACCGCTACATTCTGCGTGAGTTGCTCAAGACGTTTGTCCTGTCCCTGGCGGCGCTCACGGTCGTCTTTACGCTGGGCGGCGGCCTCTACCAAATCGTCAAGTTTGAAGCGATCAGCGCGGCCGACATGGTGCGCTTCGTGCCGACGCTCGTGCCGATCGTCATGACGCTGATGATGCCGATGGCCGCGATCTTTTCGACCACGATGGTTTATGGCCGCCTCGCTGCTGACAACGAGCTGACCGCCTGTCGGGCGGCGGGCATCCATGTGCACAGGCTCTTCTTCGGGGCACTGGTGATCGCGCTGGGGGTCGGCCTCTTCACGCTCTTTTTCGGTAATTTCGTCGTGCCGCGCCTGACCAAGCAACTCGAAGACTTCGCCCGCGCGAACATGCGCGAGATCGTCGCGCAGGGTCTGCAAAACCGCGGTTATTTTCAGCGCACGCAGGGCGATCGGCTCTATGCTCTGACCGCCGAACGGGTCGTCAAGACCGATCCCGAGGCGCTGCGCGAGAAGGGCTACGAGGTCGCGCCGGGGCTGTCGTATCTGGCCGTGCGCAACCCGACGTTTCTGGTCGCCCGCTCGGACGGCGCTGTCGAACGCTTCGCCACGGCCACCTATGGCCTGTGCCGCTTCGACACGCGCGAGCCGGACATCTTTCTCACCATCTACCTCGTGGATGGGCGCGATTTTGAGATCGGCCGCAGCGCCGCGACGCTCGACCAACAGCAGATCGGACCGTGGCGCTTTCCGCTGCGCCTGCCGCGGCGGGTGAGCACGGCCGACCTGGCGACGCTGCTCGAATGGCGGGCGGCGCCGTGGAAGTTTGAGCGGCTCGAAGCGCTGTGCGAAGAGTTTCGGCTCGGGCTGACGCTGCAAAGCTACTACCAGGCGGCGGTCGCCGAGCTGGCCCGCGGTGGCGCGCTGCGGCTGGAAGACCCCCAGGGCCGCAGTTACGAGATCCGCGGCAAGTCCGCGCGGCTGCGCGAGCGGGGCCTGGCGCTCGAAGACGCGATCGTGCTCGTGAAGCGCGCCGGAGAAAGCCGCGCGACGCGCTACCTCGCGCCGCGCTGCGACGTCATCGCGCACCCGCTGCGGGGAGCGGCGCCGGTCGAAATCCGCCTGGAAGAGCGCGACGGCCGCCGCGTGCAGGAATTCAATCCGCGCGCGGCGAACCCCGACCGCGCGAGCGAAAAAAACAAGCTGAGCCTCGACGGACCGCAATTGCCGGCGAGCGCGCTGGAGGCCCTGGCCGAGTTTCCGCCCGCGAAAGTGCTGGATGAAACCGCCGACCTGCCCGAAAGCGCCCGCGCCGCCGAGCCGGAGCGCCGCCAGTTTTGGAATGACCGGCGCGTCTCGCTGCTGCGCGAGGCGCGCGATCTGCGCCGCAAGATCACCGGCACGATTCACTTCCGCCTGGGCTTCACCAGCAGCATCTTGTTTACGGTGTTGCTCGGGGCGGCGTTGGGCGTGATGTTCCGCGGCGCGCGGGCGCTGGCGGCGTTTGGCCTGACGACGGTGCCGTTTTTCAGCGTCTTGATCGTCATGTCGCTCGCCAAGCAGATCACCGAGAACGAGGCCACGACGCTGATCGGGCCGTACGTCACCTGGGGCGGCCTGGCCCTCCTGCTGGCCGGGGCGCTGCTGACCGTGCGGCTGGGGGTGGCGCGATGACGATTCTCGATCGACATCTCGCATGGTCGTTCTTCGCGAGTTACGTGATTTTGCTGCTGACGGGCATCGGTCTATACGTCTTCACCGACATCCTCGTCAACTTCGACGAGTTCACCGAAAATCGCGCGCTCAGCACGGCGGACGTGGTCGCGCTCATGCTCGATTTCTACGGCCCCAACCTGGCGATGTACTTCTCCCAAATCAGCGGGCCTGTCATGGCCGTGGCGGCGGCCTTCACGATCGCGCTTATGCAGCGCAACAACGAGCTGACCGCGGTCGTGGCGGCCGGCGTACCGCTCCAGCGGCTCCTCTTTCCGATCCTGGTCGTGGCGGTCTTCATCATCGCGGCGTGGGTCGGCGTGACCGAGTTTATCGTGCCCGAATTCGCCGCCAAAATCTCGCGCCGTCATCAGGATTTGCACAACGACAGCGCCGTCGGCGTCTATGCCGCCCGCGACGGCAATAACTCGATCCTCTCGGCTCGCGAGCTGTACGCGGCGGAGGGCCGGCTGCGCGGCGTCTTCATCATCGCGCCCGACGCGGAGGGGCGACCATCGCAGCTCATCCGCGCCGACGCCGCAACCTGGTCGCCGCCGCGCCGCGCCTGGCAGCTCGAGCGCGGCAGCCGGCTGGACGTGGGCGAGGCCTTTGGCGCTGGCGATCTGACGCATGCGCTCCGCTGGACGCCGCTGAACGAATATCCCTTCACACTCGCGCCGGAGGAGCTGCGCCTGCGGCAAACGACGCAATGGACCGACCTGATGAGCATTCGCCAGATCAACGCGCTGGCCGGCGCGGGCAGTCTGCCGAATCTGCCGACGATTCTGCGCACGCGCGACGTGCGCTTTACGCAGCCGTTGCTGCAGCTCATCCTGCTCCTGCTTGTGACGCCCTTTTTTCTGACGCGGCAGCCGACGAACGTGCTGGAGGCGGGCGGGCGCGCGATCGCGTTTGCGGGGGCCTGCTTTCTCGTCGCGTTTTTGGCGCAAAACGTGCCGACCGACGTCGAGTGGACGCGCTTCGCCGCGGGTATTCCGCTGATCATTTTCGGGCCGCTGGCGGTCTATCTGGTTTCGAACGCGAAGACCTAGGCCGCGACCCTCTCTGCCCAATCGCGCCCCAACCGAACCGCGCCCGTCAGGAAGCGATTCCGTCTCAGCAGAAGCCTGAATTCGCGACGAAGCGACGAAGGGAAAACCAAACATTACATCACACGCATCCGTCCGTTGAATAGCATCCACCGCGTACTGCCGAACCGAACCCCACCTCACGAGCCGTTCGTGCTGCGGAGCTGAGACCTGAGCAATTCGTGGCGATGAGCTGAGTCGCCAGCCGTTGGTGCAGTGGAGTTGAGTCGCCAATTCTTCGTGCTGAAGAGCAGAGTCGGTTTCTGCCGACGGGCCCCTGCCACCGGCTTCAGCCGGACTTGAGAACGGTCAGCATCGGCGGCAGGATCGGAGCCGCAAGTCCGGCTGAAGCCGGCTGAGGAACGCCCTCAAGCACAACCGGTCGGGTCGCTTCCCCCACACCACCAACTGAAGTTGGTGGCAGGGACCGACCGGCTGAAGCCGGTCCGCCGCCGCGCTCAACCACTCACCTGGGATCGATCCATCTCCCCGGCGAACAGACGGAATGCGGCGACAGCCAGCACGCGGCCCGGACGTCTGGATCGCACAGCGCCCGACCGCCTGGCCCGCGCGCGGCGGCCCGGCTGTCCGGACCACGCGGCGGCCAAGCCTCTCGGCCCGCGCGGCGGCCCAGCCGCCCGAACCACGAACCGGATCGTCCGCAGAACTCGAGGAAAAAGCAAAGTCAGAAATAACAAGGAGAGAATTACAAAGATAGAACGAAGAAACGACGACAGCCAGGCTGAAACTCACTCCCATCTGCCCCGCAACCCCAATTCAGCCGCCACTAACGCCGGCTCATTCGACAGTTTCGTCAGGAAGCGATTCAGTTTCCGCAATAGCCAATATATTTCAGCGATGCGACGAGACTATCCAGCAATGAAGCAGCAGCGCGACAAACCGGCAATTCCCGTGGGAAATCCACTGCGCGAAGACACAGCGAAAACGGCAGCCTCGTGCGGTTTCATGCGCGGACTGGCGACGCGAGAGACCTGGCCCAATCCAACTGCTTCAAAAGCACGCGTCGCCGCCGATCCGGTTGAGATCGGCGGCGACGCGACGTTGTCCGTCTCGGTCCATGCTTCAACGGCACGATCGTGCCATGGTCAGCGCGGCCGGCCTACGAGCACGTGCCCGTGACGAGCAGCTCGACAAAGCCGTCGATGTCGTCAAAGTCGGCGTCGAGATCGCCGTCGGTGTCGCCGGCGCGCCAGTAGCAAGCGCCCGTCGGCGGCTCATCCCAGCCGCCCGTGGCGGTCAGCGCCGCGACGAAGAAGTCGATGTCGTCGAAGTTGATCACGCCGTCACAATTCATGTCGCCCGCGCAGATCGACAGCGGCAGCCGCAGAAACGCCTGGGCTGTGAGCGCAGCGCCCGCGCCGTTGCGCAGCTCGGCCGTGAAGAAGAGAATCTTGTTATTGTCGATGTAGGTGTCTTCGTTGTTGAAGACCGAAATGAAGGCGTCATCATCGGCCAGGCCGTTGCCGTCGACGTCCACGCCGTCATTCTCGCGCAGGATGACTTCCTCGCCATTCAGCACGATGACCGCATTGGCGTTTTCGTCCGTGGCGTTGGTGACGCCGCCGACGAAATAATCGCCCAGCGCGTTGCTGCCCATGGTGAAGAAACAGGCATCGAAAATGGCATCATCAAAGATCTCGCCCGGCAGTCCGCCCGGCACCGCCTGATTGGTGATCGCGATGACCGTTCCGTTGCGAATGACAAAGTTCTCAACGTCTCCGGCGGTTTCGCCGCGCGCGAACCAGTCGCCATCCGCGGTCAGCAGCGTCTCGGAGACGGTCAGCACACCGGCCGTCAGCGGGGCGTAGATCACGCTCTCCTGCAGGACAATCTGGTTGTTGACGGCAAGTGCAACGTTCGAGGTCGTGGCGCCCGTCAACGTGCCGCGCGAGAAGACCACGTCGCCGTCGCCATTGACGTACGTTTCATCCGTATCAAAGAGGTTCCAGGTTTCGGTGAAGAGCTGCCCGCTGGGCGTGCCGCTGATGCCGCTCTGAGAAATGATCGTGCCACCGAGCAGGACAAAATCGTCCTGCGTCGTGCCGAGCGCGCCGACGGTGCTGTTGGCGACGAAGGCGACGCGGTTGTCATTGGTGATGCCCGCGCTGTGCAGAACTGCGCCATAGGCCTCGCCCGCCGGGCCGGCGCCGCCCTCGGTCGCGACCGCGGCCAGCACTCCGCCGATGGACGAGACGATTTCCTCATCCGCCGTCGTCGGGGCTGTGCCGGCGAGGTTGTGGCCAAAGGCGAAGTTGGCGGCGTTGTTGATTTGCATCTTCTCGCGAATCGGGCCGACCAATTGGCCGGTCGGCGCCCACGGGGCCTGGTTGTTTTCGCGAATGACGACAGTTCCCAGCCCGGTCAGCGCATTGCCGACGAGAATGACTTCGTCGTCCGCGGTCGTCGCGACATTAAGCTGCGCCTCCATGATCCAGTGTTTGCTGTTGGGGCTGCGATAAGGTCGCAAAAAGCCGCTGGCGTCATTGTCAAACTTGAGGCCGGTCAGCCCCGGCACGTCGGAGGTGGGGCTGGTCTGAATGGTCGAATAAAGCACCTTGGGCGGGGCCGCCATCACGCTGGCCGCCATGAACCCGGCGCCGAGCGCCCCCACGGCCGCTCGCATACCATCTTTCGTTCGCATCTCTCTCTCCCTTCTTGGCTGGGTTGGCGACGATCGCACGTCGAGAATGTTGATCTCCGCGATTGGGCGATGTCGCCGACGGAACTTGAACCCTCGCCGCTGAGTCAAACGGTCCATCGCCCGCCGCCATGACAAGAAAGCAGGGCCAGCGCTTGAATGGTCTTCACAGAGGCTCAGCGGCGAAACAACAGCAATGTAACCGATGGTCCCCGCCGGTCACAACCGAGATTTCATCGGATTCTAGCGCGAATCATGCGCCGCGCGGTATCGTGATGGCCCTCACGGCCGCCTGAAGCGAATCAACTTCAAGATATCGAACCGGTTTGCTTCGAATCTACGCCGGCAACCTACTCTCGCCCTCGCGCCGCGGGTTCGCCCGGCCCGTCTTGCCCGACATCGTCATGGCCGGTGCGAGCGTTTTGCGCTTCGAATCTGCGCCCTGGCGCAAGCTCTGTCGCGCTGCGACGACCCCCGGCATGGGGCCGGCCGATAGAGTCGCAAGCCGGACCATCGCACGACGCGACCGCCGGCCCCCAGGACCTCCGCGCGCATGGATGCGTTTTCCCGACTGTTAAATCAGATCATGTCGCGGCTGGGCGACGTGACGCCGTCGCAGCGGATTGCGCTGCTGCTCGGCGCCGCGCTCGTGACGTTGGCGGTCTTCTGGCTGGGGCAGTGGGCCGCCAAGCCTGAGTTGACGCCGCTGCTTGAGCAGGATTTGCAGCCCGAGGAAATTGCCCAGATTCGCGACGGGTTGCGGACGCTGGGCGAAGCCAGCGAGACGCGCGGACAGCGCATCTATGTGAGCGCTTCCGCCAATCGCCAGGCGCTGCTGGCCGCTCTCCAGATGCAGGAGCGCCTGCCCAGCAACACCAGCGCCGGTTTCAGCGCGCTGGTCAAGGAATCAAATCCGTGGATCAGTCAGGCGGAGAACGACCGCCGCTGGACCGTCGGGCTGCAACACGAACTCGAGCAGGTGCTCGGGCGCTTTCAGGGGGTGCGCCAGGCGCGGGTATTCCTCAATCTCAACCCCAATCGGCGCGGGTTTTCGCGGGTCGAATCGGCCGGCTCCGCCAGCGTGACGCTGATCATGGGCAGCGGCGAGCGCGTCCCGCGCGAGCTGGCTCTGGCCGCCGCCCGGCTGATCAGCGGCGCGGTGCGCGGCCTGGCGCTCCAGAACGTCCAGGTGGTCGACGCCAGCGGCGTCAGTGCGCTCGATTGGGAGACCGACGACACCGTCAGTTCGCATCTGCAACGTTTGCGCGTGCAGCACGAAAAAAGGATCGCAGACCGGATTCGCAGCCAGCTTCCCGATCCCAAGGCGCGCGTCGCCGTTCAGGTCGAGCTTGAGACCACCACCCGCGACGCAACCACCGTGACGCCCATCGCCGGAGTCTCCACCAGCGAAGAGACCACCAGCGAAAAAACGCTCCGCAGCCGCCGCGCGAATCAGCCCGGCGTGCAGCCCAACACGGCCCTGGAGGTCGGGGGCGGCGGCGCCCTGCCCGATGAAACCAACGAGCGTGAGACCAACCGCACGCAGTTGCAGCCGGGGCAGTCGGCCCGGAAGGAATCAACGCCGCCCGGCGACATCAAGGAAGTCTCCGCGGCGATCAACATCTCGCACAGCTACCTGACCGGGATCTTTGTGCTGGCCAATCCGGGGCAGACCCCGAATGAGGCGCAGCTGCAGGAAGTTTTTGACCGCGAGAAGAAGCGCTTCATCAGCCTCGTCAGCAAACTGGTCAAGCCGCAGAAGGAAGACCACGTCGCGATCGAGTGGTACTACGACACGACGGAGGCGCCGACGGTGGTGCAGGCCGGCGCCGTCGAAGACGCCATCGGCATGGCGCGCAAGTATGGACCGCAGGCCGGACTGGGGCTGCTGGCGGTCATCGCGCTCTTCATGATGATGCGGATGGCGAAGCGCGGCGACCAGACCGAGACGCTGGGTCTGCAACTAGGCCTGCCCAAGGAAGCCATCGAGGCCGCACGACGGGCAGCTCAGGATGTCGCACGACAGGCCGGCAAGCGGCCCGCAGGCGCGGCAGGCGCGACGGAAGT
>CAYQLG010000052.1:0-30083 GCA_964418235.1 uncultured Planctomycetales bacterium
CGGCGCGGGTTTCAGCCCGGCTTTCGGCCCGCGCCGCCGCCGGCGCGGCGCCACCCGCCTTGTCGGCGGTTTCGGTCTCCGCCGCGGGCGGCTTGGCATCGCCCGGCTTGGCCGGGGGCGCCGGCATTTTCGCCATCAGTGTTTTCTGGCGGATTTCCTTGGCGATGAGTGGGTTTTCTCGCAGGAATGTGCGTGCATTCTCGCGACCCTGACCCAGGCGCTGCTCGCCATAGTTGAACCACGTGCCCGATTTGGTCAACACGCCCGCCTCAGCGGCGACATCGATGAGATCGCCTTCGCGGCTGATGCCTTCGTTGAAGAGAATGTCAAACTCGGCCTCGCGAAAGGGGGGGGCGACCTTGTTTTTGACGACCTTCGCACGGGTCCGCGCGCCGATCACTTCTTCGCCCTCCTTGATCATGCCGATGCGGCGTGTGTCGATGCGCACCGAGCAGTAGAACTTCAGGGCGCGCCCGCCCGGCGTCGTCTCGGGACTGCCGTACATCACGCCGATTTTGTCGCGAATCTGATTGATGAAGATGACGGCGGTGCGGCTCTTGCTGGCGACGCCGGTGAGCTTTCGCAAGGCCTGGCTCATCAGGCGGGCCTGGGCGCCGACCTGGGCGTCACCCATCTGCCCCTCCAACTCGTTGCGCGGAACGAGCGCGGCAACCGAGTCGACCACGATGACATCGAGCGCATTGGACCGCACCAGCAACTCGCAGATCTCCAGCGCTTCCTCGCCGCAGGAGGGCTGATTCACCATCAGCGACTCGAGATTGACGCCCAGACGCTTGGACCAGGCGGGGTCAAAGGCATGCTCGACATCGATGAAGGCGGCGGTTCCTCCGGCGCGCTGGGCTTCGGCGATGATGTGCAGGGTGAGCGTGGTCTTGCCCGAAGACTCGGGTCCGAAGACCTCAACAATTCGCCCGTAGGGAATGCCGTAGCCGCCGAGGGCCAGGTCGAGCGAAATGGCCCCGGTCGAAATGCCCTCCGTTACGGCGCCGGCGGACTGATCAAGAAACATGATCGTCCCTTTGCCGAACGATTTCTCAATCTGCTGAACGGCGCGGCCGAGGGCTTCCTTGCGGTTTTGCTCGCGCTCTTCGGTCGAAAGCCGATGCACCGACTCCTTTTTACGCTCTTCAGCCATGGGTCGCTCCTCGCAGACGCCGGCGCAAGCCGGGCCGATCCCGCAGCGCCCGCCCCGGGCGCTGACTGGTCGGCCGCCGGGCGCATCGGCAGCTTTAATTCTGATGTTCGGCATGATACAAACAAATACCTAACCGTCAAGTCGATTCGACCATGCTGCGTCAGTTTTTTTCACGCCGGGGCCGGTCACGCCGCTCGTCGCCACCGGCCGCGCGCGGCGCGATCCGCCCTACAATCCGCGCTATGGCACGGTCGCGCATGATTCCGCCGCTCATCGTGATCTATGGCGATGAAGAGTATCAAAAGTCCGTCAGTTTCGAGGCAGCGCTCAACCGGCTGTTACCGCCCCAGGTCGACCGCAGCCTGGCGCTGTGCGTCTATGAAGGGGCGCAGCGCGGCGAAGCCGGCGAGCTGACCTACGCGACGGTCGTGACCGATCTGGCGACGCTGCCGTTTCTGTCGGAGCGGCGCGTCGTGGTTGTGCGCGACGCCGACACGTTCATCAGCGCCTGGCGTGAGAAACTCGAGGGCTATCTGGCGAAGCCCGCCCCCACCGGCACGCTGATTCTCACCTGCCGCAGCTTTCCGAAAACAACGCGGCTCTACAAGGCGGCCGACGCCTGCGGCGGCGAATTGATCGAGTGCAAGAAGCTCTCAGACCGGGCGCTGGTCGATTTCGTGTCGGCACAGGTCCGCGAGCGCGGCAAGCAGATCGATCCTGCGACGGCGGCGCGGCTGGCTGACCTGGTCGGCGCTGATCAGGGCGTGCTGACCAATGAAATCGAGAAGCTCTGCCTCTATGTCGGCGAGCGGACCGGCATCAGCGACGACGACGTGAGCGACCTGGTGGGGCGCACACGCGAAGAGAAAATTTTTGCCGTCATGGATGCCGCCGGCGCCGGCAACATCCGCGCGATGCTGCGGCAATGGCAGCACCTGATCATGAGTGACTCGGCGGCGATCTTCATGGCGGTCGGCGGGATCGCGTTTGTTTTGCGCAAGTGGATCACGGCCCATCGGATGGCGGCGGAAGGGCTGGCCACGCGCGCGATTGCGCCCAAAGTCATGATGTGGGGACGCGAACGCGAACTTGATCTCATTCTCTCCCGCCTAAGCGCGCGGCGCGTCGGGCAGTATCTCTGCGAACTCGGCGAACTCGACGCACAAGCCAAGTCGGGCGTGCGGTCGATAGATACCGGCGTGGAGCTGCTGCTGCTGCGGATCGCGACGGCGGCGTAAACGCGAAGCGCGCCGGGTGCATCACTCACCAGCGCGGTCCCGCGCTAGGCGGCGGTGCGCAGACAGAACTTGGCCGCGCCCGGTCCGGTAAGCAAACTCCACACGATTGATCGATGTTCTGCGGCGCGGTGCGCGCTCGAAAATGCGCCGCGCCCGCCGCGGCGTGTGTTCATCACCGGTTCTTAGCTGCTTAGTTCGAGGTGTCGGCATGGATGCCATCGGGAGAAATAGCGCGGGGGCGCAGGCGATGCGCAGGATTCTCGGAGAAGCGCGCGGCGGCGTTGCACGCGTGGAACGTGCGGGCGTGTCTGCGCGGGCGCCGAAGCTGCGCCGCAAGCTACGCATCCTCGCGATGGTGGGGCTGGCGCTGATTGCCGGCGGCTGCGCGACGGACGACTGGTTGGCGCCAACATCGCAACCGACGCCGACGGCCAAGCCGGTGCGGCCCAACCCAACCGAGCCGCCGCAGGTGGTCGAAGGGGGGGCGCCGACGCTCGTGCATGAGGCGACGATTCCGGTGACGGTCGCGGAGGCCGGCGCAGCGGGTGGGGCTGTCGAGGCCGGCGGCAAGAGCGACCCGATTCAGCAGTTTCTCGCGCGGATCGAGGCGGCGGATAAGGCCGGCAGCACAAAGAGCCACACCGACGGTTTGAAGCCGAGTGGCGGCGAGATCGAAGCTGGCGACGCACAGCCGGCCGCGCGGCTAGCCGCTGATGCCGTCATCGATCAGCAGCAACGCAACAACACAGCGCGAGCAGCACGGGCCGGAGGCGCGTCCACGGGCGACGAGGCGGCACACTTCGAGCGCTCTGGGGCCGAGCGCTCACCGGTCGTCGGCATTTTGCGCAGCCCGGATGCGGCGCGTCCTTCCGGCGGGCGCGAGGCGTCGCCGCAGGCTCGCGCCGGCGCAGCGGGGAAGCCGCCGCTTAGCGGCAGTGCCGCGTCCGAGCGAGCGAAACCGAATGCCGCCCAGGGCGCGGCGTCGACCGGCTCTGAAACGGCCGACACTACGGTCGCGCAATCGGGCGGCGATACCGCATCGCGCGCGGCTGCGCCCAGCGGCGGCGCGCCGCGCATTCAGTCGATCGAAGCGGTCATTCCAGTGGCCGATGTAGCACGCGCGGCATCTGCTACGGTCGCATCGGACGGCGAATCCGGTGGCCGCTCGGCGACGACGCCCTTGCGATCAGCCGGAACGACGGCGCTCAACGCGCCGCTCATCGCCCGGGGCGGGCCGCAATCGTTGCAGGATTTTCTCGCGTCACAGCCGCCGCTGCCGGGCAATGAGACCTTTAAGTCGCAGCTTGATCAGCGGATTTTGTGGCTGCTGGCGGGTGAGGATGAAAAGGCTGAGCGACCGCTGACGCAGGTTCCGGCGGAGCAGGTTGAGCTGGCGCGGCGCTATCTCAGCTCGCTGCGCACGATCCGCGATGGGCACATGGGCGATCTGTCAGGCGCGGCGAGCCGCGTCGCGCGCGAGCTGGATCAGTTGCGCACGCAGATCGGCGGCCTGAGCGAACTGAACATTCCGACGTTGGCGCTGTGCCGGGCGGTGCGCGGCTATGGACAATACGAGCCGATCGAGCCGGCCCGCTTCGTCGCCGGGCGCGGGGTCGAGTTCGTGGTGTATTGCGAGGTGCGCGACTTTGCGAGCGAGCAGCGCGGCGATGGTCAGCATCACCTGCACTTTGACCTCGTGACTGCGGTGCTCGATGAAAGCGGGCGGGCGCGGCTGGAACTGAAAGATCCGAACATCACCGATAAGAGCCGCAACCGCCGGCAGGATTGCTTTCTGCCGCGGCTGGTGAGTCTCCCCGCCGATCTGCCGGCGGGGCGCTACGTGGTGAAGGCGACATTGACCGACCGCATCGGGCGCAAAATGACGGAGCGGACGACGGCGTTTGAGGTGGTAGGGGGGGAATGAGTGCGAGTAGGGAGTTGCGAGTAGCGAGTGAAGAATTGTGAATGGCGAATAGCGAAGAACGAATGAGATAGCGCTCGAGCTGCACTTTGAATGACGCGGCGGCGCTGAGCGACGAAGCGAACCGTTTGCACCGACAGCGCTGAGGAAGTCTGGGCACACGCTGCGATCATCGCTTGATCACCTTATCACTTCATCGCGTTATCACTCTTTCACGTCCGCCGATTCCATCGTTGGAAACAGAAATCGAACGCCGCGAAACCGACAGTGGTTGCGAATCGCGGTCCGCCGCCGGTTAGACTGCGCCGCCGTCAAGCTTGATGGCTCGGGCGGACTGGGCTGTCGGCAGGCTTGACGCGAGAACTCGGGCGCGACGACGTCTGTACATGGGCGGAGCTGTTGTTCGCACACGCCGTGCGAAAATGCCCGGATGCTGAATGGGAACCCGGCTGTGTTCGGTCCGAAGCGCATCGTGGTGGCAGATTGGCGTCGAGCGCGCACGGCGCTGCTTTCGCACGGCATCGCGCTGGGGACGCTGCTGTTGGTCATGATTCTCGATCCGTCGCCAGGCTCTCGGGATTGGTTTGTGGCGTTCTTCTTTGCCTGGCTATGGCTTGCGCCGGTGGCCTTTGCGCCCTGGATCAACTGGTACTTGCCGATCGGTCATCCAGCCCGGCGTGAGCAGAAAATGCTTTTGATCGCCATGTCACAAGCGGTGCAAATCTCTTTTCCATTTATTCTCATGGTGAAAGTCAGCGGCTTGATCACGTCGTCGTCGTTGGCAGGATTCGCCGGAACGGTTGCAACCGCCGTTGTGCTTACAACCGGCCTCCAGATCATCGGTGCATTTGTCGTCGGGCGGATCTTCGACGGCATCTATGCGGGCCTGCGGCGGTTTGCGCGTCCGGGTGAGTGTCTGCGCTGCGGCTATGACCTGCGCGGCAGCGTCAGCGGCGTGTGTCCGGAGTGCGGCGCGCTGGTTCCCGGTCGCCGCCGGCCGCGGCAACGGGCGGTGGCGCACCGGCCTGCCCCGCCGATGAAGCCGCCGGAGTCGTCGTCGCATGGAGAATAACGGCCCCGGGGTCGATCGCCGCCGCGTGATCAAGCCTGATGAGTCCATTGGGTTCGTTCTGCTGTATATCCATATTGGTGTCGCGCTGCTGCTCTCGTTGGCGCTGAGATACTTGATGCAGACGCCGTTGGCCGGAGCAGCCTCGTGGACGTGGGCGTCCTGGTTGTGGGGCTTTCCTCTGCTGGCGACGGCCATCGTGAATTGGAAGGCTCAGCCTGATCATGCTAATCGAGGGTCGCTGAAGATCATGATCATTGCCGTCTCTCAGATATTCTTCTTTATACAGATTTTTTCAGTTTTGGGTGTGTCGCACAGAATTCTCTTCACCGCGCCGGACTTGTTCTGTTTGTTCTTTCCGGTGTTACCAGGGCTACAGGCGGGGTTGGTATTGATTATCAGCCGAGTGTTGGACGTCGTGTATGGCCGACTGCGTCTTTTCGCCCGCCCGGGCGAGTGCATGCGCTGCGGCTATGACTTAACGGGCAACGTGAGCGGTGTCTGCCCGGAGTGCGGATTGGCCTTCGAAATTGCAGCTACAGAGGCGAGGTCGTAAACGATGCAGCGCCGCGTCATCAAGCCTAGCCAAGCACAAGGCCGGCAGATCGTGTGGCGGTTCGGATTCTGGCTGCTGCTTCTTTTCGGCGTCGGCGCTGCGGTCATCCTGCTTGCGCCAACGCACGGCGTGACGACGATCGGCGTGCTGACGATTCTGAGCGTGCTCGCGTACTTCGGCCTTTTGTGCCGGATTTCCTGGTTGTTTCCGATCCGGGGAGGCATGAAGTTTGACGCTCTGCTGCTGCTGTCCGTCGCACAGTTGTTGCTATTCCACGGCGGGTTGATCGCGTTGCAGATCTGGGTGCAGACACAGCGATTCTCCTTGAGCATCGAGCCGGCTCCGCTGATCTTTGGCATTCTCGTCTTGTTTGGGTTTGAGTTGGCGATGCTGAGCATTGGAATCGTGGCTAGCGCGCTGCTTCAAATGGCATTCGGCTATTTTCGAGAGTTTACACAAGCCGAGCAATGTCCGCGTTGCGGCTATGACCCGCGCGGCAACGTCAGCGACGTTTGTCCGGAGTGCGGCGCGGCATGCGGCGAATCGCGCGCGGCCGGCGGAGAAACGGGCGCATGCGGCTAGTTCGACCGGATCTGGATTATCCCCGGCGATCAGTGCGCGACTTCGCCATCATTCTTTGCGGAGTCTGGGCGCCGGCGATGCTGGGGCTGGCGATTTGGCCGCCGGTTGGCCTGCTCCTGACAATCGTCCTGGCCTTCATCGGGCTGCTGGGACCATTGATCCGCGTCGCCGAAATCAGTTGGCGTGTTCCCAGCCGGTCGATCAACCTGCCGCAATACTTGCATCAGTTGGCGCTGGCTGCGACGGGCTGTGTTTGGCTGGCATGTTTCGTTGGAGGCATTCATGCGGGCTTCGACGGCCCCGTCGGGTTGCCATCGCCGCGACAGCTGCTTGCGCTCATCATGAGCAGCGCGCTCATCCTCGTGCTCGCCGTTCCGTATACGATGCTACTCTGGCTGTTTTCACGGATGTGCGACGGACTTTTCGTGCGGTTGCGCCGGTTTCTTGAGCCGACCGAGTGCGCCCGCTGCGGCTATGACCTGACGGGCAATGTCAGCGGCGTTTGTCCGGAGTGCGGCGCGACCGTGACGCCGGCAAAGGTCACAGATGAAACTCGGTCATGAGTAAGCGCGTGGTTCAACACAATCCGGCGCTGATTCGTCGGCAGTTGCAGCGGGTGCGATGTTGGGCGCTGGGCTTCATCGCGCTGGGCTTGCTGATCGCGTGGCTGGCGCCGCCGGCGGGCGGGAAGGTGTTTGTAGGGCTGGCGACGATGGCGGCGCTGCTGCCGGTCTATTTTTTGCCGTTGATTCTTTTCCATGTCGATCCGCGAAAGCCGTTGCTGCGCGAGGATTTTATCTTCTTGGCGCTGCTGCACGCGGCGCTGCTGGTGATGGTGTTTGTCGCCGGCAACGGGGCTTTTTCGCCAAGACTGAGCGGCAACCTGCCCGAGTCGCTCGTGACCGGCATTGTCATGGCGACTGGGTATTTGTTTATTGCCGGGGTTTTTACAGGGTTCTGCGTGCCGATCATGGACTTTGTCGCCAATCATTGGCGGCGCTTCCCGGCGGACCATGAATGTGCCGTTTGTGGCTACGACCTGCGCGGCTGCGTCAACGGCATCTGCCCCGAGTGCGGCCAGGCGATGACCGCCGTGATTACGTGCGCGTGGTGCGGCGCGATGCAATGGCAGCGGCCCGCCGGGCGCTGTGTGCGATGCGATCAGCCGATGCCGCGCGGCGGGCCGGATCAATCAAGTCCGTCGCTCTGATGGTATGTTCAAACCGAACCGCGCTCGTGAGGAAGCGATTGGCGTCGCGCCATGCGATGGGGGTTGGTCGCCGGTTCGATGCGTGTGCGAGGTGATGACGAAGCGTATCGGGCGACGCTGGAATCTGCGCGGATGGAAATTGAACCGACGGCAGAGCGGCAGTGATGCCCGGCACCCGGCCCAGTGTTGCGATCGGGCTTCGTTGGAATCGAATCGCTTCCTTACGGGCGCGGTTCGGCCCAGCGATCATGCATTCTGGAGATGGTTTAGAATTCGCGTACGTCGCCGATGGACGATTGCGGCACAGCGAACGCCGTTTTCGGCTTTCCGAGCGAAGCGGTTGTGAGTAGAATTCTCACTAGTGCTTCGTCACACTTGAATTTTCGGATGAAGCGGAAAGGAACTCCGACGTAACGGCATAAGAATAGTGCCTATCTTTGTCGTGGGACGCACGGGCCGGAGGCCCATGCTACCCTCGTTTCGAACCCGCAAATTCAAGTTTGACAAAGCACTAGACACGCATTCGAAAGCGAGCGATTCCGTGAAACATCTTCAAGCAGGATTGTGGCTGGGATTGTTGTGGGGCAGTGTGGCGTCGTCGGCGGCCGCCGTGCTGCGCGTTCCGGGCGATCATCCAAGAATTCAACCCGCGCTCGACGCGGCAGCGACGGGCGATACGGTGCTCGTGGGGGAAGGCGTGTGGAGCGGGCCGGGAAACGTCGACCTGAATTTTGGCGGCAAAGGCATCGAGCTTCGCAGTGAAAGCGGCCCGCTCGCGTGCGAGCTGGATTGCAACTATCAAGCCCGCGCCGTAGCGCTCATCCGGGGTGAGCGCGGTGCGAAAATCGATGGCTTCCTAATTCGAAACGGCAGAGTGCCGGGGTCGGCGGCGATTCTTGTCAGCGGCGGCCAGGCGACGATTTCGAATTGCATGCTCTGGTTCGACGGCACGGTGCGCGGCGTCGGCCTTTCGATCAACGCAGGTAGTCATGTGGTGATCGAGGGATGTTTGTTCACGGGCGCGACCACCGGCCTGTCGGCGTCGAACGCGGACGCGGACGTGCGCCGATGCATGTTTTTGGGCAACGAGTACTGCAACGCCATCGACTTCAGCTCTGGGAGCTTGCGAATTTCGGATTCGCTCATCACCGGATATCACTCGCTGGCCTACACCGCGATAGCTTGTTTGAACAGCAAGCTGGACATGGAACGATCAAGCGTTGTGCTGAATAGCTCGCACGAATGCGGCCCCGGCATGCGAATCTCCTCGAACAGCCGGGCATGGTTTCACGATTCGATCATCATGGCGGGATCCGGTCGGTCGCTCGGGCCGGATGGCGGCTATGTTTGCATCGATCTATCCAGTAGCGTCGAGGTCAGTCATGCGGCGCTCGGTTCCGACGTCACGCTCTTCCCGCTCTCACAGGTTGTGATCGGGCCGACCGTTTCGTATGACGGTGTCGACATGCCGCTGCCGCTGAGCGGAAAACTGGCCGGCGAACCGCAGGCCCGACCCGATCGCAAGCACTGGGTCGTCACCGACCCTTCGCAGAATTGGCGCACCAATGAGCACCGCGGTCGATTCGTGCGGACAACTCGGTGGTTCGGGATTCCTGTCGTGAATTGCAACCGGATTGTTGCGAACACAGCGACGACGCTCACGCTGCTTGGTCCCATGACCGATCGCAGCGACATGGCCTACGTTATCTATGATGTGCGGCCGGCGCCGCGCGCGGCGGTGATCGATGCAGGTGACCCGGCGGCGGAGATTCCGCGTGATGCGCTCGACTTGGTCGGCAATCCGCGCGTCTGGGATAGCGACGAAGATGGCCTAGCTCGTCACGATCTGGGCGCTTTCGAGCGGATTGTGCCGCCGCCCGGCGATCTCAACTGCGACGGTCGCGTGAATTTTGACGATGTTGACGGCTTTGTGCTCGCCCTGATCGGCGAGGCTGCGTTCGCGGAGGCGTTTCCAGGTTGCGACCTGCTGGCCGGCGATCTGGATGGCGATCAGCGGGTCTCCTTTGCCGACATCGATGGTTTCGTCGCGGTGATCATCGGCGGATGAACGTTAGGTTTTCAGACCGATCCCCCTATACTTTCCGCATGGAATCAGCCCGAACGAATCGGCCTACGGCGCGCGACGAACACCGCGCGACGACCGACCGCCCGCAGCTTTCGGTCGTCATTCCCATGTTCAACGAAGCCGAGAACGTCGCGCTCGTGCTCACGCGGATCGTCGAATCATTGCTGTCGCAGCGGCGCACGTTTGAGATCATCGTCGTCAATGACGGCAGCCGCGACGCGACCGCCGAACGGCTCGATCAGTTCGCCGCGGGCGAGCCGCGCATCAAGGTGATTCACCTGGCGCGCAACTACGGCCAGACCGCCGCGATGATGGCCGGCTTCTGGGCGGCGCGGGCGCCGATCATCGTGCCGCTCGACGGCGACGGACAGAACGAGCCGGACGATGTCGAGCTGTTGGTGGACAAGCTGGAGGGCATCGATTCGCCCGCCGTCCG
Organism: uncultured Planctomycetales bacterium; assembly: GCA_964418235.1. Lineage (GTDB taxonomy): Bacteria > Planctomycetota > Phycisphaerae > UBA1845 > Fen-1342 > CAYQLG01. Next base: position 10,255 of record CAYQLG010000052.1, read on the forward strand.
CGCGGCGGAGCGCGCGATGGCCGCCGGCGCGGCGCCCGCCTCAGCCGCTGAACAGCGCGGGGCGGCCGGCGCCAATCGCCACGCCGCCGACGGCGCGCCTAGCCACGTCCCCGCGACCCCACGTTCCCACGAAACCTACGACGTGGTCTCGGGCTGGCGCAAGGATCGCAAGGATCACTGGCTGCGCACGTTCGTCTCGCGCGTCGCGAACCGCATCATCGGGCGCGTCACCGGCGTGAAGCTGCATGATTATGGCTGCACGCTGAAGGCCTATCGCGCGCACATGGTGCGCGACGCCCGGCTCTTCGGCGAGATGCACCGCTTCATCCCCGTCTACACGACGATGCACGGCGCGCGAATTACCGAGTTGGTCGTGCGCCACCACCCGCGCACCGCCGGCACGAGCAAGTACGGCTATGGCCGCATTGTGAAAGTCGCGCTCGATCTGATTCTGGTGCGCATGCTGCAGAAATATCGCACCAAGCCGCTGCATTTCTTCGGCAAGATCACGCAATGGACCTGGATCGCCGCGGGGCTGTGCATTTTCTTCGGCGTCGGCCGGGCGATCTATGCGCAGGAGGCGTGGAAGGCGTTCTGGGGCAAGGCTCCGCTGGTCGGATTGATCTTCTTCCTGCTCGGCAGCTTCGCGATCATGCTGGGCCTCGTCGCCGAGTTGGCGATGCGCGCGAGCTATGAATACAACCAGGGACGGTATTGGGATGAGGCCCGCCGGGTGAATTTCGGCGAACGGGAAAGCGCGAGCGGGGCCGAATCCGACCCAGCACCACGGCGAATGTCGACGGAAGGGCTGTGCATCGAGGAATTTCAGCCGATCGGAAATGGCTGACGAGGGTTAGCGCCGGCTGGATTTTTTGGTTGCGGGCGCTGTTCTCAGACTCGGCAATAGCCGAATCGGTGATTTCAGAATGCGAATGGGTTTGCACTCGCGAGTTGAGTGCAGCGTCGTGATGTGACGGGTTTCTATTCTCCGCATCCGGCCAGCAGGCAGGTGATGAACGCATCAATATCATCAAAATCGATCGCACCATCCCGGTTGGCGTCGTTGACGCAAGTATAGGCCTGAGGCGGCCCCGCGCTGCCACAGGCCGACCAGTCAGCCTCGCTAACCAGGGCCGAAACGAAGCAATCCACATCACTCAGATCAACCGCGCCGCTGCCGTCAGCATCGCCCAAAACTCCCGGCGTGCCCCATTCGACCAGCGAGGTCGCCGGGCGTCCGCCCGCTTCTGCAAAGTATCCTCCGACAACCAGCCGCGAATCAAACGTCAGCATCACGTAGGCCCCGGTTGACGTTTCACTGGCAAGATCAGGCAAGAGAGTCTGCCACTGACTGCCTGTCCACCGCGCGACACGCCCGACGGACGCGCCGTCAGCGCCGGTCATGCTGTATGCAGCAACGAGAACGTCGTCGTGAGTGGACAACGCGCGGACTGATCCTTCCAGGCCGTCGGCCATGGGTAGCCACACGCCATCTGCGCGCACCCGTGCGATTTTTCGAGCAGGCACTCCGCCGGCGAACGAGAAACTGCCGCCGACGATCAGCTCATCGGAAGCGACTGTCATGGCGCTGATGACGCCACCGCTGATTCCGGCGCCGACCGCTTCCCAATTCTGGCCGTTCCAGAGTGCAATGGACCCGACAGTTAGATACTGCGCTCGAGTAAAGCTTCCACCGACCACCACGCCCCCCGCGAATGCCGCCAAGGACCGAACATCAGGCTGTAAGCCGTGAGGTGCAGACACGCCCGACTGCATTTCGTTCCACGTGGCCCCGTTCCAACGCGCCACCGCCAACGAGATGGCATCGCCGGCGGTTGTAAAGCGCCCACCGACAATTAGCTCATCCTTATAGGGCAGCAGGGCGGCGACGTAATGCGATTGCAGGCTATAGACGCCGCGGCCCATAGGTTGCCAGCGCTGGCCATCCCAGCGTGCAATCCTGCTGGCGGATACATCGCCAACCGATGAGAAAGCGCCGCCGATGACCAACTCGTCGCGATAGATCGCGATGGCTAAGACACTGCTGTTCGCGCCGCCGCCGAAGCCGCTCCAGCCGTCACGGTCCCAGCGGGCAAAATTGCTCACCATGACACCTCCAGCCCGTTCGAATATCCCGCCGACGAGCAGCGCGGACTGGCCCGGCCCGGCGCCATCCTCATCCCACGCCGCGAGTGCCGCAACGACTGATACAGATGAAAGCCCCGACGACAGCGGCCCGGTTAACCACTGCTCATCACAGGCGCCCTGGTCGGCGCGTGCGAAAGCGAATGGAATCGACGCCATGAACGCGCCTGTCAGTCGAATCCACGTGGACATGCTAAATCTCCGTAGCGATGGGCGCTGGTTTCGCAAGTGACGAACACGGCCCAATGCCCCGATCCATGCGAACAGAATGAAAATCAGCATAACCGACGTTCTGAAATTAGCCAACAATCAGAGTTGTTTCGTTAGGCAGGGAGCGACGTTCCCTTGTAGGTAGAACCGGGCTTGAGGATCGAGTTGGTTTTCGGGCATGTGTGAGGCGAAACAAAACTTGAGGGAGATGGGCGTTTCCGCAGCGCCGGTGGGCTTTTGTTGTCAGGTCGGCTTCAACCTACCAGCTCTTGTCACAGGGTTTTGCCGGTGGTGGGTCGTATTTTGATATGAGCGATGATCCGAGATACAAGGCAAACGATCGCCGTAGCCCGCACCATCAGGACTTCGCGCAGCTTCCGGCGATCAGGCATTCCACGAAGCGGTCGATGTCGTCGAAATCGACGCGCTCGTCGGCGTTCACGTCGGCGTTGCAGTGGAAGCAGCCGGGTTGCGCATCGCGGTAGGCCGCCAGGCTGGCCAGCGCCGTCACAAAGCTGTCGATGTCGTCGAAATTCACCAGCCCGTCGCAGTTGGTGTCGCCGCGGGTGATGGTTCCGCCGCGCGTTTCCAGACGCAGGCTGACGCCGACAAACTCGCCTGCGGGGCTGACGCGGACCAGCTCCAGCTTGATCAGTGAGTCACGCTGCACCGGCACGTTGAGCAGGCCATCCGGCTGCGCGGCGCCGCTCGAAAGCGGCGCCGGTGCGGCGCGGCTGTAGGGGTCGCCGTCGAAGACCTCGCCGCCGGCGAGCGTGAAGCCGTCGGAAGAAAGCGTCCAGCGCTGCCGGCGGCCGATGTCGCGCGCTTGCCAGATCGAGCCGAAGATATCGACCGCGCCGCAAGCCGTGCTCTTCCAGGTGACGTTGGCGGGGCCGACGCCGGGCGCACTGCTATCGTCCTGGGTGTGAACCACGACGTCGCCAGCCTCGAAGTCTTCGACAAAGGTGGTGCCCGCTGAACTCTTGAACCAGAACGGGATGCGTCCCAGCCCGTCTTCGACCTGTGCCCAGCCGGGCTGCGCTGCGGTGAAGCCGCCCTGGATGCGCTGCCACCACGCGACCGTCGGCAAGGGGGCGCCGCCGGCGTTGTAGGACCAGGCGCCATTTGGGTTTTGTGTGTCGCTCCAATCATCGACGAGATCGAAAACATCCGCGCCGGCGATGCCCGCGCCGAGGGTGAGCATCAGTCCGGCCGCGAGCGACCGCCTGCTTTGTCGTGTGAAATTCATGTCGCGGGCCTGCCTTTCATTTTTGCTTGGCAGCGGCGCTTGCGGTTCGCTGCGAACGTTGCCATTGACTGCAGACGCCGTCGGTCATTGAGACACTGCCAGCTACGAATATGCAGTCAGCAACAGAGACACCGTCGGCCACTGAGGGCCGACGCTACAGCACGGTTACTCGTCTATTTCCTCTCAGCGATCGATCTTAGAGTTTTTCATGGGAGTAAAGCAATGATATTTTGGCCCGTTGTTTGTGGCGACAGGGCGAGCGATGAATGGCGCATCGTCTGAGTCTGATCTCATGGCAGCGGAACAGATTGTGCCACGCCTTCCGCAAGAGGCGCGATCTGGACGATGCGCGTCCAAAAAAACCACGCCGCGGGCGCGGCCAGCAAAGGCGAATCGAGTACGTCCAGCACGCCGCCCAATCCCGGCAGCGAATGGCCGGAGTCCTTCATGGCGGCGTCGCGTTTGAGCAGCGACGCACAGAGGTCGCCCGCGACCGCGAACAACCCCATGAAGACGCCAAAGAGAACAAAAACCAGCGGCGCTTCAAAGAGCGGCCCGCGAAATCCCAGCGGCCCGGGCACGATGCGAATGGCGCCGATCTGCTCGAGCCACACGCCGCCCAGATAGGAAATCGTCGCGGCGACGAGCATCCCGCCGACAAAGCCCTCCCAGGTCTTCTTGGGGCTGAGCCATTCGATCATCTTGTGCCGGCCCAGCGCCATGCCGACGAAGTACGCGCCGGTATCGGTCATCTTGACGACGAGATTGGTAAACAGCAGCAGGGCGACGCCCGCAAAGCCGCCGACCTCCATGCGCAGCTTGGTCATGAACCCCGACAACCCGCCGGTGTAGAAGAGAATGAAGAGCGTGGTTGCCAGGTTGAGCATGACGTTTTCTGTGCCGCGCCGTACGGCCTGGAGAAAGAAGCACAAGGCGACCGCGGTGGCGATCCAGAGCAGCCCCCAGGATTCATCCGCCCAACCCGACGCCGGCTTGAAGTTGAACGACAGATAAGGTCCGACGACCAGCCCGGCGGCAAAAATCTGCGTCGCCCAGCCGAATGGGCGATAGCCATGCGCCCGAGCGAAGCGCAGCAACTCTCGACCAGCAAGCAATGTCAGCGTCAGGACAATCAGGGTGGTCAGTCCGCCGTTATAGGCCAGCGCACCCAGTTCCACCGGCACGCCCGGGAGCGCCCACGACGGCCGCGCGCGCATTTCCGACAGCCATCCATCACACAGCACGAGCGCAATGATGCCGAGGGCCAATGACAAGCCGGTAATCAGCCGCCTGCGGAGCATGCCGGATTATGGCGACAACCCGCGCATGAGAAAACCGCCCGGCATTTCGTCACACGCGCCGCTCATGTAAAGTAGACGCGGGAATCGCTTCCGGCGTTTGCCGCCGCGCACCGCTTCCCACCCTGGAAACCGGTTCTGCCACGGCGGAAAACGCCCGCCCCGGCATCGACCGATGATACGACGTGCGACCCTTTGCGCGGCCCGCAGCGCTGGCGGAACGCAGATTCGGAGATTTCATGACGGCTGTCGCCACCCTGCCCTATACGGAACGCTCGGAGAGCGGCGTCAAACGACTGCTCGTGATTTTTGCGCTTTCCGGCGCGGCGGGCCTCATCTATGAAGTGGTCTGGTTCCAGTTGCTGCGTCTGACGATCGGGGCTAATTCGCAGAGCCTCGGCGTGCTGCTGGCGTGCTTCATGGGCGGTCTCTTCGGCGGCAGCCTGCTCTATGCCAGATTTGCGCCTCGACGCTGGAATCCCCTGATTACCTATGCGGTGCTCGAAATCCTGATCGGCGCCATCGGCCTGATCATGCCGTGGCTGATCGGACAGGTTCGGCTCTTTTATCTCGACCACGCCGCCGACCCTCAAAACGCGATGCTGTGGCGCAGTCTCTTTGCGGCGGTATTGCTGGCGCCGCCGACGCTGTTGATGGGCGCGACGCTGCCGGCGCTGGCGCGCTATGTCGAGTCGGATGAACGGCAGGCATCGTGGATTGGCACGCTTTATTCGTCCAACATCATCGGCGCGGTCGTCGGCACGCTCGGCAGCGCGCTCTTCCTGATGCCTGCGGTCGGCGTATCGAATGCCAATCTGGTCGCGGTCGGGCTGAACGCGTTGTGCGCGGTGCTCGCCGTGCTCTTGCGGGGCAACTATCGCCCCGCGAGCGAGCGGGCCGCGCCCGATGTTTCGCTCGAAGGGACACTGCCGATCGCGCTGGCGTTCGGCCTTAACGGCATGGCGTCGCTTTCGTTTGAGGTGCTCTGGTCGCGGTTGCTGGGCCTGGTTTTCGGCGCGACGGCTTATGCCTTTGCGTTGGTGCTGGGTATTTTTCTGCTGGGGCTTGGGCTGGGCGGCGTGGCCGGCAGCGCCTTGGGGCAACGGCTGAAGGAGCCGCGGCGCGCGTTTGGCCTGCTGCAATTGCTGATCGCGGCCAGCGTGAGCGGCACGTCGTTGCTGGCGGTCGCGGTTGCGACGTGGATGGTTCCGCTGGACATGAAGAACTCGGACAACCCCGCGTTGCTCACGATGACCAACCTGGCGCGCGCCGTGCTGGTGTGCTTCCCAGGCGCGTTTTTGTGGGGCATGTCGTTTCCGCTGGCGCTGGTGAGCCTGGGCCGCAATCTGGGCGACGCGGCCCGGCCTGTGGCGCGGCTCTACGCCTTTAACACAGTCGGCTGCGTGCTGGGTTCGCTGGCGACCAGCTTTCTGCTCATACCCATTTACGGCACCACCAACGCGACCACGCGCCTGATGATTCTGCCACTGGCCGCCGCTGCGATTCTCATGCTGCCGCGGAGCGTGCCGGGGATCGTCGGCGCCATTATCGCGGTGTCAGCCTTTGGCGTGACCTATCTGACGCCGTTGCCGTCGCAGGCCGGCGATGCGGTGATGGAGCTGCTGGCTGAGATCGCCAAGCCCGGCGGGATTCCGACGGTTGTCTACCCGATCGTGCTGCTGGGTGTCGCGGGCGTTCTGGCGGCGCGGTTGCGCGGCGGCTGGACGGTCGGTCTGGCGGTGCTCGGTCTGGGCCTTTCACTGGCGACCAAGGTGCCGCCGCACCTTTATATGCTGGGGCGCTCGTATGGACTGCCGATTCATACGGCCACGCGGCAATCGTCGGAGATTCTCTACTTCAGCGAGGGTGTGATGGAGCCGGTCGTGGTCTATCGCAACCCGCGCGGCCACGTGCTGATCAGCATCAACAGCAAAGTTCAGGCTTCGAGCGTGCCCGAAGACATGCAGGTGCAGCGCGTGCTGGGCCACGTGCCGGTGTTGCTCTCGCGTGATCCGTCGAAGGTGCTGGTGGTCGGCATGGGCGCAGGCGTCACCGCCGGCGCATGCTCGATTCATGATGAGGTCAAAGAGCTGACGATCGCCGAACTGGAGCCGAAAGTGCCCGAAGGTACACGCAAGTTCGGCCAGCAGAATTTCAACGTGCTCGACAATCCCAAGACGCGCGTCGTGTTCGACGATGGCCGGCACTACATTTCCACGCGGCAGGAGAAGTACGGCGTCATCACGTCCGACCCGATCGACCCCTATCTCGCCGGGACGGCGGCGCTGTACAGCGTCGAGTATTACAAGGCGGCGCGCGACAAGTTGATCGAGGGCGGCTCATTCTGCCAGTGGCTGGGCATGGGCGGCATGGACGCGGCCGGCATGAAGAGCCTGATCGCGGCGTTTGCCGAGGTTTTCCCGGAAGGATCGATCTGGATCACGCCGGTCGACGTGGTCTTCATCGGCACCAAGGGGCCGTGCGTGATCGACATGCCGCGGCTGCGCGATTATCTGGCTAACAACCCGCGTGTGCTGGAATCCTTGAAAGAGGTGTGGATCGATTCGGCGGAGGCGCTGGTCGGGCACTGCTTGGCGCCGGTGGCCACGATGAAGGAATGGCTGTCCGATGCGCAGGTCAATCGCGACTCCAACCTGATTATCCAATACACCAGTTGGCAGGCGTTTTATCGCCTTTTCGATCAAGATCAGCACTCGATGCAACGGCTGATGCTCAATCAGCGGAAATTTGATCCGGCCATGTTCAAGCTCGCCGCCGATGAAGAGCTGGACGGCTTTCAATTCATGCAGGGACGATTTTTCGAGAAGTTTTCAGACTTTGTCGCGCTGCGCGAAAAAGAATCGCGCGAGCGGAAACGGAAATAACAATCGCGGCGGAGTGTCAGCGGAGTTTGTTGAGCCACGCTGGCCGGCCGGCGTTCGGAGCCGCGTACGCTATCGTTGCGGATATCCATCACGTAGAACCCACACATTGGGATAGGGCTGTTCGAGCGGGCGGCCATGCTCCGCTCCAGGCGGGCGATCATCACGCAGCAACAGGATGAGGTCGGAGATCACCGCCGGGTTGTAGATGAAATAGCTGTGGCCGGCAAAGTCGCTCTCGGTCACGCGCGTGGTGATGACGTTGACGGTCGGCATGTCGGCGAGCGCGGCCCGCTCATCCGCATCCAGCGCGCTGGGGCTGATTTGTCCGATCCGCAGTGTGCCGATCGTGATGAGATCGGCGATGTAGAGCGCCAGGTCCGTCGGCGAGGTGTAGATCGTGAGCCGCGGCGGAACAAAATAGACGCGCTCGCCGCCGAGCCGCTGCTTCGATACCTCGATGTCCAGATCGGGCGCGGCGAGCACGACCTGTCCAAGCTTGAGCGTCTCGCGCGTGTCTCCCGTGCAGCAGGTTTGCTCCAGCGCCAGCTCACGCAGGGCGGTCATCAAGACGTCCGTTCCGCGGCTGTGCGCGAGGATGTTGATGCGCCGCAGCGCCGGAATCTCGCGCAGCATGCGCAGGAGGGACTTGAGGTGCGAGACGGTGAACTCGCCCGACTCGCGGTCGCGCGCATAAGCCGAAAAGCTCACCCCGCTGCCCGCCGGCCAGGTATAGGCAATGGGCACGCCGCGCCGCCCGACGAAGTGCCAGAGCTGCGCCAGCGTCGCCATCGCATCATCGAAGGTGTTGTTGAAACCATGCACATAGACGAGCGCTTCCTTGGCGGGGGTCTGCGTCAGACGGCGCTCGACTTCGGCCTTGAACTCGTTCTGGGCGGCTTGGCAGGCCCGGTCATAGGCCGCGTCTTCAGAGACACAGCCCGCTTCATCAATGCGCAGACGCGGCCGTCGCGGAAAGTGGGTCAGCTCAAAGGGCGTCCCGATCTCGATCGGCACGGCGCGCGGCCGCTTGGCGCTGCGGCTGATTTTCAGAAGCTCATCCCACTGCAGCCCACGGCCGAGGTCCACCCAGCACGCCCCGGCGGTCAGGCTCTCGGCGCGTTTCCAGTCATACTCCAACCGTCGCCGCTGGAGCGCATCGCGCCGATCGGTGACGTAAAGCAACTCGATGCGATTGCCTTGCAGCGCCGGCGGCACTTCGGACAGCGCGTCCGCCGTTGAGCCGTGATAGATATTCGGTGTAGGAATCAGCTCGCGCTGACATCCACCCATTCCAAGCGACGTTGCGAGCAGCAGGATCCGCAGCGCGCCCGGCCTGACCTGTGCCAGGCGCCCGCGGCATATCGTCGGTGCGAGCCGGCTTGTGATGGTTACAGCCCGCCGCGCTGCGCCGCTTCGCGCAGGATGTTGGAGTTGCCGGTCTGCCATAGCGCTTCGAGCGTGATGCTGGAAATGAGCCAGCGGCCCGCCTCGATGCGGAGCTCAAACTCGTAGCGCCCGCCGAGCGTCCAGAGTGAGCCTTCGCCCGAGGTCTCGTCGGCGAGGACGTGCGCAGCGGTCAGGTTGGCGCGGCAGACCGCGCCTTGTCCGTCGCGGTCGACGTCGACCAAGTGGTTGGTGACGACGTGCTGTGTCGCGGTGAGCCGGCCGATCACGCTCTTCCAGCTCTCAATGAGATCGGCGACGGCGACCGTGGCGGCGGCGCCGCCCGCGACCGATGAATAGTCGATGCGCACCGGATCGGATAGGACGAGCGGCAGCCGATCCCACGCGCGCGTGTCCACGCCGAAGGCAAACTCATTCAAGACCCGCACAATCGCAGCGTGTTGATCCACAGCCATCCTCCATGGAAGCAAGTCTACGAACATAACGGCGTTCAACGCCAAGCCGCGACCGGGATCAAGCCGTGCGCCGAACCATTCTCTCCAGCGGCCTCACGCCGATCGATCCGGCAATCATTTGCCGCCGGCCGGTTGCGTGGCCGATCCGCCGCCTTCGAGCGGGCACGAATCATCGCGCGCCCAATCCGAGAAACTGCGATAGTAATTCGCAATGTTGCCATAGCCTGCGTGCAACGCGGCCAGCGCCGCCAGCGACGAGCGCCCGCCGCTCTCACAATGCACGACGATCGGCTGGCTCGGCTTGAATCCGGCTTTTTCGAGCAAGGCCCGCACTTCGGCCGGCGAACGCACGCAGCCCAGGTCATTGAGCAACTCGGCATGCGGGAGGTTAACCGCGCCGGGCAGATGCCCGCCGCGCGGATTCTTGTTCATTTGCGCGCCACGATGCTCGGCGGGCGTGCGCGCATCCCAGATTTGTGCATCCTTCTGGGTGACGTGGGCGCGCGTCTGGGCGCGCGAGCGATAGGCCACCGCGGGCTGTGTCGCGGGCGGAGCTTTGAAAGGCTTGGGATCGATCCGCGGCGCCGCCGTGCTGGTTTTCATCGCGCCGTCAGAGATTAGCCCTTGCAGAGCCTTCCAACCGCCATTGAGCACGACGGCCCGCTCGACGCCGGCAAGTTGCAGGATGAACCACACCCGAGCCGCATCGAGCATGCGCCCGTCGTCGTAGACGACAACCTCCGTCGCGGCGTCGATGCCGGCCGCGCCGATCCGGCCGCGCCAGATCGCGTCATCTTCAAGGCCGTGCTCGGAGCTGAGGCTCTCTTGCCGCCAGGCGTCGGCGTCAACATGCACCGCGCCCGCGACATGGCCGGCGACATAGGCCTCGGCCTTGCGCGCGTCGAGCAACGTCGGCGGTGGGGCGGCACTGAGACGCGCCGGTAATTCCGAGGCTTCGATCAATACACGCCGCTCGGCCGCGGCGCAGCCGGTTACAAGGGTCATCAGTGCGACTCCCGCCAGCGCGAGCCGGTCAGCGCGCCGCCCGCGCTTTTCGAGCGCTAAGAACTGTGGAAGTTTCATGCGGGTGGTTGTACTCGGCGGGCCACCGGGCGGCAAACGGCGCGCGGCCTGCGTGGGCTGCCCAGTGCGTGGGAATGAGCGGCAAACGCGCGGTGTCATGTCTGCGGCGTAAGGTTTTCTGCCACGTCGGTGGCATAGGCTTTGAGCGCCGGAATGATGCCCGCCAAGATGCCAAGCAGCGTCATGCCCAGCGGACCGAGCACGAAGACCGGGTGATACTGCCACACGTCGAGCACGACACCCGTCTGCGCCCGGATGATCGCGGCGGCGAGCGACAGTATCGCGGCATAGACCACGAACCCCAGCAGTGCCCCGGCCAGCGCAATCGCCCCCGCCTCCAGCACGATCACGGCAAAGACCGTGCGACGCCGCGCGCCCAGCGCCCGCAAGATGGCGAACTCGCGGCGGCGCTCGCTGATGGTGTTGTAGAGCGCGGCCAGAATCGCCGCGGCCGACACGAGCACGACCAGGTAAGCGACCATCGTCAATACGCGGCTCATCCAGCCGATTTTGTTGAAGAGATCAACCATGACGCGCGCGATCGGCCATGCGAGCGTGAAGCGGTTGCCTTGCTTATTGACCTTGTGCTCATAGTTTGCGCCGACCAGCGGTGAGCGGAATTTCAGCATGACGGCGCTGACCTCTTTGTGCTCATCGGGAATGGCGGCGGTCTTCTCGGGCTTATAGTCCTTCCCCGTCCCGCGCAGCACGTGCCCCTCCATGCGAAAGACGCCGTCGATCGGAATCCAGATCACGCGGTCGGCAGGGGTGTTGGTCGGCTCCAGCACGCCGACGACGAGATACTCCTCATCATGCCGGGCGTTTTCGTCAAAGACGAGGCCGTGATAGGGGTTGAACGTCGCGCCGAGCGTCAGCCCGGCGCGCTGCGCGACAAAGCTGCCGACGACGGCCTCCTGATAACTCGCGTCGAAGGGGCGGCCCGGCGGGGCCACGCGATACTTGCGTCCTTTCTGATACTCAAAGCGCGTGAAGATCTCTTCGGTCGTGCCGACGATGCGAAAGCCGCGGTAGTTGTCGCCGACCGCATAGGGGATCGCCAACTCGACGCCCGGCTCGCTGCGCATCCGTAGATACTGCTCCCAGGGGATGTTTCCCGGCGACGTTTCCAGATGAAAGACGGTGTTTAGCACGAGCTGCAACTGACTGCCGCGTGCGCCCAGCACGGCGTCAAAACCGATCGCGCCGCCGGTGAAGGCGGCCTCACTCTGCGCCGCCACGGCGAAGACCGCGAGCATCAGCCCGCTGGCCAGCGCGACCGAAAAGATCGTGATCGTCGAGGAGAGCGCGTGCTGGCGCAAACTCCGGCGCACCATGCCGAGCAGCGTCATGCGGCCTCCGTCGGGCGCGGCGCGCCGGCGGGGGGCAACGGCGATGGCGCCATGGGGGCGCCCGCACTTGTAGCGGCGGACCCGGGCGACTCGGACATGCCGCCGGCGGCGCGGTTGATCTGCGCCAAATCCAGCACATGCGGGGTAAATTGCTCGAGCACGTGTGGATCGTGGCTGACCAGCAGCAGCGCGGCGCCCTGCTCGCGGCAGATCTCGCGGATCAGCGCGAGCGCGTCGCCGGCGTGGCGGCGATCGAGATTGCCGGTCGGCTCGTCCGCGAGCACAAGCATGGGCCGGTTGGCCAGCGCCCGCGCGACTGCAACGCGCTGCTGCTGACCCACCGAGAGCTGACGCGGGCGATAGTGCAGACGCTGCCCCAGACCGACGCGCTCCAACAGAGCGCGAGCCGCGGCGCGATTCACGCCTATTCCAAAGAGCATCGCCAGTTCGACGTTTTCGAGCGCGGTATAGCCCTGCAGGAGGTTGAAGGTCTGAAAGACATAGCCGAGCGTGCGGGCGCGCTGCCAGTCGCGCTGTCTCTCGGACAGGGCGGCGATATCGATGCCGTCGATGAAGATGCGGCCGGCGTCTGGGCGCAGAATTCCGGCGATCAGATGCAGCAGCGTCGTCTTGCCGACGCCGCTGCCGCCGCGCAGCGCGACCTGTGCGCCGGCGTCGAGCTGCAGCGATGGAATGTCGAGAATTCGGATGGTTTCGCCATCCGGCGCGCGGAAAGATTTGGTCAGATTGACGATCTCAAGCAGCGCCATGGCGAGCGATTGTAGCGGGCGTCAGTGACGAAGTGACGAGCGGGTTTAGGCAGTCCGCCGGGATGCTCGTGTTCTACCGAGCGTAAGCAGCTTTCACGCGACGCGCAAAGGCTTAAGCGCAAGCAGGCACAAGCAAGCCACGATACCTGCGATACTCGTGCTGCAATCGAAAGCGCTTTAAGGCATGCACGCCGCTTAACCCTTGCCCGGACCGTCCGGGCGCTTCGGCGGGGCGATCTCGATCGGGCCGAAGCGATCTTCATGGGCCTTCACGGTTTGTTCGAGCGCGATCAGCAGCCGCTTGGCCGTTGCCGGCAGCATGATGACGCGGTGCGAGATCTGCATCGGCATGTTGCCGACGCCGGGCAGGGCCGAATTGGCGCCGCAATAGATCACGATCTCATCCGCCGAACCGGCCAGCGCGAAGAAGTTCGCATAGACCGAGTCCATCTTCGAAACGTCGACGCGGATTTGCTGGCCCTGGCCCTGCTGGGGCTGGTTCTGCATCCGCGAATCATCTTCACCGAAAATCATCGCACCACTCTCCCATGGATCCGCAGCTTCTTTGCGCTGACGGTCAAACGTAGTCTATCGGCAAGCCGGTCGCGCGTCTGCGCGGCGGCAATCCAAGCCGCGCGGGGTGCGGCGGCAATTCGATGGTTAGCCCTTTGCCTGGATTCCGTTCGAGTAGCGGCTGATACGAGAACGCGTGCTCCTTCATGCCTGCGGCCACTCTGGGCGGGGCAGACAACCTGTCTGCCCCGCCCAAGCCAAAATGCGAATGCCGTGAGCCGACGAGCTACTAGCCGCCGCTGAGAATCGTCACAAAGGCGTCGATATCGTCAAAATCGACGGATTCGTCGCCGTTCGCGTCGGCGTTCCAGTAGTTGCAGTCGGGATAGGCCGCGGCATACGCGAGCGGACCGGTCAGCGCCACAACGAAGGGATCAATATCGTCGAAATCGACGCGGCCATCACAGTTCACGTCGCCTGTCAGCGTCGAGACCAGGCCGCGCGTCGCGCTGACCATCAGCTCCGGCGGACATTTGCCGTTGGCGGCCCACAGGTCATACATGAATTGGCCGCGCGTGTCAGTGGTGTTGGCGTCGCGCAGGAACTCGATGTACTCCTTGCTCGCGCTCTGATAGTAGAGCCGCACCTCGACGCGGGCGGCCGTGGGTGGAATCGCGTAGTCGGCGTCGTGCCAATACTGCCCGTCGGCATAGCTCGCGCCGACCGGCGCGCCGCCAAACGCGCTATACGCCGCGTTGCTGAAGCCGCGCGGCGGAATGCGATTGTCCTTGAAGATCTTGTTGACCAGCGCGAAATGAAACGCCGGCCCGGGTGTTGCGCCAACCAGCGGCGCGGTGGTTTCATCAAGCCCCGGCTTGGCCTCAAAGATCAGCGCCTGCGGATCGAGCGTCAGCACGCCGGTCATGGGGTTGTAGGCCGCGGATTCGGCCATCAGCGAGTCGGTCCGGTCGTAGAAGCGCACGTTGAGCCACATGCGCCGCCCCTCCGGATAGCCCGTCGGCAGTTTGTGCCCGGTGTTGTTCTGCACGCGCACGACGAGCCGATCGTCCGCTTGCGTGACGGCCAGCTCGGCCGCATTTTGCAGGAGATAGCGCGCCCGCACGATGCCGGCGGCGATCGCGTCGGCGTCCGTCGTACTCGGTGAAATCGTCGGCAACAGGCCCGGCAGCCACGTGCTTCCGCCGGTCATGTCGTGCAGCGGCAGGTCGGTGCGCAGCGGTGCATCAGGCAGGGTGCAGCCGCGCCCCGTGACGGCGCGCATGTGGCAATGCTGACACGTTGAAACATGCGTGCGGTTGCCGCCGAACTGTGGAGCCAAGACACCCGTTGGCGTGTTGTACGCGCTGTTGAGCCATTCGCTGTAGGTGCGCTCCAGCGGCATTAAGTGCGTAGCGGCGACGGAGCCGGCCGGCTGATCAAAGGGGTTGGGCAGATAGCGCCCATCGACGGCGCGCTCCAACGCCGGGTTGCTGACGTCGTGACATGTGCCGCAAAACGCCGCATCGCGGAAAAATCCAGCCTGCAAAGCGGTATGCACCATGTCGGCGTCGCCATAAGGCCCGCGGCGCGTGCCGATCGGATCGATTACGAACATGCCGTTGGAGTAGACGGTCGGCGCGTCAATGAGATCGGCCAGAATCGCAACGTCTTCGAGTGGGCTGCGGCCTGGCTGATAGATCGGATCGACCATGCGATGGCACAGGTCGCACGAAATGCCGGTCTTGTCGGCGGTCAGCATGCGCGCCCCGCTCGTCGGCGTGGAGCGGCCCGCCAGCCAGCCGGTCGGAATATGGCAGCGTAGACAGAGATCGCCCGACTCCGGCGCGTCTTGATTGGCGATCGTCAGGCAGGCCTCAAAGAGCGGATCGATGCTGGCGTGGGCCATCATGCTGCCGGCCCAGTTGCGATATGGCTCAACGGCCGGGTCATAGCCGCCGTGGCAGCCGACGCAGTCGGCCGGTGCGGCAATGCTTGAAACTTCGAACGGCTGCGAGCCGGGCAGGTCAAAGTCGCGCAATGTGCTGGGCAGCAGCCCGCCCCCCGGCCGCGTAATGCTGAAGACGCCGTCGCTTTGATCCTCCCCGGGGTTGCTGAGAAAATCGAGCGCAACGACGCGGAAGCGCGCCTGCGTTGTCGGACGGTTCGGCGGGAACCACTCAAACGAACCGGTCGGCTCAATGTCGAGCGCGACCGGCGCATACGTCGCGCCACCATCCAGCGACAGATAGAGCCGCGCGAGCGCGACGCCGCTCGGGTCCGTTGCGGTCCAGCGCACCGTCACGGGCACATTGGCTACGATCGATTCGCCTCCGTTGGGATAGGTGACGCGCACCGTCGGCCCGGTGGTGTTGGGGATGTGCACCGGCAGCAGATAGTTCTGGATGTCGGTCAGCGCCACACTTCGCACGCCGGACAGCAGGGCCGGCGTCAACCCCGGAAACGTCGGCGTATTCGAGAACGACGCCAGGTCCGTGATCTCCACCAGCGACGAATAGCCGTCATTGTCGGCGTCGATGTTCTGTATCGAGAGAATCGCCAGACGCCGGCCCTCGAGCGTGGACGCATAGCCCGGCAGGGCTGCTTCGATGCGGCTGCCGTAGGGATTTCGACTGCCGCCGCCGGAAAAGTCGTAATGGCACACGCCGCAGTGCGCGGGGTGGCTGGGAACATCGTCGAGCCGGCTGCCGACGGCGCCGGGATAGGCCGCGAAAAACGCGGACCGAATGTTGTTACGCGCCTCGGCCGTAGCGCACACGTACGCGACGACGCAGACCATACAGGCCGCCGCGGACCGCGCCCGAGCTGAGAAGTGTCGAAACATGATTGCCTCCATGTCTGCGGCGAGAGGACACGCGCCGCATGGATTTGACTGAGCGAGTGAGAACCGACCGTTGTCGCAGTTCAACGCTGATTGTGACGGTGTTGAGAGCCGGCCGACATCGGGGAAAGGCTGAAGTTGCACGGCAAAACAACATCGCGTCCCCGTCGTGGTGCTGTTGCATGAAACGCAGCGACGACATGATCTCGCACCTATAGTTTCCAGACTAGCACACCCCATGGAGTGATGGCGCGTAGGGATCAGGGCGAAATTTCTATCCGGACGGGAATTGTGCGAATCACTTCACAGAGCGCTGGACGCGCCCGCCGACATGTCAATGCACGCGCTCGCGTACAAACGGCTGGCCCGTGGGCAGCCGGCGCGAAGCTGGTCTGACGCGGGCTGTGGCATTGAAGCTCATCGGCGCCGCTCACCCGTCGATGTCCAGCGACGGCGTGGTCAACGGACGGATTGAATTGTGGCTAGTGCTTTGTCACACTAGAATTTGCGGGTTCGAAACAAGGGTAGCATGGGCCTCCGGCCCGTGCGTCCCACGACAAAGAATAGGCACGAATGTCATGCCGTGACGTCGGAGTTCTTTACCGCTTCATCCGAAAATTCAAACTTGACGAAGCACTTGTAGGACGACAAGCCAGGCGTTGCTCAGCGGCGGGAAGCCGTGCGCGGACCGGCTTGCTCACATTTCACGAACCCATTTCGATCTGAAAACAACCACGCCCGCCGACCTGTGGCCGACGGGCGCGATGTTGCGTGCGAGCAGATACGGCTGTGGCGGCGGGTCTCGCCGCCTGGGCGCTCGACGGATCGGGCGCCCGACGATCATGATTCGACCGTGGGTCGAATCCTTAGAAGTTGACGGCCAGGTCGAAGTTCGACGCCAGCAGCTTGGCCTTCGTGATCGTGATGTACGGGTTGTCGCTGATCTTCGTGACGGTCAGCGGCTCGGTGCCGACGATGTTCAGCATCGGGCTGCGGCCGGCCGTGACGCCATCCTCCGGCACGCGGAGGAGGTGGCCGCTCCAATTGCAGATGTACGCGCCCGGCGCGCTGATCTGATCAAACGACAGGGTGCCGCCCACCTGGGTCTGGCCGAACGAAGCGTACGAAGCGGTGCTGGTCCAGGTCTGATTCGCGGTTGTGCTCATGCGAGTTCTCCCATTCATGTAAGGGGTCAACAGGGACAAAACGTCTGTTCATTCCACAACAATCGAGGCAATCTTCCGGTCGCACGCAGAATGCCCGGCGATGAAATCCGCGCGGCACGTCCGCCGCCCTGCACGTCGCACGCGGTGCGCGGCATGACTTCTCGGCGTTCGTGCGAAGGCTCGGAGCCATTCGCGTAGGTCTTCGGGTAAACCCCACACGATTGATGACTCGTGTGGACAAATACCGTATCGACGCTGTGCGACCCCGGCTTTACCGCCGGGTAAAAAATGCGCCGCCGCAAAAGCGGCGCGGCCGCGACGCATCTGCTTGGAACCTAGCCCAGAAACTGTGTGGCGCCGGTCTCCAACCAGTGATCGCGAGCCGGATGAAAAAACGGTAAATGTGGCGGCGGCTTCCAAACAGTAAAGCGGCGCAGGTTTTCAGTCGGCAATTGCGGCGCAGGTTGCCAACCGGAATAGATGGGGGGATAGATTCTTCGGTTCTTTGCAGTTTGGCGCCAAAGTCGATCTCGGCTGTAATTGATCGCGTTCCCGATAGCGCCAGACGGGCCGAAACTGGCTCAGGCGGACTGATTCACCGGACTGTCAGGCTGGCTGCATCTTGATTTGACCAAACGCACAGAATCCCCCTTAAATCCACAACGCCAGACCGCGTCTGCAGGGGGGCCGTGCCCGTCCCGAGCCACTCGTCTTTGACGAGGATATTCGCCGCGTGGCCGGTTTTGTAGTACACGTACCGCACGGTCCGCTCCAGCCGCTGCCCGCCGCCGGGGGCGGGTCCGAATTCATGATACTGGATCAGCCGGTTGGACCGCGTCGGAAACGCCGTCATGAGGTGATTCGGCGCAAGGCAAATGCATTCAGTCAGCAATCGCCGAGATGCAAGGGTGGGACAGGCATCTTGCCTGTCTGAAACAGGCTGGAAGCCTGTTTCCACCCCTGTGAATACTCAACGAGAGCCAGAATGGGTTGGCCCTGCATTCGGCGGCGGCGTGCCGCGAGCCGGGTCGGCCACCCACGCCTCGGCGGCGAGGTCCCAATCGGTGTCATACCAATACGCCGTCGAGCGGCTATTCACATGATCGATCTTCCGCAGTCGATTGCCGAGCTGGTCATACGTGTATTCGAGATCGTAGACCAGTGTGCTGAAGCTCAGAACACGGGATGTCAGACTCATCCTCTCGAACTGCATTCGAATGGAACTCCAGCCTCTTGCAGCAACAATTGGGCCTGTGCAGAAATCCTCTCCGCTGAGATATACATGAAGTACTCGAATCCAGTATCCGTTTCGAGGCGATTAATTCGAGGTGACAATCTCATGCCGTATTTTTCCAGCACACGAGATGCTTACTCTGCATCTTCCGTGCCAGCAAACGTTATTGCGAACCGCCGCGACGGAATCGCAGAAAGGTTGGCAGCAGCTGCGACGCGCGATACCAATATCCCATGCACGCAAAGCATTGTCACTAATGCAACTGCAACAGGCAGCCTAAGATAACGTAGTGCATACATGATTGTAACAAATATTAGTAACGCAATAACGGAAAGCAGAAAGCATCCTATAGTTTGCAAATAATGTCTGGCGAAGTTAGCAGTTGTTCCATGCTCAACATATAGTGATATTGCGATCTCAGTGGTTAGTAAGCGAACAAAACTATCCATGCATACAGCAATCATGGAAAAACTAAGCAGATATAGCAGAATAGACAAATTCCTGTTGTGCGCCAATATTGGCAGTGACGCCATTAAATAATCTCCGAATGCCTATGCGCGATTCTACGCTCAGCTATAATAAAACCTGCTGGTCCGTCGACCAAATCAAGCAGAATGCTTGTTACAGCAAGTGGCATTGCTATTCAAGGCCTCCGAATCGCCTTCGTCCAAGATCTCTGAGATCGGGAGTTGCCAAATCACGAAGTTCGCTTGTCACCGTATAACAACAAACAAAGGGAATGCAATAGTAATAAGGAGATCTTCGAAGTTCATTGGCGCGATTTAGGGCTGAAAGGTCGTTGGCTGGACTACTCGAATAGCCCATTCCTCTTGGTGGGGCACCAACGCGAGTAACAGTGACAGTACCTGGAGCACACAAGCTCCACAATGGGGTTGGAAAATAATGGACATCCCACCACGATCCGTCTCGCGATGGGTCTTGAATGCTAATCCACTCGTGCCCAATTCCGCCAACAACTACAATATCTAAACCAGTTGGATCAATATTTATCAGTGGATTTGCTAACACATACAAATATGTGTTAAGCCCACCATCAATCCCAATCGGATCCCGCTGCACAAACCGTCCGCTGGCCGGATCGAGCCAGCGTTCGCCGACGTGTTGCAGAGTCACCGCCGGCAATGTCGGGTTCGCGCCCGCCACGCGCACCAAACCGCTCTCATAGCCCCAGCCGCCGGCGTAGCCGTAGCGCGTCGCCAGCGTCTGCG
>CAYQLG010000053.1:0-29581 GCA_964418235.1 uncultured Planctomycetales bacterium
AGATACCACTCGCGTCAAGGCGAAAAATTCACAGGCTCGGAGGCCCATGCTACCCACGCATCAAACCCGAAAAGTGAACTGTGACAGACCACTCGTTGAGCGAATTACGTACGGCGGAACGGGGCGGAGAGTGCAAGAAAATCGTGGCAGGGCACGGATCCGCACGTCACACGCGCGAATCAATGAAGAGGATGCGCGCTTGCCAGCTTTGCTCCGTTGCTTGCTCATTTGTTCAGGCCGCTGTTGCCGCTGAATCGCTTCCTTACGAGGCTGTCGAAAAACTCCGGCGACGGCGCGCCGAATGCTTGGCGCAGCATCAGACCTGGGGTTTGGATGCCAAGCCAGGCGATCGGCGGGCTGTCGAGCTTGATTTTGACAAGTATTTCGACAGCCTCTGACGGGCGCGGTTCGGTATCGGGCGCGGTTCGGCGCGTGATCACAGATCATTTTTCAAGACGACGCGATAGCGCGCTTTGCCGGCCTTGAGATGGGCCAGCGCGTCATTCGCGCGGCTGAGCGGGAAATACTCCGTCACCGGTGCGATCTGATGGCGCCCGCAAAACTCGAGCATCCGTGCGGTCGTGTCGGGACTGCCCAGCGGCGTCGCCGACACCGAAATCTGGTTGATGATCAGCGGGAACGCGTGCAGCGCGATCGGACTGGGCGGCACGCCCACGAAATGCAGCCGGCCCTTCGGCGCCAGACAGCCGATGATCTTCGCCCAGTCCAGATCGGCACTGGCCGTTGAGATCACGAAATCGAGCGAGCCGGCGATCGTCGTCAGGTCGGCGTCGCTGCGCGGGTCGACGACGCGATGTGCGCCCAAGCGCTTGGCCTCGTCCGCTTTACCCGCGGTCGATGAGAACGCCGTCACATCACAGCCCCACGCGCGCAGGAATTGCAGCGCCAGGTGGCCCAACCCGCCGATGCCGATCACGCCGACACGATCAAGCGGGCGCACGTTGAACTGCACCAGCGGGTTGAAAACCGTGATCCCGCCGCAGAAGAGCGGCCCTGCGCCGGCGGCGTCAAGCCCGGCCGGCAGCGGCGTCGCCCAGAGCGCCTGGCAGCGAACATGCGACGCAAACGCGCCGTGCCGACCGACGATCGTCTGCTCGTTGCTCGCACACAGATTGTGATTGCCGCTCAGACAGCGCGGACAACCCCGGCAACTGCCCGCGAACCAGCCCAGTCCGACGCGCTGTCCGACGGCGCGGCTTTGAACCTCGCCGCCGACGGCCGAAATCACGCCGACCGCCTCGTGCCCGGGCACGAACGGATATTGCGTCATGCCCCACTCATTTTCCTTCATCGACAGATCGGAGTGGCAGATGCCGCATGTTTCCACGCGGATTTCGACCTGATCGGGACGCAAGGGACCGGCGTCAAACTCGAACGGCTGGAGGGCGGCGGTCGCGGAAGCGGCGGCATAGGCTTTGATCATGACGGGGGTCTCTCGTGTGGCAATGCTCAATTCGGCGACGCCGGCGCGCCGCGTTCACCTGAATTGTAGCCCGACGCGCCACGTGTGAGCGGCTGTGACGCCCGCACGCGGGTGCACGGATTCAATCGTGCCAACGTGCCTGTTGTACACACGCGGCGGCGGTCGCTTGGTCGGCCCAGGTGGACACGAAAACGGCGGCGGCGTCCGCGCGATGGTCGACAGAATCTGCCGGCGTGATTGCATGGAAATCGAAACCGGCTATATTGGCCTCGGAAATCGTGTCAGTTGCTTTCATGGAAGGTGCTTGGCTATGCAACGGATTGCATGGTTTGCTCAAATTCCGCGGCGGATACAGCTCATGTTGGGGTCTGACAGCATTCAGGCCGACCCGAATTCGGCGAAGATGGCTCGCGCGATGCACGCGGGGCGAAGGCCGGGCATTGGTCGTGCGCTTGTGATTGGCGGCGCGCTGCTGGGGCTGGCCGGGTGTGAAGCGCCGGGTCCGGCCGCTGCGCCGCCGGAGCCGCCTTCGAAAATTCGCAGTTTGCCGCCGGTGCGGCCGATCTATACGCCGCCTCCGCCTCCGCCGCAGTCCAAGCCCTATGTCGCGCCTGCGCCCGCGCCGTCGCGGCCCGTGCCGCAGCCGACGCCAGAGTCGGCTTTTGTGCCGCTTGATCCAGCCTCATGGATGCCGGCCGGGGGCATTCGCCGTGGGCGCTGGCGGACGATCGTCGTGCATCACTCCGCCGCCCCCAATGCCACGCCGCAGGGCATGGATGATTACCACCGTCGCGTGCGGCGTTGGGAGAATGGCCTGGGCTACCACTTCGTCGTGGGCAATGGCGTGAATTTTCCCGATGGGGCGGTGCACGTCGGCCCGCGCTGGCGCGCCCAGAAGCAAGGCGCGCACTGCGCCAGCGGCAGCGGCAAATACTTCGGCGTCTGGCGACCCGGCGGATATTTCAACGAGGCCGGCATCGGCATCTGCCTGATCGGCGACTTCGATCGCGCCCGGCCCAGCGCAAAGCAATCCTACGCCCTGCGAGAGCTGGTGCGCTTTCTCTGTCGCGAAGCCGGCATCAACCCCAGCAGCGTATATGGCCACGGCGAAGTCACGCATAAGACCGCTTGTCCTGGGGCGAATCTCGACATGGCCGCGATCCGCCGCTCGGCCGGCACGATCAGCGCGTCCGCGGCGCGCTAGCGCTTCGCCACACTTGAATTTGCGGGTTAGCAGCAAGCGTCGCATGGGCCTGTCGGCCCGTGCGTCGCGCAAAAGTGGGAAAGTGGGAAGGGAGTGATCTAACCGCGATTCGTTATTCGCTATTCGTCGTTCGCTCTTGGCTGTTCACGTGTTTGTGGCCCGTGCGTTCCACAACGAACAGGTGCAATTGGCCGCACGCCCCGCATCCTCGAGCGCGCCGACCAGCCGCGCGAGTTGCTCCGCGAAGAACGTCCGCCGCGCCGGCGGTACGTGCGCACGGTACAGCTCCGCCACGCCGCGCGCCGACCAGGCTTCATCCGCGCTGAGCCAGCCGAAGAGCGCGGCGACCCCGCCGGTGGATACGCCGGTGCAGTCGCCGATGCAAGTGTCACAGGCCGCGCCGGAGCAGGCCAGCTCGGAACAGCAGCCGCCGACGAGCCGGCGGGTGAAGGAATCGATGTCGTTGAAATCGACGGCGGCGTCGCCGTTCACATCGCCGTGGAAGAGCCAACTGCCGTCGAGACCGGGGTAGTCCGCGCCATAGGCGGCCTGGCTGACGAGCGCCGCGGTGAAACCGGCGATGTCATCAAAGTTGACGGCGGCGTCGCTATTCATGTCGCCGCGACAACAGGTGACTTCGTAGACGCGAACAGACGGAGAATTTTCTCTGTATTGAGCGCCATTGACCGCGATCACAGCGCCGCTTGGCGCTCCGATCCAGTCGTCATCATCTTGATATCCATTGTAGTCGAAGAGGATATTTGCCGGCGTTATCCAGGTGCCTCCGAGAGAAATATCTTCAGGAAGAGGCCCGTCAATGAGCGAGCCTTTGATGTGAATCTTGCCGTGGTGTACGCCGTTAGAGTTAACAAAAATGGCGCCGCTAACGTTTCCACCAACTTCAATGAGTCCGTCGAAGCTGGCGCCGATTTGACTCGATCCAATAGTGCCGCCAACGTTTCCACCAACAAGTATTTTCCCCGTCGCCGTGATGTCGCCTTGGCCGGCGAAATTTCCGACGTGATAGAGGCTCACGTTCATATCCTCAATAATATTCAAAGTTCCTGATATCGGCCCCCATACCTCCAGCGTCGCCGCGCCAGGTCCCTCGACACGCAGGATGGTAGCGATGCCAGAGAATGATCCATTCTGAGAAAGCCACAGCGATCCTTGCAGAATTCCGACATTATTGACATTTCCGCTGCCGCCCATTCTGATTCTTAGTCCCCCATATGAGGCAATCCCAACATGTGCGGGCTGCTGCGGAGTCCAACCGAGATCAATCGTTCCATGATTGTGTCCCAGGATGTCCACCACAAACCCAAGTCCCGATGCGGTGTTAGGAATCCCGTTTCTAAACATTAGATGACCACGCAAATCTCCACTTCGCTCAATATCTCCGTCGATTTGTACAAAGGGCTCCGAAATCATCCAGGGAGTGATTTCACCCAGGGTGATCGAGGCGGTAGGCGCAAGATTGCCGCGAATCCGAAACTGGTTGGTGTTAAGCCTAGTTCCTGCCGGCGGGCTGCCCGGTGCTGCATAGAGCGTACCTTCGAAATTTCCCGCCACGTCGAGCGCATTCAGGGTTGCAACGGTCAGCGTGCTGTTGACGCTCACCTTGCCGCCGATGACGAGCGCGGCCTGGCCGCCGGTGGGGCCGGCATGCTGCACGGTGAGATTTCCGAGCATGTCGCCGGCGATGTGCGAGCCTGCGAGTAGGTTCGCGTACTGACCCGAAGCGGGCGTCAGGTTGCAGCCGGCGAGGTTCCGCGCGCCGGGGCCGTTGTCGGTGGGGTTCTGGATTTTCACTTCGTAGTTGTAATTTCCGGCGGCGGAGATCGTGCCGATGTCGACCTCGTTCACGCGCAACTGGTCATCGGTGCACCAGATGCGCCATTGAAAGATCGTGCCCGCGCCGTTGTCGCCGCGAAGCAATGTCACTCCTGGCGGGTCTGTTGGAACCCAGACGAAGTCAACGAGTAGTTCCGGCTGGTCATCGAGGTTATCAAATCGGAGCCAAATCGTTTTCCCTCCGACAGTCGTCGACACAGCCGTGCTTGGGCCGGCTGCCATCAACTGAGTCTGAATAGCTCCCAACAACAAGGTCAGCAAGATAATTCGGAGTGTGTGCGGACTCATGGAAAGATCCTTTCATTAAATGGCCTTGACGCGCAGGGCGTCCTCCGTCCACGATGAGTGCGTGATGATATTAATAAATGCCCGAAAATTCCATTGCGTGATAATCGTACTTTATCTCTTCGTGATCGCCCGCGCTCAGGTCGTCTCGTACGAAGCGACTAGCACTTTTCCCGAAGAGGATGGTTGGGTCCGCAGCCCGCGACTGCATCTGCCCGACCGTTGGGTCGAAGACGGCTGGTTTGTTGAGCAAGCGGAGCTTTTTGATCCTGCACCGCCGGTGATACCCGAAGACGATTTTTACCGTCGCGGCTTCGCGGATTTCGCCGGACAGCCGCATTTCGCGTTGGAATGGGTCGTGGAAACGAACGGCCCGCGCGAGGCGATTCCGGGGGTTTCGCCGGCCTCGCTGGTTGCAGGTGGAATGCGCGGGATTCTATTTCATTTCACGATCGCACGGGATCGGGTGCGCTACATCGGCACGGATCTGCTCGAACGATTCTACGACATCGCACCCGGCGTGCCGCACCGCTACCGACTCGAGATCAAGAACTTCAGGAATTTCACGTTCACAATCGACGATCAAATTGTCTATTCCGGCATATCGCCAGGGCCGTACCCGACCGAAGATTCGCAAATGGTCTTCGGCGTGCGGGCCGGGCGCGGACTGGAGACGACCCGCTGGGACTACATCCGCTTCGGCGTGCCGCCGCTGAGCACACAGGGCGATTGCGATTGCAGCGGACGAGTCGATTTTGATGACATCGACCCGTTCATTCTGGCGGTCGTTTCTCGTGAGACGTATGCAGCCGTTTATCCCGCTTGCGACCGGCTCCTGGCCGACATGAGTAGTGATGGCGAGGTGGATTTCGACGATATTGATGGCTTTGTGGGCTGCCTGCTCGCGGGCGGATGCGCGGTAGATTAATGGCCTGCTCGCTATTGCGTGTGGTTAGCCTGCGCTAGCGCCGGCGGCTTGAAGTCGAGCTTGCCGGCGATCGGGGAGATCAACGAGCTGAGAGATGCCGTACCCGACGCCAATACAGAACCCGTACGGCAGGCGCGCCGGCCGGCTCACGCGGGCCGGCCGCCCTCCCTCGACGCCCATCATCTCCTGACTGCCGGTGGACCGAAAGCGAAAAATCTCAGGGGGTTTGTGGGACTGATCCCCCAGCTTACACCCACACGGAACAGCGAGGAGCCACAAACAATGGCACTGATTTCACACCGTAGCGACGGAACTCTTTTCCGCTTCATCCGAAAATTCAAGTTTGACGGAGTATTCGTGCGTTTTCATTTTTCATGTCGTGCCGGGCGGCTCTGCCCAACGGCGTATCGCCGCAGATTCGCCGTCGGCCACGGAGGGCCGACGCTACAGTGCGATCGAAGCTGCGATCGGAACGCGCCGAAGTACGCGCTGGGGCTTTCAGATTTCATCGCATTCGCTGTGACGCTTGCCAGAACCGTGCTACGCGCCTATTACCATGATCCATGAACCTCGACGCATTCGAGACGCTCGTCCGCGAACGCCGGGCCGTGCGACATTTCGATCCGCGGCCTTTGCCCGAAGGCGTGCTCGCGCGCCTGCTCGACGCGGCCCGCTGGGCGCCGAGCGGCTACAACCTGCAGCCGACGCATTTCGTCGTCGTGACCGACCCCGCTATCAAAGAGCGGCTTGTGCCTGCCTGCATGGGACAGTCGCAGGTGCGCGAGGCGCCCGCGGTTGTGATCTTCGTCGGCGACCGGCGCGTGTGGGAAAACAACTTTGAACGCGTGATCGCTGCGGAAAAATCCGCCGGCTCGATCTCCGCCGAGTATGAGCGGAAGCTGCGGCAGTTTGTGCCGCTGGCCTTTGATCCCGGCCCGTTGGGACTCGGCTGGCTTTGGAAATGGGCGTTGCCGCCTTTCTTGCGGCGGTTCCGACCGGTGCCGAACATACCGGTCGCGGAGAAGCGTTACTGGCTTGCCAAGCAGGCACTGCTATCGGCGATGGTCTTCATGCTGGCGGCGCAGGCAGCCGGCTTGGCGACGGTTCCGATGGAGGGTTTTGATGAAAGCCGTGTGCGGGCAATTCTCGGGATTCCCGCGAGCGGTTTGGTTGTGCTGGTGGCGCCGGTCGGCTATGCCGCCGACGGTAAACTGACCAAGACCCGCTTGCCGCTGGAGAGCATGGTGCATCGGGAGCGCTGGTAGCGAATGCTCAGCGCATGATGCGTCGGCGCTGTCTCTCCGCGAATGCATGATGTGTAGCCCGATTGAGCGATTCGGCGGCGCAGGAATGCTCACCCCGTGTCTCGATCCCTCGCCGTTGACCTTATTGGTGATTGTGTGGCCTCTGTCCTGGGTATCACTTCAACATCAGGGCTTGTGCGGGTCGCCGCCGCGTCGGCCGTCATCGGCACATCGGCATGTGAGATCGGCGCCGCCGCTTGGGCGGGCGGCTCGAGCGCGCGGCGGAGCGCCCGCGACAGCAGCAGCGCCAGGCCCGTGCTTACCAGCATCAAGCCGCCGATGACCGCGAGCAGGTCGGGCCGATGTTCCCAGGCGGCCTGCAAGTGTCCTCGATAGACCTGCAGCGCGGCGCGGGCGGGCCGATGCTGCCAGAGCGCCGCGAGAAAACCTAGCAGCAACCAAGGCCCGAATGGAATCATCGCGGCGCGCTTCAGCAAGAGACTCAGCAACCAGCCGTGCAGCGCGAACCCCACCGCCAGGATCAGCCCCAGCAGCGCTAGCTCGGCCCCAATCGTCGCGCCCGCCGCGGCCAGAATGAAGATATCACCCGTGCCAAACGCCTCGCGCCCCAACAAGAGCGTGAAGCCGATCCGCAAGGCCCAGCCGGCGGCGGCGGCAACGCCAGCGGCGATCAACGCTCCCGCAATGCCGGCCGCCGGCGCGTGCCCCGCCAGCGGCGTGAACAGCATGGCGCCTTCCCAGATGCGGGCGATCGTCGGCAGATAATGCGCCGCCGCCGCCACCACGATCCCCAGCGCGAGCGGCCCCGCCAGCCAGAGCAGCTCGCCCACGATGATGCGCCGCGCGAAGGGCCGCTCTTCTTCAATCACCGCGGCGATCTGATCGTCAGCCGCGGTGGTGTGCGCGCCGGCCAATACGATCACCAATAAGCCCAACAACAACGCGCCTGGCGCAGCGAAGGGCACGCTCGGAATCAGCAGCGCCGCGGCCAGGGCGACCGTCATCAGCAGCGCCGCGCGGATCGCCAGCGGCTGTGTCGCCGGCGCACCTCCGGTTGTCATGTCGCTTGGCGATTGCGGAGCTGCGTTCGGCGCTGTGGCTTCGCGTGTCGGCTCAAGGAGCGCCGCCGCCACGGCGTCCGAGGCGACTGGGCTTGTTAGCGCGGGTGGAGGAGCGGCGATCAGAGCCTCCTCACGCGCGGCGCTGCTGTCGACCTTGGCGTGATCGCGCGCTGATTCACTTGCGCCGCTCGCCATGGAGGACGGGCCATCGCCGGCAGCGAGAGCGTCGTTCATGGGCGCGTTGTATGCGTCGGCTGCCGCGTCACTTGCCGCCGGGCCATCGAACGGCTCTCCGCGCATCAGCAAGGCGCCATAAGCGAGCATCGCCGCCGTCGCGCCGGCGGCGAGCGGCGTTGTCACGAAGCCACCGGAATCAGGCGGTGAGGCGGAAAGCCCTGCCAGGATGATGCCGATCAGCACGGCGACATTGGTCACGCGCACGTCGATCGAGTAGCTCTCCAGATCGGTCGCGGTGCAGACGATCATCGAGGCGACCAGCGCCAGCCACGCCGCGAAGAGGAACCCGTGCCAGCCCCAGCGAAACGTGCTGATGTCGCTGTGAGATTCTGACAGCGCGAGCAGGTGAAAGACGAGCACAAAGGCCAGGCCGGTCAGCCCCTCGACCAGTGGGTACTGAGACGATATCGGCATCGCACAGACGCGGCAGCGCCCGCGCAGCCGAAGCCAACTCAGTAGCGGGATGTTGTCGCACCAGTGGATGCGTGACTGGCAGCCGGGGCAGAACGACCAGGTCGGCTGATTGATGCGCAGGCCGCGCGGCAAGCGGTAAATGACGACATTGAGAAAGCTGCCGACACAAAGCCCCAGCAGCCAGAAGAACACGCCGTTAATCGCATCGAGCCATGGCATCACGCTCGCGCAGAATACCCGGATGCGCCGACTTGGGTGCACGTTCTGGGCGATGAATCGCAAAAACCGACTGATTCGGGCCGATGGCGTGCACGGGGCGCCGCGTCAGCGGGAGCGCCGGTTGCGCTCATGCGCTGCCTGATGCACGTGCGACCACGCTGAGTGTAAGCATGGATAAGAAAGAACCGCCCGCTGCACGAGGCAGCGAGCGGTTGGATTGAGTCCGTTCGCGCTCAACGGTCGCGCTTGCGCGCGGTTGAACGTGAGAACTAGATCAGGCGGTTGACGAAGCCGGTGATGTCGTCGAAGTCGACGTCGCCGTCAAAGTCGGTGTCGCCATTCAGACGATCGCAACCGGCCGCGCCGGTCAGCAACTCGACGAACGGGGTGATGTCGTCGAAGTTGGCGATGCCATCGCAGTTGATGTCGCCGACCGCGCGGGGGCCGACGGCCGAAGCCGTGACGCTCGACGGCGAACCAGCGCGATAGAGATTCAGCGTGACGGTCGCCGGGACCGGCGGCGCATCGGCGACGAACTCAAACGTGTAGGTCGTGTCCCAGCGGAGCGCGTTCTCCAGGCCGGTCACAAAAGCACTGCCCGCCCACTGGACGAAACCGTTGGGGGTCTCGACCTTGGTAAAGGCCCAGTTCGTGTTGTCGTACGTCGGAACGCCCGAAACGCCCTGGCTGTGATAGTTCACATCGTGGAAGAAGCTGCTGATGACGTTGACGCTGTTGATCGCCGGCACGCGGAAGGCCTGGCCGCCGCGGTGGCTGTTGATGTTCAGCACGGCGTAGTTGTAGCGCCATTGTCCGCCACCCAGGCTGGTGACCGCATAGCCCATCTGGAAGCGGCCTTCGCCCGGGACGTCCAGGTTGCGGAGGTTGACGGCCGGACCCGGAGGGGTCGTCAGGCCGGTCAGCGCTACCCACGCCTGAATCGGCGTCTGGGTGCGAACGGTGCCGCCGAGCACGTTCAGTGCGTAGCCGGCCGGGGTGCCCGACAGCGCGCCGACCGTAATGCGGCGATACGAGTAGTTGTTCAGTGCATTGTTTGAGGCGGCGTCATCGCGGGCGACATACTGACTGGCGGTGAAGTACTGCGCGCCCGGGTTGAGGGCCGGGTTCAGGTCGTTGTTGTTGACCTGAATGCGTTTGTAGATGACGTTGCCCGTAGCGAAGCGGCTGGTGAACGGCCAGGGGAAGACGCCCGTGAACGGGTTGATGTCGGTGTGCGGTCCCAGGTTGCCCTGATCGCCATTCAAGCTCGACGAATACGGGTCCGAGCAACCGACGCCCAGCTCGACGCAGCAGCCGCCGCAGAACGGGGTGCACGCGCCACAGACCGACTGCTGCAGGGCGCAGAAGCCGTGCTTCAGATAGCCCATACCGATTTGCTGGAGACGGCCATTCGGCGACACGCGATAGATCGTCTGTGCGATCACCGGGTGGAGCGAGCTTTCCTGATACCAATCCAACGTTTGTGTGCCGGAGTTGCACGACGTCGTGCCGACCGAATACGCCGTGATCGTATCCGCGCCGACGACGAGCGAGCCCCACTTCTGCACGTTCGGCAGATCGCCGACGATGACGTCCGGGCCGACCTGGGCCCACGAGGTGGCGGCGAGCATGCCGCACGCGACCGATGCCAATGCCATTCGCTTCATTAGACTCTCCCAATGCGACCAGTGATGAGTGAACGAGGGGATACCTTTTCCCATGAGTTATAAATTAACCGAATTCGCCTAATGGAGTCAAGATAGTCTTAATAATTTCATGGTTTTCAGCCTGACCGATATTATCTGATTTAACCTCAATTCGCATAATAGGTTGCAGTGATTTGTGCGAACGCAAACAGCGCCCGTGCGAGATAGTCTCGCACCGGCGCTGCGATGCGTACGCTGAGCCGCGGCACAATCGCACCAAGGCGGCCCGAGCTGCGCGGCTCAATTTCCGGTTACGGGCAAACGCCGCTCACCAGGCAAGCCACCATGCCGTCGATGTCGTCGAAGTTCACCGCGCCGTCATCGTTGATGTCGTTGCGGCAGAGATAATCGGCATCCGGGGCGGACGAGCAGGTCTGCCAGGTCGCTTCTCCAACCAGCGCCGCCACATAGCAGTCGATGTCGTTGAAGTCGACCAGACCGTCGCCGTTGGAGTCGCCCTCCAGGCAGACCGGACAATTCCGATAGTTTCCGCTGCCGAAATCGGGTGAGCGCAAGCTCGGATCGAGACCGACCGCGCCAAAGCCGAAGAACTCGAGCGGATCATAGAGGAACGGCCCCGGAATCGTGCCGAGCAGATCGGCGCCCGCCCAGCCGCCCGGCAGGCCGACCACGCCGGTCTCCGGCGCGGTGCCCGCGCAATTCAGTATGCGATAGATGCTGTCTGGCGTATAGGTGCCCAGGTCGCCCAGCGACGTCCCACCGAAGTCATCCGCATACTCGACGCCCGGCTCATCACCATTGACGTAGCTGACCGAATCAACCGCGAAGAAGGTTGCCACCGGCACATCAATCGCGCCGTCGTCATTGGCGTCGAGATCGGTGCTGACGCTGGGGAAAATGCCGTAGCCGAGGAGGTACGTGTTCGCGCCATTCTCAATATCAGGCAACGTCTCAACAACGACGACCGTCGTGGCCGGATCTGGGGCCGGCAGCAACACCGTCGATGAATCGCGAATCAGGACCAGACCGTTGGCGCCGGCGACCACGCCATTAAGCGAAAGACGAACATCCACCGTGCCTGCCGGCGGAACCGTGCCGAGGTCGCCATCGATCACAACCAGCGAGTAACCATTGAAGCGGAAGCCCGCCGGCGCTTGCAGCTCGATCGCTTCATTGCCGTCATTCGATCCCGGCGGATTCGCCAGAAGTTCGGTGATGAACGGCGCCGAGAGCCGGCCACACTCGACCTCCGCGCAGCTCAGACCGTTACCGAGATAGCGGCCGCCGCGACCGGCACAGGCCGATGCCGTCAGCACTTCGCAGCCGCCGTCGAGGCAGCACGCGCCTGTCGGGGTCGGGCAGGGATCGGGGGTGCAAGCCGTGCGGTCGCCCTGATAGGCGCCGCCGAGCGCGGTGCATTCATCGCGCGTCGCAATCACACAGCCATCCACCGTGCAGCACGCGCCCGTTGCCGGCGGCGGCGCGCACGGATTGGGCGAGCACGACGTGCCGTCGCCCTGATATGTGCCACCCAGCACGGTCGTGCAATAGTCGCCCGGCAGAATGCGGCAGACCTGGCCCGGCAGGCAGCACGCACCAACCGCGACCCCCAGCGGCAGACAGACATTCGCGCTGCCCGGGCTTAGCAGGGTTGCGCTGGCCTCAAGCGTCAGCGGGATGAACCCGAACGAGCGGGCATCATCAAAGTTGTACGGACCCGGATCGAGGCCCTGCAGATCGCCGCCAACCCACGCCAGCGTCGTCGTACAATC
The DNA here is from genome assembly GCA_964418235.1 of uncultured Planctomycetales bacterium. GTDB lineage: Bacteria > Planctomycetota > Phycisphaerae > UBA1845 > Fen-1342 > CAYQLG01. The sequence goes on from CAYQLG010000053.1 coordinate 12,351, forward strand.
GCTGTTGAGCACGCGATAGATCGCGTCCGGCGTGAAGCCGACGAACCCGCCGAGGTTCGTGCCGCCGAAGTCGTCGGCATACTGGCGCGAATCGAGCGCGTTCTCGGTGAAGGCGACGGCGTCGGTCACGGTAAAGCCGACCACCGGCGCATCGATGGTGCCGTCATTGTTGGTGTCGAGGTCGATGCCGACAGATGCGAAAGTGCCGCTGCCAAGCAGGTAGGTGTTGGAGCCGTTCTCGATGTCCGGATTGAAATCGCGAATGACCACGCTCGTCGCCGGATCGGGCGCCGGCGTCAGCACCGTGGCGCTGTCACGGATGAGGAGCAGACCATTCGTCCCGGCGACAAAGCCATCCAAACTGATGTTTTGATCGACCGTGCCGGCGCCGGTTCCGTCGCCTTCGATGATGATGATGCGATAGCCGTTAAAGTTAAAGCCCGGGGTCGCGAGAATCTCGATGAACTCGCGGCCGTTGTTGCCCGAGCCGATCGGGTTGACGTGCAACTCGGTGAACTGCTGGGCCTGCGCCGCGACGGCCAGGGCCGCGCCGGCGAGCAGAGCCGACATCTTCCTTTCCAACATGAATACCTCCAAAAAAGTCATGATTTCCATTCACCCGGCAGGAGGCGCCCGCGCGCTTTCCTGTCGCTGACGAGCATATGAACTCTCTATTAACAGATTGTTAAGGCAAGCCGGGGTCGCGGGCGCGGCGGCCGCCCTCTGGTCGAATTACGCTCTTTCTGAAAAGGTCGCGCTTTGCATCGCGAATACCCACAGCGTGTAATACGCGGCGACGCCGTTCTGATCGTCGGCGTCACCAGACTCAACACCGCTGCGCAGGGAGCTCCCGATGCCGCATCTGTACGATTCCAAACTCGGCTTGGCCACGGCGGTCGTGCTCGGCCTGGCATGTTTCGTCGGCTCGACGCTGGCGCAAGACGAACCGTCCTTGCCGGGGGGCACGGCGGAGACGGCCCCGGCAAGCGTGGCGGCGCCGCCGGCGCCTGACGCTGAGCGCTCTTCGTTAAACACCTCGACAAATATCGCGGCGCCATCACCAGCGGCGTCAACGGCTTCGCCGCCGATCGCAGCGGATGTCTCCGGCATCAGCGCCGCGGAAGAGGCCGATCAGATCCCAACAACCGCCCCCGCCGACGTGCCGACCGATCTATCCGCGATCTTTCATCCGGTGTTGCGCGGTCCCACGCAGGCGTGGGTCGCGGCGCTGTTGGTGTTGCTGGCTTGCTGGCAGGGCACAGCGCTGTTTTCGATGCGGAACGTAACCGCGGCGCTGCTTGCGCTCAGCGCGTTTGTTTTCCTGCTGCGAGATGCGAGCGGGGTGGTCACACTGGGTGCGATTCCTATCAGTGCGAACACGCTGGCGCTCGGGCTGCTTGTTGGCTTGGCGCTATTCGCGCTCGTGCGCGGACTCGGGCTGGTCTTTCGCGGGCCGGGGCCGGCAGCGCAACCCAACCTGTCGCGCGGCGGGGCGCTCTTGTTGCTGCTGGCGGGGTTGGGCGTCGCCGCCGAACACATCGTCGGCGCCACGCTTTCGCCCGCGAGCAAGGATGGATTGGTCGGCGGCGTATACACGGCCAAGACGGGGCGTTTGCCCTATGGCGAGGCCGAAGTGCCGCAGAGTCAGAGTCCGCTCGTATACCTGCTCTATGCCGGCGCGGCGCGGCTCGGCGACCCGCGCTGGTTCGACGCCGACGGCCACGTACAGCCGCTGACATGGGACAACCGTGCGACCTGGCGTGAGCGCGATTGGCCCACGCGGCTCCACCCGCTGACACCGGCGCTGGCGGCGGGAGGCGCGCTGCTGCTGATCGTGCTGGCGGTCTATGTCTGCGGGTTGCGGCTCGCGGGGGCCGAGTTTGGCGCGGCCATGGCCGCGATTCTCTGCGTGCATCCGGCGATTACCGAGTGTCTGGGGCACGTCGAGTGGCTCGTGCCGGCGGCGCTGCTGAGCTGGTCCGTGGCTGTGTTGTTTGTGCCCGGCGTTGGCGCATGGCTGGCGCCGGCGATGCTCGTTATCGCCGGAGCGGCGTGGTCGTGGGCATGGCTGGGGTTGCCGGCGCTGCTGGCTTTCTTCGCGCGGCGCAGCCTGCCGGCGCTCCTGGCGGCGCTGGTCGGCACGCTCGGCGGAGCGGCCGCGCTGCTCGCGCTCGTGACCGCAGTTGCGACGCCATCGTGGCCTTACTTAGAACGCAGTTTCGCCGCCGCAGGCGTGACCCCGGCGCAGTACGTCAGCCTCTCGCCGGAAGGTCCGGCGCAGCGCACCGTGAACCAGGACCAGCCGCCGGCGCACAACACGCTGCTGGCGCCGCTGTGGCGCTGGTTGCTGGCCGGCGATGACGCGATTGTCGACGAGACGCAGCGCGCGGCGCTGCGCGGCGAGTACGAGCGGGGTCACGCCGCCGTCGATTTTCCCACGCGCGCACGCATGGCGCTGCGCACAATGCTCGAATCGGTCTGGCTAGGCCCGCCAGCCGAGGCGGCGCCCCAGCCTTCCACCTGGGCGGCGTGGCGCAGCGGCGGCGGCGGCAGCATGTCCGAACGCATCGAGCTGGTGCGACGGCTCGCCAAGGGCGCCGTCATCGTGCTGGCTCTCGGGTTGGCGCTGGCCATCTTCATCGGTCGGCCGCAGCACCCCGGCGTCGTTGCCGGGGCGATGCTCGTGATCGCGGCGGGCGTGCTGCTGGCCGGCGCGACTGGCGCGGCCAGCAACTGGGTCTGGCTGCTGCCGCTGCTCTTGATCGGCGAATTGCTTTACGAGCCGCGTCTGGCTGGTCCGGTCGCGACCGGACCGGTCGCGACCAAGCCGCGCCGCGCGCCCGACGCCGGGCCGATCCCGCTCGCCTCGGGCGGCTCGCTGCCGCGCATAACGATCGAGAGGTAACGCGGCGCGCGTGGTCGGTTCGATGTTGACCTAAACCGCCGGGCGAAAGGCGCGACACCTCATCGGGCGCGCCTCAACGGTGGCGTGCGTTGACAACGCGAATGCATGTCGCTCCTTTCATTGTCCGCGGGGTCGCGCAGTTTTCGCGGTTTTCATCGGCTTTGCGCGCCATGCGGTTCTGCTGAACCGTCCGCCGGATCACTGACGAACCGCGCCGGAGCCACTACACTATCGCGTAGAAACGCAGACCGGCCCGCACCAGCGGCCTCTTCGATAAGGAGTTCTCTCATGGCAGCGGATCAGCATCCTACGCTTACCACACTCGATGGCGCCCCGATCGGCATGCAGCAGGCCCTGACCGCCGGCCCGCGCGGACCAGTGCTCATGCAGGATGTGCAACTGCTCGAGCAGATGCAGCACTTCAATCGCGAGCGCATCCCCGAGCGCGTCGTGCACGCCAAGGGCAGCGGCGCGTATGGCACGTTCACCGTCACCAAAGACGTGAGCAAGTACACGCGGGCCGCGTTTCTCAACAAGATCGGCAAGAAGACCGAGCTGATCATCCGCTTTTCGACGGTCGCCGGCGAACGCGGCGCCGCCGATGCCGAGCGCGACGTGCGCGGCTATGCGGTGAAGTTCTATACCGAAGAGGGCAACTGGGACATGGTCGGCAACAACACTCCGGTCTTCTTTGTGCGCGACCCGTACAAGTTCCAGATGTTCATTCACACACAGAAGCGCCACCCCAAGACGAACCTGCGCGACATGGACATGCAGTGGGATTTCTGGTCGCTCTGCCCGGAAGCGCTGCACCAGGTCACGATCCTCTTCAGCGATCGCGGCATTCCCGCCAGCCTGCGCAACCTCAACGGCTATGGCAGCCACACCTATTCGCTGATCAACGCCGCCGGCGAGCGCGTCTGGTGCAAGTTTCACTTCAAGACGCAGCAGGGCATCAAGAACTGGATGGATGACGAAGCCGCCAAAAAGATCGGCGACGACCGTGAGACCCATCAGCGCGATCTCTTCGCCGCGATCGAGCGGCGGGAATTCCCGAAGTGGAAGATGATGATCCAGGTCATGTCGCAGGCTCAGGCGGAGACCTTCCGCTGGAACCCGTTTGACCTGACCAAGGTCTGGCCTCATGCCGAGTATCCGCTGATCGAAGTCGGCGAGTTTGAACTGAACCGCAACCCGGAGAATTACTTCGCCGAAGTCGAGCAGGCCGCGTTTAACCCCAGCGCGCTCGTGCCCGGCATCGGCCCCAGCCCGGACAAGATGCTGCAGGCCCGCCTGATGAGCTATCAGGACACGCACCTGCATCGTCTCGGCGTGAATTATCGCGAGATTCCGGTCAACAAGCCGAAGTGCCCGGTGATGAATTATCAGCGCGACGGCGCGATGGCGACCGCGCAGAATTACGGCTCGAAGCCCAACTACTGGCCGAATTCGCACGCCGGCGCCCCGCTGCCCAATCCGGCGTTCAAAGACCCGGCGTGGAGCCTCGGCCAGGTGATTGTCGATCGCTTTGACTCGACCGTCGATCACGACGACTACACGCAGCCGGGCAATCTCTATCGCATGTTTGACGAGGCCCACCGCGACCGGCTGACGTCGCGCATCGCCGGCGGCCTGGGTCAGGCCCGCAAGGAAGTGCAGGAGCGGATGCTGTGCCACTTCTTCCGCGCCGACGCCGACTATGGCACGCGCATCGCGAAGAAGCTGGGCATCGACATCTCGGCGATGATGAACGGTCAGGGCGCCGGCCACGCGCCGGGCAAGCAGCTCGTCGGCGTGTAACTTCTTGACGATCGTTGGCCAGTGGGCAGACTCGTCGTCTGCCCATCTGGATTCGAGCGTTTTCACATTTTGTCGTCTGTCACGGAGCCGCGACCGTCAGGAAGTGGAGATTCACGGAAGATCCAACCACTCCCTTACGGTCGTGGCTCTGCTGGGCGCCTTTCGATCGTGGCGCCGCCAAGCGACAGAAAAATTCTGAAGACGCTCGGACTGCAATTATCCTTCCCCGCGACATGAATACGAACAGAAAGAATATGAATGCCTCTACGGATGTTGACTCTCGTGAGCGTGATCGTTGTTCTGGCTTCACTCGGATGCGGCTGCCATCCACAGGCGATGAAGCTCATCGAGGCCGATCTCAACGACCCGATCAAGGTCAAGGCCGCCGCCGGCACGTATTGGGAGCAACCGCCGGACATGCTCCCGCCCGCAGGCTATCAGCAGGTTGCGCTGCTTGAGTTTGCAGTTGAATACGTCACCGAGAAAATCGAAACGCTGGCCGACAATCAGCCCGTCGTGGTGATTCACGAGTTCACCCCCCTCGGCTTCGCAGCGTCCGCTGCTGGAACCGGCAAAATCCGGATCGAATTCGATGAAAGTTACCGCAAGGAACTGCCGAGCGAAATGCATCGCTATTTCGTGGAACGCCTGGAGTCTGCGGGGCTGAAGCTCGTTCCGAGCGACTCGATTCGCTCCGCCAAGGCGTTTACGAACTTCAGACTCGGGAAACCGGGCGAGGCTGATCTGGGGCACGCGTTCAACCTCGCGGGCACCGATGTGGGCGTGCCGCGGCTGCTGGTGCTCGAGCCGGCGGGAGCCACGGACCTGATTCTCGGGACAAACGACGGCCGCACGATCGAGCAAGTCGAGCAGGAACTGATCGAAGAGATCGGTGCGGACATTGCGCTGCGCGTTCGCTTTCGGGTCAGCGTGTATCGACAGGTCGCCTCGATTGAGAAGTGGTCGATCCTGCGCGTGACGAAGCGCGCTGCGACGGGATATCACTTCGCGGGGCGATCGCTGCTCTCGGATCAAACGGTTGTTTCGAAAGAGGACTTTTTGCCGGTCGCGGGCATCATCAAGAAAATCGACACCGAAAAATACCGGCAGGCCGTCAAGACGCTCTATCCGGTTTTTCTCGATATGGCGGCGCATCGGCTCGCCGAGAGATCAGCGCCACCGCCGGTGCGCGAGTGAACGAGCGCCGGAGTTGAGCATGTCTTCGTTTCCTGGCGGACCTTTGAATTTCAAAGAAGCCTTGAGCCTCCGTGCGGCTTGGCACGCTCGCGTCCGTGTGTGTGCGGCTTGAACCGAACCGCGACCGTGAGGGGGCGATTCGCATCGCGCCGGGCGTCGCCGCTTGCTCGCGGTCGAGCGGCGCGTGCAGCGCGGACGGCAGCCGGGATGATGTTGGGGCATCCGTGCTGCGTGGGAGGATCTCCATGCAGCGCGGGGGAATAACCGTAATTTCGGCGGGTGTTTTTTGGCTCGCGACGGACTGGATCGATGCGGGTGGTTTGGCGTTGATGAGGCGTCGCCGGAATCGAATCGCTTCCTCACGGGCGCGGTTCGGTTCGCTGGCGCGGTTCGGTTCGCTGGCGCGGTTCGGTTTGTGAGTGGTTCGGTTCACGGGCGGCGGCGGCGCCGGTCTGCTATAATCTCGCTGGATTGGCGCGGATTATTGGTTGGCACGGTTTATTGGGTTGGCGCGATTTTGGGTTTAGCGTGGGTTGTTCGGCGTAACGCGGCTAAATCGCTATGCGTGGTTTTCGAGTTACGCGGATAGATCGCTTTGCCTGATTTGTCGAGTTGCGCGGTTTCGATGACGTTCGTTGAACCGAGTAGGCGAGGACTTTCACATGCATACTTCGTTCACGGCGAGCCGGCCGTTCGATCTGCCTTGGCATGCGCGTGGTCTGCTGACCGGTCCGCTCGTCGCCGCGGCGCGGGGGCTTTGTGAGCACACCCTCGGCCTGGCTCGGCTCAATCGCTGTTATGACTGGATTCAAGCTCGTCTGGCCGAACAAGCTTCCCTGGGCGAGCTGGCACCGCTCACCCAAGAAGTCCCACCCATCATGCCCATGCGGCCAGCCGCGCCGCGCCGCTCATTCGCCGAATTGGCCCTGGCGTCGGTCGGCGTCAGCCTGACCGTCAGCGACGCCGATCTCGCGCGTATACCCAAGACCGGTCCGCTCGTGTTCGTCGCAAATCATCCCTACGGCGGCATCGATGGGCTGGCGCTGGCGTTGCTGATGGAGCGCGTCCGCCCCGATGGCCGGCTGATTGTGAATTATCTCCTGCGGGCGATCCCCGAGATCGCCGAGATCTCATTCCTCGTCGATCCATTCGGCGGCGAACAAGCGACCGTGCGCAACCTCGCCGGCATCAAGGCCGCCATGCGGCACGTCTTCAACGGCGGCGCGCTGGGCATGTTCCCCGCCGGCGAAGTTTCGCATGCGACCTGGCGTTCTCCGCGCGTGACCGACTCGCCGTGGATTTCAACCGTCGGGCGCATTGTGCAGATGTCCGCAGCGACTGTGATGCCGGTCTACTTTGAGGGCGGCAACGGCTGGCTCTTCCAGTTGGCGGGGCTGTTGCATCCGCGGCTGCGCACGGCGCTTTTGCCGCGCGAGCTGCTCAATAAACATGGGCGTCCGTTGCGCGTGCGCGTGGGCAACCCGATCACCCCCGCACGGTTGCAGGAGTACTCATCGCCGGATGAGCTGACCCGCTATCTGCGCTTTCGAACGTATCTGCTGCGCGGGCGGCGAGAGGATGCGGCGGCGGGTTCGGCGGGTTCGCCGCAATCGAGGCTTCAAGGTTCGGTCGCGCCGGGCAGCGTTCAAGCGCCGCTTCGGCGGGTGGCGCCGGGCGGTGCGGGGCGCGCGTTGCCGCCGGTCGCCGTGGCGCAACCGGATGAGAAAATTCGCGCTGAGATGGCGGCGTTGCCGCCCGGCCAAATGGTTGTGCGGGGCGGCGCGTTTCAAGTTTACTTTGCGCGGGCCGGCCAGATCCCGACGACGCTGCTTGAACTGGGCCGGCTGCGCGAGCTGACGTTCCGCTCGGTCGGCGAGGGCGTAGGGCGCGAGCGCGACCTTGACCGCTTCGACGATTATTACCTGCACCTGATCTTGTGGGATCACGTGGCGGGCCGTCTGGCCGGGGCCTATCGCATGGGCCTGACGGATGAAATCCTGCGGGCGCACGGGCCGGGCGGCCTCTACACCGCGACGCTTTTTCGCTATTCACCCGCGCTATTGCAGCAAATTTCACCGGGCATCGAGCTGGGCCGTTCGTTCGTAGTGAGTGAGTATCAGCGCAGCCATTCGGCCCTGCTGTTGCTGTGGAAGGGCGTCGGGCACTTCATCGCCGAGCGCCCGCAGTATCGCTATATCTTCGGCGCGGTCAGCATCAGCGACGAGTATCAATCACTGACCAAGAGCCTGCTGCTCGCTTTTCTCCAGACCAGTCGGCTGCGCTCCGACCTGGCCGATCAGGTGCAGGCCAAGCTGCCGCCGCGCCCGGCCCGCCTGCGGGACGCCGATCCCAGCTTGCTGGCCACCGCGGTGCAGGATGTCGCCCACGTCGATGAGCTCGTCGCCGAGTTGGAAGCCGAGCAGCGGCACATTCCCGTGCTGTTGCGACAATACATGCGCATGAACGCCAAAGTGCTGGGCTTCAATATCGATCCGGCGTTTGGAGACGTGATCGATGCGTTGATTCTGGCCGACATGCCGCACGCCAACATCGCGCTGCTGCGGCGGTATTTTGGCGAGGCGGGCACGGCGCGGCTGCGCGCCTATCACGGCGTGGTGAGCGCCCCAGCCGATGGCGATGCGGGCGCGGCCGTCGCGCTCGGGGCCTCGGCCGGAGGGGCCGCGTCGCGCCCGGCGGTGCGCGCCGGCGGCTGATGTTTCCAGCGCCGGTGCAGCCATAGATATTGTTCCGGGGCGCGGCGCACGCAGCGCTCCATGGCGCGGCTGAATTCCTGCGTAATCCATGTGAGCGGGTCTGAGAGCGATTGCCATTCTTCCGGTTCGATCAGCCGGTCGAGCACCAGTCGATAGTGAAAGCGCTCGCCGGTGCGGATCGCCGCGCCGACGATAATGGGCGCCTCATAGCTCATCGCGAGCAGGCCGATCGATTTATAGGTCGAGGCCGGCATCCCAAAAAACTCTGCAAAGATGGCCTTGCGACCGGCGTCCTGATCGCCGATGAAGCCCAGCAAGCCGCCCGCCTGCAAAAGCGGCCCCGCTTGAGCGCTGGCGCCCTTCTTATCAATCAGCCGCAACCCCGCCGCCGCCCGCGTCCGCACCAGAAATGCATTCACCAGTGGGTTGTCGAGCGGCCGCATGATCGCCGTAGTCGGAAACCCCAGCCGGCAAAGCGTGAAGCCGATCAATTCATAATTTCCAAAGTGCGGCGTAATCAGCAGGGCGCCGCGCGGCGTAAGCAACGCTTCGATCGCGCGACGGGTGTCCTCCAGCTCGACATAGCGCTGCCACGACCAGAGCGTCATGACCCGCGGCGTGAAGATCAACTCGACGAGGTAAAGCTGCGCGAAATGCTGGAATGAGCCGCGCGCGATCCGGGTGAGTTGCGCCTCGGAGTATTCGGCGCCCAGCGCCGAGCGCAAATGCCCCAGCGCCCGCTCACGGTGCTTGCGCGAAATCGCCCACCAAAAAGACCCCAGCCAACGGGCCGTTCGCCGGTTCATTTCCAGCGGAAAACAACTCACGAGCCACATCCACAGCCGTAACGTGACGTAGAGCGGCAAGTGCCGCCAGGTCGCCGTCGTCGGCGGATCGGCGGCGGAAGGCGCGGCTCGCGGTGTGGCGCGGCTCACAACGGGCGGAAGCGTAGCTGTTTTGTCGCGGACACGGAAGGGTCAACCGCTCGCCCTTGGCTCACGGCAGTCGGCGGACGCTGCCGACCGTGGTTGGCGGCGTTCAGACGCCGGCGGGGCCGGCGGGGCCGGCGTGATCACGCTGCCCATGCCCGTCGCGCCTCCAGCCTACCGACGCCGCCGGCTTTGCTGCGAACCGAAGCATCCTCCCGGGGCGGACCGGCGTAGAAATCTGCGGACAGACGTCGAATTTGGCTGGCCTTCCATAGAGGTATTCGGGCGTGCCCGGCGTGCCTCAATTTACGCGGCTGCAAAAACTGCGCGGCGCTGGGCGCGCGTCGCGCTCCGCCGCACGCAGGTTCAAGCGGCTGCCGCTCGTCCGAAATCGGCCCCGCGCCACGTCAGGCCCGGCGCAGTCCGCGGAAAGCCGCCGCCGCCTGCCGCAACGACAATTTTCTGCAGTCTGGCGGGAATAGTCGCCCCCGGTCCGGCGGTTGTCATGGCTCGGTATGCAGGTGGCTTGAATTACGAGACTTCGGACACGCTGTGCGATTGCACCACGCCGCCGCCGGCCGCGACCGCGAAATTGTGCCGCACAAGCTTGGAAAAAATTTACAGATGTCGAACAAGAAATCGATTCTGGCAACGCTAAGAATATGGCGGGACGGATGACCGTCCTCCTGAAGAGGAGCATGAACATGACCGCGACGTCGAACCTGACCGAATGGACCGAGGAGCTTGAGTCGAGCGAACTGCACGTCTCCGCGGCGTGCCGCGAGGCGATCACCGCCGCGTTCGGCGGCGCTACACTCGGCCAGCTCGAGATCAAGCGCCTGTGGGAGCGTGGCAGCCGCACCTACTTCCGCGTGAATCAGTGGGTCGGCGTCGAGCGCTGCGACGCGTACATCTTGCGTTCGGCTTTTATCGCCGTCGAAAACGCCGACACCACCGAGCCGACCGTAATTGACGAGACGATCCGGCGGGCGGCCTGAGCCGCGCCCTCCACACTCCGGCGGCATGGACGACCGTTTGCATAACCCGCACGGTCGTCCGTGCCCCTCAGGCCCAGCCGTATTGCTGCTCCTGATTCTCCCCCCCGTATACCCCTGGCTTCCTTCACCACTACCGCTGCTTTTTTTCGCGTGACGCTGTGATTCGTTTCGCGAAACTCCCGCCACCTTCCGCTTCCCACTCCAAAAAGCGTATTGCCTAACCCGGATAGCCGGAACCAAACGGGTCATGCGACCCTATCGTTTTTTGCCGCGTTGGAGCCTCTCCGAACGTGCTGAAAACACCGGGAAATCACGCTTCAACTCGCCATGCGCAAAAAAATCCTGCGCGCTTTGCGCACGATTTTGTTCGTAAGAGACTAATCAAATTATCACGTTATCACTCGCTTACAGTTGGCGCGGTTGGCTGGAAGCCCAGACGAGCCGCGTTGCCGCGATAGAGCTGCTCGAGCACCGTCGGCGGCAGTTCAACTCCGGCGAGTTGCGGCGGCTGAGGTGCGTCGGGGTCGTCGATCGGGCTTTCGCCGCGATAGTCCGTCTCCCACATGATCTGATGGGCGTACCAGCGGCTGGCGTAGTGGTCCAAGTCGTATTTGTCGTCGGTCACGAGGTCGCTGCCAAAGAGCACACGCTCTGCGTTGCTGATGATAAAGTCACGGACAACAGCCGGCCGCGCGGCGACCTCGCGCACGATCCACTTCGTAGCGCTGCTGTCGAGCAGCAGATTGGCATGGCGCTGCAGCAGCGCATGCAGAAACGCCGGATCCTCAACGTTGCCGCCCATATGCGCGCCGATCACGCGGCGCGGCGCGACGTGCTCGAGGAACCACTCAAAGGCCGGATATTGCTCGGCCTTGGTCCCAAATACGCGGGCATCGGCGTACTTTGCGCCCGGCGCGAACCACGCCGATGGATCGGCGATGTGCACCATGAATTCGTAGCCCAGATCGAGCGCGTGCGCGATCACCGGGCGCAGAAATTCATGTTGCAGCGTAAGGCCGTGCCGCTCGCGCATCGGCGGCGCCATCCAGAATTTGCACAGCCGCGCGCCGCGCCGGCGGAACTCGGTCAGGTCGCTGATCCACGCCGCTTGAAACTCCGCTGTCAGACCAAACGCCCGCCATTGCGGCACGGCGTTGAACTCGAACCAGCCGGGATAATCGCGCTGCAACACATCGACGTCGGCCAGCGGGCTCATCGTCACGATCTTCGCCACGCCATAGATCCGCGCAACCTCTAGAAAAAGCGGCAGCGTTGGCCCGCAGCGCACGTGGGCATGGATATCGACCAGCGGACCCGCCACGCGCCGTTGCGGTGGTTGGCGGTAGTCGAGGCCCAGCCGATTGCTGGGGCTGCGCGGGGCGGCGGCAGGTGATGGAGGGGGCATCGTGCTCACGTGCGAATGATAGGCGGTATCGGTCCATGCAAGCGTGCCGACCTCGTATCGTGCCGGCGCGTAGCGTCGAACGCGTGGGAAGACACTGGGGTGACAGGCTTCCGGCTTGTCGCCGGCGGGAATGGAGCCTGAGCTATCCCGGCGCTGGGCATGTCTCGCCCAGATACCGTGTCCGTAGGAAGAGCGAAGCTGATGGCACTGCGGGAGGTTTCAAGCCGCAAGCTGAGCCGTTTGGGCCGTCGAGGCGAGGGATTACGCTTCCTGACGGTCGCGGCTCTGCTATCGGTCGCGGAGGAGTTGATTCGCGCGGCTGTGCTGACGGGCGCGGCGCGACGCGGATGAACCTACCATATACACAGATAGGCATGCGCTCGTGCGGTGCGCAGGTCGGACGCTGGGAAGGGTGTCGCGGCGCGGACCGGCCGGGCGTGTCTGTGCGGCACGATCACTCGAGAAGGGAGTAGCCGAGCATGCTGGCTAACCTGCTGACTTCCGGTGCTCAAGAAAACCCCGCACTCTGGCGCCGCGCGCTCGCGCTGTTGCGCCCCGATGCTGACCCGCGCGCCCGGCTTGTCGCGGCCGGGCTGTGCGGCCTATGCGGAATCGCCGGCTGGCTGCTCGAACTCGGCGGATATCTGCCGGCGGCTTATACGCTGCTGGCGCTGGCGTACCTGCTCGGGGCCGCCCGCGCGACCTACTTTGGCGCGACCGCGCTGCTCGAGCGGCGGCTCGAGATCAACTTTCTGATGGTGATTGTCGCGCTCGCGGCGCTGTTCATGGGACACTGGGGCGACGGGCTGGTTCTGCTTTTTCTGTTTTCGCTGAGTGACGCGCTCGAATCCTACGCCGTGCAGCGCACACGCCGCTCGATCAGCGCGTTGCTCGAGCTGCGGCCGGACACGGCCCGCGTCGTACAGCAGGAGCGCACGTTTGAGGTGCGGCTGGACGAGCTGCGCGTCGGAGACGTGATCCGCGCGCTGCCCGGTGAGCGCTTTCCCATCGACGGCGAGATCATCAGCGGCGCCGGCGCGATCGACGAAGCCGTCGTCACCGGCGAATCGATCCCAATCGACAAGCGCGCCGGCGATTCCGTCTTCGCCGGCACGATTAATCTCACCGGTTCGCTGCTCGTGCGCATGACGCGACCCGCCGCCGAATCGACGCTCGCGCGGATCGTCCACCTGGTCGAAGTCGCGCAAGAGCAGAAGGCCCGAGCGCAACGCCTGATCGAACGCTGGCAGGGGCCCTATGTGCTGGGCGTGCTGATCATGGCGGTGATCGTGTTTCTGGGCGTGCTCGTGCAGGCGCGCGACGCCCAGGCCGCGCTCTATCGCGCCATGCTCATGCTCGTGGCGGCGTCGCCCTGCGCCGTTGTGCTCGCGTCGCCGGTCGCGGTGCTGGCGACAGTCACGCGCGGCGCAAGGCACGGCGTGCTTTTCAAGGGCGGCTCGCACATCGAGCGACTGGCCGGCGTGACCGCGCTGGCTTTCGACAAGACCGGCACTCTGACGCTCGGCAAGCCCGCCGTCAGCGCGCTTGAACCGCTCCCCGGCACCACCGCCGACGACCTGCTGGCGCTGGCCGCCACGCTCGAATCACACAGCCAGCATCCGCTCGCCCGCGCAATTGTGGCTCACGCCGCCGGACGAGACCTAGCCCTGGCAGAGTTGGAGACTTTTCAGAGCGATACCGGCCTCGGCGTCTGCGGCCAGCTCAAAGGCACATGGATCGGCGTTGGCCGGGCGGAGCTGTTTGAGCGCCACGGCCGCGCGCTGCCGGCGGAGCTGCTGCAACGGGCCGACCGCGCCGACGGTCGCACGCGCGTGCTGGTCTATAGCGCCGATGGGCGCGGGGGGTCGATCGCGCTGGCCGATCAGGTTCGGCCGGAGGCGTCCGACGCGCTGCATCAATTACGTGAGCTGGGGCTGGAGCGCATGGTGCTGCTCACCGGCGATCAGGCCGAGCCGGCCCGCCACGTCGCCCAGCAACTGGGGATTCGCGAGGTGTATGCGCGGCTGCGCCCAGAGGACAAGCTCGCGCAGATTCACAAGCTCGCCAAGGCGACCGAGGGCATCGCCATGATCGGCGACGGCGTGAACGACGCCCCGGCGCTGGCCGCCGCCACGGTCGGCATCGCGATGGGCGGCGCCGGCAGCGATGTCGCGCTCGAAAACGCCGACGTGGTGTTGCTGCGCGACAACCTGCACGGCCTGGCGGAGGCGGTGCATCTGGCCCGGCACTGTCGCGAGACGATCCGCCGGAGCCTGATGATCGCGTTTGGGGCGATCGGGCTGCTTGTGGTGCTGACGCTGAGCGGGCTGATGATCCTGCCGGTGGCTGTGCTCGGGCATGAGGGCAGCACGGTTCTGGTCGTGCTCAACGGTTTGTTGCTGTTGCGCCAGGACAACGTGCTGCAACACCTGTCTGCGCGCGACCGTCGCGGGTTGTAGCGCCGCAACACGTTCAGCTATTTGGCGACGAAATCCGGCCGCGCGGCTGGCAGCGCGTGAATACAATCGCACACAATGACCGAAGCCGAAGATCGGATTCAGAATCCGCCCGTCCGCGGCGGCGGCTCCACGCGGAAAGACGCGCGCGCCGCCGCGGCGCAGCGCTGGGTCGGCGAACATGGCGACGTGCTCTGGCGTTTTGTGCTGGCCAAGGTGCGCAAGGCGGAGGTCGCCGAAGAGGTCGTGCAAGAGACGATCGTCGCGGCGCTGGAGGCGTTTGAGCGATTCGGCGGGCAATCGTCGGAACGCACGTGGCTGCTCGGGATCGCCGCGCACAAAATCGCGGACCACTACCGCCGCGCGGCCCGCACGCTGCACCGCGAGCCGGAGTCGGCGGAGGACGCGCCGTGCGGTTGCGATCGCTGTCGGGCGCTCTTCGCGCAGAATGGCTCGTGGGCCCGCGTGCCGGAGGCCTGGCCCGGCGCCGATAACGATGAGGAAGAGCGTTTGCTCCACCTGAACATTTTGCGAGCCTGCATTGATGCGCTCCCGCCGGGGCAGCGCGAGGCGATCTGGCAGCGCGAGCTGCTCGGAGCATCCAGCGCGGACGTGTGCAAGAATCTGGGATTGACCGCGACTAACTTATGGACACGGCTGCACCGTGCCCGGTCGGCCCTGCGAAGCTGCCTCGAGCAGGCCCTGGGCGACGGTGAGAAATCATGGCCATGATGGCTTATCTGCGAGATTTTTTTCGCGTACTTAACCTGCCCTGCAAGGAACACACCCGCTTGCTGACGCGCGAGTTGGATGAGCCGCTCTCGCGCGGGGAGCAGGCCGGCCTGCGGCTGCATCTGCTGATTTGTCGGGGCTGCTATCGGTTCAAAAAGCAGGTGCGCTATCTTCGTTCTTTGATCGCGGCGGATTTGAAGCTGCTCGAGCAAGGGGCGGAAATGCCCGCGGCCGTGCGCGAGCGGCTCAGCCGGATGATCCGTGAACGAACCGAACCGCGCCCGTAAGGAAGCGCTTCGACTCGCGCCGCATTGAAAGCCGGCACATCGCAGGGTCTCGATCCAGTCCTCGCTGCCACCGCCGCGACCTGTGCGGCGTGAGATATTCATCCGCCTGTCAGAAAACTGGTCGGCGCACCGTCATGCGATGGTCGGCTTGCCGTGAATCGGCTAGACGCGGGCGATCTGATTGGCCGCTCGGTACGGCTTGTCGTGTAAGCATGTCGCTTGGGCATGCCGCGCATCGAATCGCTTCCTTACGGGCGCGGTTCGGTTCTGGGCGCGGTTTCAGTGGCTGATTTCTGGCTGCAGCATCGCTCGATATTCGAAAAAAATCATTCGCACGTGCAAGGCGCTGGGCATCTCCGCGACCAATTTTCCGTAACGGCGGATGCGCGGCGCTCGTCGTTCTGAAGCCCCCTGGCCCATGTTGCAATTCAGCAGCAGTTACGCGCGTAGCCACAGCCCGGCTCCGCGCGGTCGGCGGGGAGCTTTGGAATCATCCCGCGCAGCGGCCCGCGTCAGGCCGCAGGGTTTGACGCTCCGTGCGTGTTGCCGGCGACGTGGCCGGACCGCACGAAACCGATTTCCCCCACGAGAGGAGTACCGAATGCGTTCGATTCAGCGTTTCTGCGGCATTGGCATGGCGGTCGGCGTTCTGCCCGCCGTCGCGTCGGCGACACTGGTGGAGCTGCGCGTCTCCGTGCAGAACCTATCGCCCGCGAACAGCATCGCCTTCGCGCCGCTGCGCGTCGGCTTCAACGGCGGCGTGTACGATTCGTTCGATCTAGGCTCAACCGCGACCGCGCCGATCATTTCGATCGCCGAAGGCGGCAGCGGCGCCGACTGGTTCCCGGCCTTCGCCGCCGCCGACCCGACCGCGACATTGGGCACGATCGTGCCCAGCCCGGCCGGTCCGCTCTTGCCCGGCGGCACAGCCTCGGCGATTTTTACGGTGGACACCGCGGTCAACCCTTATTTCACCTTTGGTTCGATGGTCGTACCCAGCAATGACTACTTCATCGGCAACGACTCCCCCACGCAGTATCGGCTCTTCAGCCCTTCAGGAGAGTTGCTGATCGCGAACATCATGCAACGCGCCAGCGACATCTGGGACGCCGGCTCCGAGGTCGATGGCGCCTTCGGCGCGGCGTTCATCGTCGGCTCGAACAACGACGATCGCATTGCGGATGACGGCGTCGTCGAGTTTGACTTCGCCGATCTGAGCATCTTTGACGGATTGCAAACCCCGGCCGGCTATGTCTTCAGCAGCCAGCTCCGCGCGGATACGCCGGTCTATCGCATCTCGTTTGAGATCGTGCCGGAACCGGCCAGCGCCGGTCTGCTCTTGCTGGGCGCGCTCGGGCTGTGGCGTCGCCGCTAGAGAACTGCCAGACTCCATTTTTCAGGTTTGATTCGATGGACGCACGGGCCCCCGGTCCGTGCGTCCAAGCATGTTTGTTTGTCAGGCATGTCGTGATTGTTGGAGGTGGAAGTCCTCTGCGGGCCGTGATGACCGGAACCGCCAGGGCGGGCAAGGGTGTCCGCCTCGAGGCGGAACCTGAGGGTAGCGGGGCGTCCTCGCCCGCGAAACTTCGGCCAACACTCGGACTCGACGCACAGATACGCCGTCGGTCACAGAGAGCCAACGCGACCCGCCTGCGAACCGGCCAAAACTCGGATTCGACGCACAGAAACCGGATGCCAGGCCGGCACGGCTGGGCTGACGGCGACCAAGTCGCTAGTGCTTCGTCACTTGAATTTGCGGGTTCGAAACGCGGGTAGCATGGGCCTCCGGCCCGTGCGTCCCACGACAA
>CAYQLG010000054.1:0-29572 GCA_964418235.1 uncultured Planctomycetales bacterium
GGGGGGCTTTCGTCGCGGCGCCACCGGCCGCTTCACCATTCGCAGGCGCCGCCGGCGGTGGAGTAGCGGCGGTCGGCGCCGCCGGAACGACCGGGCGCGGCGGCGCGGCCGTCGCCGTTTCGCTCTTCTTGGTAAACAGACCCATGCATCTACTCCTTCCATCGAAACCGGCGCGGCGGCATCAGCCGCGCGCCCGACGCTGATTCACGCGTTCACCGGCTTGCGCGTTCCAAAAATCGAAAGCAGCCCCTTGCCGCCGGCCTCTTCGCGCGGCGCGGCCTCATCGTGCGGACTGGCCAGCGCCTGCGCCATATCGCGGTAGGCCAGCCGCAGCCGCGCCTTCGGCGACAACTCAAACAGTGACGCGCCGACGTTCACCGCGGTGCTGCTGGTCTTCCAATCGTCGGGGAGCGTCCAATGCAGTTTGCGTCCCAGCGTCGCCTCGACGTCATTCGGCTCCAGATAGCCCGCCTCACGACCAAAGCGATTGCACACCAGCCGGATGCGATCGAGGTTGTAGCCGCTGCGGCGCAGCTCGCTCAGCAACCGATCGGCGTTGCGCGCCGCCGGCACGATCAACTGCAACACGACGAGACAGATGTCGGTCATGTCAAAGATGTAGCGGGCCGAGGGATCGAACCGCACCGGCCCGTCGACCACCACAAAGTCATAGTGTTCCTGCAGCGCCGCCAGCGCCCCGGCGCACTGCCCGGCGCTGATGCGCGAAGCGCTCTCGAGATCATGCGGATGGGCCAGCACGTGCACGCCCGTCGGGTGCTTCACCATCACGCGCTCGACCATCTGAGCTTCGATCTGTTCCGGAGATTCGCACAATTCCGCGATCGTGTGCGTGGCCTGGGCGTCGAGATACGTCGCGACCTGTCCGAAGCGCAAATCGAGATCGACCACCGCCACGCGCGGCTTCGCGCCCTCCGTGCCATCCCACGAATCAAGCTGCGCCAGCTCGACCGCCAGATTTGTCGCGAGCGTCGTCGTCCCTACCCCGCCGCACGCGCCGATGATCGGAATCAGCCGCCCCAGCCGCCGCGTGCTGGCGGGCATCTCTTTGCCCAGCCGCATCAGCAATTCGGAGAGCTGCTCCGGCGGAAAAGGCTTCCAGAGAAACTCGCGCATGCCCGCGCGCATCGCCTGCACGACCAGTCCGGCGTCGCGATCTTCGGTCATGGCGATCGCGACCAGGTCGTCCTTGCGCGGCGCCACAATCGGCGCGATCACGTCCATCATCCCCTTCGGATTCGGATCGAGATGGACCAGCAAGACTTCCGCGGGAAACTGATCGAGCGCCTGCCGCAAGAGCGCCGGCTCCTCGATTTCGGCGACGATCTTGACCCCCTCGATGCCGAGCAAGTGCGAGCGCAGCTCCGGCGCGGCGTCTTCATCCGAATTCACCACGATGACGCGCACCGACTTACTCACGACCGTTCGCGTCCCTTCCGGGGTTATCGCACGCTACGAGCACCGTCGGCCGGCAAGCCGCAACGGAGCGCGACAGCCCCGCTATTCATCGTGTCGAAAGCACGGGGGGCTGAGTACCGAAAAGCCCGCAAACTCTGCTTCCGAGAATCCGTCCCCACGCAATTCCCGCGCCCACTAACCCAACCACGCCGTAAACCGAACCGCGCCCGTCAACCGAACCGCGCCCGTCAGGAAGCGATTCGATTCCCGCCGCGCACTCTTCCAGCTCGGCCCAAAGCACCACAACCGGCCGCAACAGCGGTTTCCGCCACGTCAATTCATCGGCTGCACCAGAGCCGCACACCAGTTCGACCGCCCGCTAACGCCCCGCGCAGCGATGATCGGACGGCGGTGTTTAGACGCCCCATAGGAGGAAGACGCGCGGCAGCGCGCTACAAACGCAGTTCGGGAGTGGAATGTGCACGGAATCGAGATGTCTGGCGGAGCCACGACCGTGAGGGAGTGGTTGGAATCACGCCGGGCGTAACTGGCTGCTCGCGGCTATGGCGTGCGCTCGCGTCGCGCTGTATTTCGCTTCGCCTCTCCGTAGCTGCGTCGCTCCGTCGCTTCGTCGCTGCGTCGCTCTATCACGATTTCAGGCTGCTGCGGAATCTGAATCGCTTCCTGACGGGCGCGGTTCGGTTCGAAGTCCGCTTCCTGACGGGCGCGGCGCCGCTGACTGGCGGAGCCACGACCGTGAGGGAGTGGTTGGAATCACGCCGGGCGTAACTGGCTGCTCGCGGCTATGGCGTGCGCTCGCGTCGCGCTGTATTTCGCTTCGCCTCTCCGTAGCTGCGTCGCTCCGTCGCTCTATCACGATTTCAGGCTGCTGCGGAATCTGAATCGCTTCCTGACGGGCGCGGTTCGGTTCGAAGACTGCTTCCTCACGGGCGCGGCGCTGCGGCGGCGTTCGGCCCTCCGTGGCCGACGCTACAGATATATCCATCATGCCCTGATCGATCATCAGCGGCTATTCGCGCGTCACCTCGACATCATCAACCGCGATCCGGCCCTGAGCCGTGCCAAAGCTCGCGCCGAAGTCAAACCGCACCGCGGCAACATCGCCGAGATTCAGCGTGCGCCCGTTGGCCCGAAAATCGGACAGCCGAATGCGAATCGTCTCAAATTCGTTCTGCCAGCCGAGTCCGACGCCCGCTCCGCCGCGCTGATACGGCTCCTCGAGTCCGCCGCCATACGCGCCGATGTTGATCGAACTGGTGCTGCCCGCGCCGTCGCGCAGCGTGACGGTGAACGTCTGATCGCCCAGTACGGCGACCGTCTCGGGGTGGCGGGTTCCCTGGCACGCGCGGAACGACAGGTAGACATACCCCGAAAGATCACGCGTTCCCGGCAATAGCTGCCACTCGATAAACCGATTCACGCCCACGGAGTGATCAAAGACCGCGCCGCGCGTCGTGTCGAGCACCGGACCGGTCGTGCGCGCCCGCGACATGCCGTTCATCGGGTCGGCCGGCGACCAGGTGAAAACGCCATCGAGATCGGCGAGCACGGCTTCGACCAGATTTTGCACGTCGCTGACGACGGTCGCGCCTGAGCTGGCCGCGCCAAGCGCGGTGGCCGTCTGATAGTCGTCGATCACATATTTCAGCGCACCAGGCGCCAGCTTGTACTCCTGATTGACGACGACCGGGGCCGTCCCGACCGTCGCCGGCACACCCACGGGTCGCAGGTTCTCATATTGCCGCCAGATGTAATCGCGCATTGCGACGTTCTGGCCCGGGCGCAGGTAGAAATTGATCATCGCCAGCCACTGCGCGCGGGCGATGCGTTGCGCCGCGGTGCGCCCGATGGCTGTGCCGGCCGGCCCGGCGAAATCCTCAAACCCGCAGCAATTGAAATCATTGTGGTCGGCCCCGTGCACGTAGGTCGTTTGACGCAGGCCGCTGGCGCGCTCATAGATGTTGTAGCCGTCGGCGATGTCGCTATCCGGGCCGCCGGTCACGTCGCCGTCGGCAGCGCCATAAAGCAGGTGATAGTTGACATCCTGCGGGTTGGAGTCGGCGCCGCCCAGAAAATCGGTCGGAGCGATGCTCGATACGAGCCGGATGTCGGCGGCAGTGTAGAACGTCGGCGTGTAGCGATCCGCCATCGACGACGGCGCGACGATGCGATCATACGCGCGCGCCACGCCCTCGCCGCCGCGGCTGTGGCCGATCCAGACGATGCGCGAGCTGTCGATGTGGCCGTTGATCGCCGCGAGCGCGGGCACCGTATCCTGCACGTCGAGGATCGCGTCGGTGTGCTGACAGGTATGCAGCGAGCAAACCTGAATGCCGGCTTGCGTGTTGTTCTGATGCGCCATGGCGATATAGCCATGCGAGGCCAGGTGGCGCTGCACAAAGTCGTACCAGCGATAGTCATGGCCGTTGCCGTGGCTGATCACAACCAGCGGCAACAATTCACCCGGCTGGATGTCGGTCGGCCAAACCGTGACCTGGTTCTGAAAGCCGACGGGCAAACCCATCGACGCGCCGACGGAATAGGGCAGGCCGGTGCTGGTCGGGCGCGGGCCATTGAGCGTAAGGTCTTTCACGTAATAGAACGCGCCGATGTCGCCGCGACCGTCGATCAGGTCGCCGCCATCGAGCTGGCCGTTTTCGTTGAGATCGACCACCACGTCATAGGCCACGCCCAGATTCACGCCCGCGTCGCTGGCCAGTTCAGCGGCGGCGGCGACCGTGAAGCGATTGGCCTCGACGCCGGTCGCCGTGATCGAGACCGGCAGAAATCCGCCGGCGGTCACGTCGGTCAGCGTGTTATCGAGCGCCCACTGCGCCGCGGTCTTGTTGGCCACGACGTAGATGCGCGCGGTCGTGCCCGCAGCCTCGGGGAAGCGCAACGGATCGACCGCGACCTCGACCGCCGCATTCCGCTGAATCGCCAGCACAAAATCGAAGAATGGATAGGTCGTCAGGCTGCGCCCGGCCAATTCGGCATCAATGATGATCGGCGGGGGCGTGCAGCCACCAAGCGCCAGACACTCGACGAATCCTGCAATGTCATCAAATGTGACCAGACCGTCGCGATTGATGTCATTCACGCCGAGATAGCTGCAACCCGGTGTGCCGCCGCATCCGCTCCAGGCTGACTCACTCACGAGCGCGGCGACAAAGCAATTGATGTCGTCGAAATCAACCGCGCCGCCGCAGTCGGAGTCGCCCAGCACGTCACCGGCTGACGCGATCCGAGTGAAAGCCGCGGACAGAAAGACCGTCAACAGGCATCGATTCAACATGGCATGTTCCCTCATGATCTAGGTGATGGCGGTCGGCCTTGCTCGGCGAGTTGCCGTACTGCGGCGCGACCGGTTACCTCGTTAGGCCCAATCCACAGCGCCGCGGTCATGCAGGATCAAGACCCGATCGGGCAGAGCGGCACGAAACCGAGCGTAGCCGATCGGCGACGACCGGGTCAATAAAAATCTCACGTCATATCGGGAAACGGTCGTTGTCTTGCGGGATGGAACCGGTTTCAGGAGCGCCTATGCATCGGTTCACGCTGAGGCGTACTGAACATGAATTGCGACTTGGAGCGCCAGACCGACGAATCCATTCACGTTGACGGGCGAATCAAGCCGCTTGGATTGCGTCAGGAACCAGGACAACGCATGGCGCTGATGCAGACGGCGCCGACCCTGCCGATGCAAGCTGCCCGAAAACCACGGAGGTCACCGCGGAATTTCCGCGCCACAAGCCGATCAGCGTTGTGTCGATCTGCCGGCGGCATCATTCATCCCGGCGGCCGCGCGCAGACATGCCGCCAGCAACTCGCTGCGAGAGGAAACGCCCATCCGTCGATACAACTCTTTGGCATAGCCGTGCAGCGTGCTGAGGCGGATGCCCAGCGCGGCCGCCGCCTGCTTTTCCGAATCGCCGAGCTGAAAGCGCCACAGCACGTCGCGCAGGCGCGGCGTGAGCGCTTCCGCCGGCGGGCTGGGCAGCGGCTGCGTCGCCAGCCGCGCCAGGCCGATCAACGGAGCCGCCAGCAAACGCGCCGTGTTCACCTCCCGGCGGCCGAATCGTGCGGAATCGACGGACCGATGCAGGCCCACCCCGACGATGCCGTTGTCGCGATCAAACGGAAAGCAGGCGTACATCCGATCATCGATTCCCATGATCTTCGCGACTTCGTTGTAATGATTGAGCCGATACCAATTGGAATCATTGATGATCTCGACCCGACGATAGATGCGCGCGTCGGACGGGCACTGGGCCAACACCCGCGCGAGCGGATCCTGAACGTGACTCTCGTGGGCGTAGGCGTGCAAATAGCGCGCGCCGTCCGGGTCAAGATCTCCCCCCATGGCATGATGAAGGAACGAAAGCAGGCCATTCTCCTGCACGCGCACAATCGCCAGAAACGTCACACGGCAGGAAAAGATCGCGCAAAGCGAACGCAGCAGATGCGCGTCTCGCACCGCGATATCCAGCGGCATGTCCTGCAAATCATGGGCGAGTTGTACGATCTCGGCGGCATCTGCCGCGCGCACCAGTCCGGAGCGTGAATTCGTCATCGGTGGACCATCGCCGTTGATGGACAGACATCCCCCCTCTTTAGGGGGGAAGATTTCATTGACCCTGTTCGACCTTTCCCCCATTTTACATGAATGCGACTGAGGGCGTGAACCCCCTTGGGTGTTCCAAGACCCTCGCTCGACGACTTCGCGGCTCTGGGCGTTCGTGCGGCCGGCTTGGCTCCGGAGCTGCGACGATGGCCGGGATGCGGAGTTTCATTCACGGCCCGGGGCCTTGATCACATGCCGTGTCACTGCAAGGCACTTCAGTGCGGCAGTGGCACGGCATGTGCTGCTTCCGTCGGCATCAACCCATTCCGCGCTCAGCAGCGCTCGGCATGAACCGGCGCCGCGCTCATGTTGCGCACGGGCCGGTAGCCCATGCGCTCCCTGATCTTCACACGCTCATGCCCCATGGTCCCCTTGATCCAAATCACCCAATCGCGGAATAACGTAGCGCCGCTGCCCGGCGGACCTTCACCGGGGTTGTTCGAACGGCGATCTCGCTGATAATGCCCGCCGGTCTGGCGGCATGGCCGGCCCGGATATTCGACCACGACGAGGCCCCGCATGGCAAAGAGACGCCCTCTCCGCATCGAAGACCTTTTTCAACTGAAGCTCGTCGGCCGCGCGATGCTCGCTCCTGACGGCCGCCGGGTTGTGTTTGAACTGAAACGCCTCGATGAGCGTGAGAACAAGAATTACTGCCAACTCATGCTGGCCGACGTCTCCACCGGCAACGTCCGCCCTCTGACGGATGGCCCGCACGCCGACACAGGGCCGCGCTTTTCGCCCGACGGAACGCGATTGGCCTTTATCTCCACACGCGAGAAGGTCGCGGCCATCTACGTCCTACCGCTCGACGGCGGCGAACCGCGCCGGCTGACCGATCGCGACGGCAGCATCAGTGATTTCGCCTGGTCGCCCGACGGCCGGCGCATCGCCTACGCCTATCAACCTCTCTCCGACCGCGAGTTGCTCGAGCGCGACGGCCGGCACGACGAGCTGCGCAAACGTCCGCAATACAAGCACATCACGCGCCTTCGCCACAAGCTCGACGGCGCCGGCTGGTGGAATGGCCATTACAAGCACATCTGGATCACACGCGCCGACGGCGAAGGCCGGCCGAAACAACTCACGCGCGGCAACTATGACGATACGGAGCCGCGCTTCAGCCCCGATGGCCGGCTGGTCTCGTTTGTCTCCAATCGCGTCGCCGATCCTGACAACGACGTGGAAAACGCCGACATCTACGTCGTGCCCGCCGGCGGCGGACGAGCCGCTCCGCGCAAGCTCACGCATGTGCATGGCTGGTGCGCGGGGCACGCCTGGTCGCCCGATGGCCGCTGGATCGCATTCATCGGCGATCTGGCCAAACCCGGCGAAGGCTGGATGCACCTCAAGCAGATTTGTTTGATCCCCGCCAGCGGCGCCGTGCCGCGCGTGCTCGCCAGGCAAATCGACAATCACTGCAGCAACCTGACGCTCGGAGACACCGCCGGCCTGCCCTTTGAGGGCGTGCCGCCGGTCTGGTCGGCGGACAGCCGCCGCGTCACCTTTCTCGTCAGCGATGCCGGCGCGGTGCATGTCTATACGCAGGCAATCGACGACACGAGCGCGCATCCACTCGTCCGCGGCGACGTGAATGTCTACTGGTTGCATGGAACATCGAGCTACCCGTCGATCCGCACGCGCAATGGTCCGCCGCCGCGCGACGCCGACGACGCAGCCGCGGCGGAAATCATCTTCTGCGCCGGCACGCAGACCAATCCCGGCGACGTGTATACGCTCGATCAACCGACGATCGATGCCGGCGCGGGCGCAGTCACGCCTGCACCTTCGCCTGCGCGGCGCGCGATCACCGGCAGCGGCCTCGTCGCCGCGTCCGGCGCAAGCCCGGCAGGCGCAGGCTTGGCCGGCGGCACGCGGCGCGTCTCGGATGTCAATGCCGCCGCGCTGAGCCGGGTCGAGCTGACCACGCCCGAGCCATTCACCGTGCGCAGCGGCGCCGCGACCGTCGCCGGCTGGGTCATGAAGCCGGTGGGCTTCCGCGCGGGGCGGCGCTATCCGGCGATCCTGCAGATACATGGCGGCCCGCATACGCAGTATGGCCACGCGATGTTTCACGAGATGCAGTTCCTCGCGGCGCGCGGCTACGTGGTCTGTTTCGCGAACCCGCGCGGCAGCGCCGGCTATGGCATCGAGTATCAGCGCTGCATACACTGCGACTGGGGCAATCTCGATTACAAGGATGTCATGCGCGTGGCCGACTGGCTCTGCACCCGGCGCTTCGTCGATCCGCGGCGCGTCGGCGTCACGGGCGGCTCGTACGGCGGCTACATGACCAGTTGGCTGATCGGCCACACCGACCGGTTCAAGGCCGCAGTGACCCAGCGCGGCCTGAACACGTTCGACTCGATGTTCGGCACGAGCGACTATGGCTGGGAATTCCGCAAGGATTTTGGCGACATGCCGTGGACGGCGCTGCCGCGCTCTCGCCGGCAAAGCCCACTCTCGCATCTGCGCAACGTAACGACGCCGCTGCTGATCGAGCATCAAGAGGAGGATCACCGCTGCCCGATCGAACAGGCCGATCAGCTCTTCACGCTGCTCAAGGGCCTCGGCAAGACGGTCGAGTACATTCGTTACGAAGGCGAATCACACGGCATGTCCCGCACCGGCCGCCCGCAAAACCGCGCCGAGCGGCTGCGGCGGATCGTCGCGTGGTTTGACCGCTATCTCTAGTGCTTCGTCACACTTGAATTTGCGGGTTCGAAACGAGGGTAGCATGGGCCTCCGGCCCGTGCGTCCCACAACAAACAAAGGCACATATTTCACGCCGTGACGCCAAGCCCTTTTCCGCTTCATCCGAAAATTCAAACTTGACGGAACACTAGCGTGTGAAGGTGGGAAGGAAAAGAGTGATAACGTGATAAAGTGATAAAGTGATAATGGGTGGGGGTTTGGCGCTTATTTCTGCAGGATGTAGTTGTTTCGGCGGGTTCTGGCAATCTGTAGCGTCGGGACTCCGTGCCCGACGCCGGGTCGGGCGGGAGTTTTGGATTGGCGCCACAAGCCGTCGGCCACGGAAGGCCGAAGGTCAAAAGCACCAAGCGTCGAACCAATTCAGATCAAAAGGTCAGCGGTCCGCCTATTCCTCGACGCTTGGCGGCTTCAATTCGTTCTTCGCTACTCGCTACGCGCTATTCGTAATTCCAGCTTGGCCGCCGGCTCAGCGCGCGGCGCCTCGCCTCACTACCGACTGAACACGACCGGGACATCCCACGGACGCAAAACCGTCTCGCCCGCGATCGACTCCAACAGCAGCGAATCGGCCGGCGTCGCCGTCGCCAGGCTGGCGGCGTTCACGCCGTCGGCCATTGCCGCATAGACCGAATCGTCAATCAACGCCGCCCGTCGCCATTCACCGGCGAAGCCGAACATGAAACCATCGCTGGCCAGCGGCGCGACATTCGACACGCGCGCCAGCTCGGTAAATCCGCTCGTCTTGTCCACGCTCCAGACCACCACGCCGTCGAAATTCACGCGGCCGAATTCCCACGGCGCCGCCGCGCGCGTAGTGAGCACCAGCGGCAACGCCAGCAAATTTCGCTGCGGAAGAAAGGTGAAGCCCATATGCGTACGGAGCGCCTCGGCCTCGCTGCCGCGGCCGCCCAATTCAAGTTGCTCGATGGCGCGTGGTCGCAGCGGATCGCTCACGTCAAAGAGCGAGACCTGCACGCCCTGGAACCAGTCGAAATCGCCCGACTCCGACGGCACGCTGAACTTGCCGACGCCGATGAGGTGTGTGTCGTCGAGCGGGTGGAGATAATCGGAGAAGCCCGGCACTTTCAACTCGCCCAGCAACCGCGGCGCGCGCGGGTCGCTCAGGTCGAGCACAAAGAGCGGATCGACCTTCTTGAACGTGACGAGATAGCCACGCGTTCCGAGAAAACGAGCGGCGTGCAGCGACTCGCCGCGGGCAATGCCCGTCACGCGCCCCAGAATTTCCAGCTTCTCGCCGTTTTCGGCGAGCGTAAAGACAGCATTCGACACCGGCGGGACGAATGGCGCAATATCGATCGTGATGGGCGGCGAAATCATTGCATCGTCGCCGGTTCGGACCACGTCGCTGCTCACGGGCATGTCGGGATCGGTCGCGACGGGCGCACCGCCGCTGCTGCTGCTGCCCGCTGCGCCAGTGAACGCTGTTCCGCCGCCGACATTGCTTATATTCTGACGATTGTCTCCAGGGAACTCGAAGACGTGCGTCGCGACGCGCAGCACGCCATCGTGTTCGCTCAGCGAGAACTGATTGAGCAGATGGCCCGGCACTTCGCCGCTGGCGAGATAGCGCGGCACGCCGCCCGCATCGATCGCGAACTTGTGAATCGCCGTCTGCGGGTTCCAGTTGAAGTTAGGCAGGTCAAACGGCTGTGTGACGTAGACCGTGTTGGTCGTGGCATAGATCGTCGTCGCCCCGGCCAGCACCGCGACCGAGCCGAGCACATTCTCGATGTTGTCCGCCGCCAGCGTAACCAGCGCGGTCATGCTGTAGCCGCTCGGCAGCGGGGGCTGATACCAGTTCTCGACCGGCACCAGATACGACGTCCCGCCGTTGCTGGCTATTTTGGGCATGATTTCTTCAAGCGACAGCCGCTCGACGTTCTCGCGCGTCGGCAACTCGGGCACTTTGGGGCTGATGGCAAGCACGAGGAAAAGCCGCCCATTCACCAGCCTTGAAGAGACCAGCCCGCCGTCCAGCTCAACGCGCCCGGTCACGCGCGGCGCCGTTCGATCGGACACGTCCACCGCATAGACAACAAGCCCGGCGTTCGGCACATAGGGCGGCCAGATCAGCGTACGGTAGAACATGCCGTCGCCCTGATCGTCTTTGGTCGCGAGCACGATCAGCCGATCGCCGTCGAAATAGAACGCATGAATACGCTCGCCAATAACGAGCCGTCCCAGCTCAACCAGATCGGTCGCGGGCACTGCTCGGATGATCCGCAGCGAATTGCCGCGCGCCAGATAGAAGTGCCGCCCGTCGCTTTTGAACACGTCGGCCTCGTCAACACCGTCCTCCTGCTGGTTGGTCGTGCTGAAGACGCTCCCGTCGCCACCCTCGGCGGCAAAATCTGTCACGCCGCGGTCTCCGCCTTGCCCCGCGCCACCCGTCGAGTCGCTCGTCGCGGGGATCGCGCCGGCGACGCCGATCGCCGGCAGCGGCTCAGGCATACCGCGCCCGCCGCCGCCGAAGAAATCGAAGAAGTCGATCGGCTGCGGGTCGTAGACGGGAATCTGCGCCTTGAGATATCCGAGAAGTTCATCGCCCGAGGTGAATCGTCGCAGTTGCGCCGTCTGGGGAAGCTTGTCGCCATCTGGCACAACCTGCCCCGGACCATCCGGGTCGGCGCCCCCCGCGCCGGAGTCGTCGATGTTGCCAGGGCAACCGGTCAGCAATGTGAGCAGCGCACCACCGGCGAGCAGCGCAAAAAGCGTGCGTGCGGGCCGGCCTCGGATCGCCCCGTGCGCGGGAACGCGCGCGGCTGGCGCACCCAATGACATCCGTGGGTTCAGCAATTGATCTGTTGAATGAGGGAGCCAGGTACGGTTCATGTTTCACCCGATCCTTGAAGGGCCATCGCTTGGTCCTTACCGCGGCAGTTACGCCACGCACACCGGCGACAGCTCAAACCTCGTCACGGCTTGTCTTTCGGCTCGGGGGCAGACAGGCCGCACGCCGCCCGCAAGCACGGCGTCTCCAAAAGCAAAAGCGTGACGCGCCAGCAGCAAGACTATCCAGATTCTACCACATTGAAGGCTCTCGGCGCCCGCCATCGCCCATCGGCCAAGCACGGCGCCGCTGATGTGTTATACGAACCTGACAGGTGTCTGGAAAAGACCGATACGAGACCACCTTACAACCAAGGGACAATGCAGGTTTGGCTTGTCGCGTTCCCTGAACATCCAACGCACTGGCGGCCGCCGCGGCCCCGTTCCGTCCACTTGTCGAAAGCGATTGCATCCCCCGCACAGTTGGCGCCAAGTTTGTTCGGGTCGTCGAACTCAAGCGCGGGGCAAACGTATGGTTGAGCACAATTGCGAATGGTTGGGGTTTGGCGGCCCGTCGTCGGCCTGGCACGCCCTATTTACAGCCGATTTCAGCGGCTGGCGCGCGGTATCGATCGAGGTCCGGACACGAGTAGGATACGTCCGGCCGCCAACGTCATGCTTGGCGATGGATCGTTCCATGACGTGGCTCTACCAAGGCAGACGATTCTGTAACGAGCAAGCACGATCTCGCGCCCGCGGCGCAGACGGTCGCCCCAGCTCGCCGCTCCCAGGAGTGTCCATGACTTCCACACGCCGGCAACATCGAAAGGTAGCGCCACGCGGCGCGGTGATACGAATGCTTGCGGCGCTGCTGGCCGGAGCCGCGGCCATGACGCCGGCGCACGCCGACCGCACCGCGGCCGAACCGGCCGGCCCGCAGCCGCCGCCGTCAGCAGATCCGCCGTTGTTTGACCTGGCGCGTGAGAAGGTGCTGTATTGCGTCGGCTATGCCCACCTCGATACGCAGTGGCGCTGGGATTTCTGCACGACGATCGACCAATACATCCACGATACGCTCACGCAGAACTTTGACCGCTTCGAGCGCTTCCCCGGCTATGTCTTCAACTTCACCGGCTCGGTCCGCTATGAAATGATGAAAGAGTACTACCCCGAGCTGTACGCCAAGCTGAAGGAATACGTCGCGGCGGGGCGCTGGCATGTCTCCGGGTCGTCGGTTGATGAAGGCGACGTCAACGTGCCCTCGCCCGAGTCGATCATCCGCCAGGTGCTCTATGGCAATCAATTCTTCCGGCGCGAGTTTGGGAAAGAGAGCGTCGATTTCATGCTGCCTGATTGCTTCGGCTTTCCGGCGAGCATGCCGTCGATCTGGGCGCACTGCGGGCTGAAAGGCTTCAGCACGCAGAAGCTGACGTGGGGCTCGGCGGTCGGCATACCATTCAAAATCGGCGTATGGGAAGGACCGGATCGCAACGGCGTGATCGCGGCGTTCGACCCCGGCCCCTATGTCGGCGCGATCGCCGGCCCGGTGGACACCAACCCGCAGTGGGTCGCACGCGTCAACGCCAACGGCCAGAAATACGGCGTCTGGGCCGACTATCACTAC
This sequence comes from uncultured Planctomycetales bacterium, assembly GCA_964418235.1. Classification (GTDB taxonomy): domain Bacteria; phylum Planctomycetota; class Phycisphaerae; order UBA1845; family Fen-1342; genus CAYQLG01. The sequence continues at coordinate 13,191 of CAYQLG010000054.1, forward strand.
TACGGCGTCGGCGACCAGGGCGGCGCGCCGAAGGCGGAGGACATTGCGAATTATCTGGCGAGCGCGTCAAACCGAGCCGCGACCGTAAGCAGAGCCGCGACCGTAAGGGAGCGATTCGAAGCGGGCGCCAATCCCGCGGATCAGCGCGCCGCCGACTCGGCCCAAACCAGCGACGAAGCGAAGCCGAAAACCAGCGACGAAGCGACGCAGCGACGAAGCGACGAAGGGAAAGACCAAACCACGACGACCGGCGCAAGCGCAGCGCCCAGCCCATCCGCGCCGCCTCAACCTGACATGGCCACCCAACCCGCCGATCGCGTGCGCGTCGCGCTCACGTCGAGCGACCAGCTGTTCAAAGACATCACGCCGGCGATGCGCGCCGGTCTGCCGCGCTACAGCGGCGATCTGCTGCTGACCGAGCACTCCGCCGGCACGCTCACGTCGCAGGCCTACATGAAGCGCTGGAACCGTAAAAACGAGAACCTGGCCGACGCAGCGGAGCGCATGGCCGTCGCCGCCCACTGGCTCGGCACGGCGACCTATCCGCGTGAGAAGCTCTACAAGAGCTGGGTGCGCGTCCTCGCGAATCAGATGCATGACATCCTGCCGGGGACGAGCATTCCGCGGGCCTATCGCTATTCGTGGAACGACGAGATCGTCGCGCTCAACGGCTTCGCCGAAGTCTTGCAGGACTCGGTCGGGGCGGCGGCGCGCGGCCTTGGTTATCCCGGGGCGGAGGCGAACCTGATCGTCTATAACCCGCTGGCGATCGAACGCGAGGAACTCATCACGTTTGAATTGGATACCCGCATCATCGGACGCACGGTATCCGGTGTGCGCGTCACAGACTTGCTGGGGTTCGAGAAGCGCGTGCACTGTGAACGGATTCATGGCATCCAGGCGTTTCGCGTGATCTTTGTGGACCGTCTTCCGCCGGTGAGCCTTACTGCGTATCGCGTCGACGCGGACGATCGAACAGTCGACGAAAAGCCGAAGTTCTTGGCGAAAGAGGCCGAAGGTCAAGCATTGCGCATCACCGAGCGCGAACTGGAGAACTCCTACTATCTCGTCCGCCTCAATGACGACGGCGATGTAACCAGCATCTATGACAAGCGCTTCAAGCAGGAAGTCCTTGCCGCGCCGGCGCAACTGGTCTTTACCCGTGAGAAGCCGCGGGAGTGGCCGGCATGGAACATGGATTGGGTCGATCGACAGAAGCCGCCGATCGACGTGGTGCGCGGGCCGGCCAAATTTCGGATCGTCGAATCGGGGCCGTTTCGCGTCGCGCTCGAAGTCGAACGCGCCGCCCGCAACAGCATCATCAAGCAGCAAATCCGCCTGGCCATCGGCGACACAGGCCGCTACGTCGAGTTCAAGACCGAAATCGACTGGCAATCGACCGAGTGCGCGCTAAAGGCGTCTTTCCCGCTGGTCGCGAGCAATCCGAAGGCCACCTACAACTGGGGTCTGGGCACGATCGAGCGCGGCAACAACGAGCCGACCAAGTACGAAGTGCCCGCCCACGAATGGATCGACCTGACCGACCACGACGGACAATTCGGCGTCAGCATTCTCGAAGACAGCAAATATGGCAGCGACAAACCCAATGACAACACGCTGCGCCTGACGCTGCTCTACACGCCCGGCGTGCGCAAGTCCTACATGGATCAGCACAGCCAGGACTGGGGGCAGCATGAGATGACCTACGCGCTCTACAGCCACCCCGGCACCTGGCAGACCGGCCGCACCGAGTGGATGGCCCGCCGATTGAATCAGCCGTTGAAGGCGTTTATCGCGACGAAGCCTATTTCCCCGACGATCGCGGACAAACCGCAGATTTCGTTCGCCAGTCTCAACACCGATCAGGTCGATCTCCGCACGATGAAGCTCGCCGAAGACAACGACTGGACGATCGTCCGCCTACAGGAACTCTGGGGCCGCACGGCGGAGAAAGTCGTGTTGACTACTTACGGGAGAATCGAGGAAGCCTGCGAAGTCGATGGACAAGAGCGGCGAATTGCGAACGCGACGCTGCAGGACGGCGCCTTGGTCACGACCTTGCCGTCGTATGGCCTGCGAAGTTTCGCGCTGCGCATCTCGAAGCTGCCCGAAAGCCCTATCGGCACGTTATTCCAAACCATCGAATTGAAGTATGACGCTGACGTGGTCAGCACAGACGCCGAAAATCGCGCCGCCGAAGCCGGCGCGGGTGGCGGGATGGACGCGGTCGGCCTGTGTTACCCCGCCGAAGAATTGCCCCGGAAGATCGTCAGCGAGGGCATCCCCTTCGAGCTTGGCCCGACCGACGGCAACAAGCCGCAAGCCGTGACCTGCCGTGGGCAGAAGATCTCGCTTGAATCGTTGAAGCGGCTGCCACCCCCCGCTACCGCGTCAATCTACTTACTCGCCGCCGCGACGCGCGAGGCGCGCGGCGTATTTCTGCTGAACGACCGCCCGGTCGAGCTGCGCATCCTGCCGTGGCGCGGCTTCCTGGGACAGTGGGATGATCGCGAATGGGACAAAGAGTTTGGCGAGGTCGATCACGTCTGCGACGGCAAGGCGATCGGCCTGCGAAACGGCTTTATCAATCGTGAACCGTGGGCGTGGTTTGCGACTCACCATCACGTGCCGGGCGGCGGAAATGCCGCGTATCAATTCTGCTATCTGTTCAAGTATCGCCTTGATTTGAAATTTCCGGAACAGTCGATCACGCTGCCCGATGAGCCGGACATCAAAATTTTCGCCATGACGGCGGCGTATAACCCGAACGACTGCGTCACGCCGGCGGCCCCGCTCTATGACGATTTTTCGAATCGCCAGGCCCTGCAACTGCGCCACCAGTATCCGCCGCCGCCCAAGGCCGTTTACGACGGCGTCCCGGCGCGCGGCGTCGTGAAAACCGAACGAATCGACCCCACCGCGGCGAGCCTGCAACCGCTCGATTCGCCCTACGCGGCGCTGAAGATCGGCCCGCCCAGCAAGACCGACTATGCCAGCCGCGTCGCTTTTCGCGGGCCGGTGTTCCGCGTCTATGACCCCGACGGCGCGCTGCCCCCGCACAGCGGATCCGGCGTCAAAGACGGCGGACTGCCGCGACTGAGCGACGGGTATTTCGCGCTCAACGACGACGATACCCAGCGGTGCGTCTGGTACGACGGACCGGGACGCTTCTTTCTGCGCTTCGACGAGCCGCGCGAAGTGACGCGGATCAACGCCTACTCGTGGCATCGCGACAATCGCGCGCCGCAGCACTTCTCCGTCTGGGGCTGGCGCGCGGCGAAAGTGGGTGAGAACGTGGGAACGTGGGAAGGTGGGAAGGTCGAAGAGGGTCGAGCAGGGGCTGCGCCGCCGATGAGCTTTACGCACGGAGAACACGGCACATGGGACTTGCTCGGCGTCGTGGACACCCGCGCGCTCGGCGACGCCGGCATCCACGCCTCATCGATCGCCGCGCAAGACGCTGGCCCGCTCGGCCGCTACTCGCATCTGCTCTGGATCGCCGAAGACATCGGTCAGGGCACGTTCTTCACCGAAGTTGACGTGCACGTTGCGGAATAGCGTTGCAAGAGTAAGGTCGGATTTGCGCTGTCGCATGACGACGCCGCAAACAAGCGGCAGTGACTAGGCTTCTGGCCGACTTTGTCGCCTCGGCGGCGCGGCTTTGTGTCTATCGCGGTGCTGTTCGCGGCGCCGCTTTTAGGTCGCGCAGCGCGTCCTTGCCGATCCACCGCGCCGCGCCGCCGCCATCCTTTGGAAGCGGCGCCTTTTCCAAGCGCTTCGCCAGCTCGACCGCGGCGGAATGCAACGCCGCGCTTCGCTTCCCGATGCCGCGCAAGGCCCAACTCACCGCTTTGCGGACAAAGTTGTGTACTTCGGCCACTTGCGCCATCACGACCAGATTCTCAATCGCACACGAGGCCGGAGCGGCAGCATTCGAAAGCATTGAAGGAGCGTTCATCGCATGATGCTATCGAGCGCATCTGCGTCGTGTCGAGCAGCCTGCAATTGGCTCCGGTGTTTCGCGCCGCGAAATCCCCGTCGTATGAACCGAACCGCGCCCGTAAACCGAACCGCGCCCGTAAACCGAACCGCGCCCGTAAGGAAGCGATTCGAGTCAAGCCGGTCCTCAGATTTCAGCTCGCCCGCCCCAGGCAGCTTCGATCCGCCTGTCGTTGATTCACTGAACGAGTAGATTCTCCGCGCGGCGGCCTGATTCGGAGATTGAATAGAACGAGAGGCGCAGCGCGTGGTGCTGTGGTTAGTCCAGGCGCTGCCGGAATCGAATCGCTTCCTGACGGGCGCGGTTCGGCACAGAGCCGCCTGGAAGTTCGCGGCCAGGTTACTCCTGCGCCGCGGCGCCGTCATCGCTGACGATGATCTCGACGCGCTGATTGCGCTCATGCTCCAGCGGCGCTTTGGCATCGGGCATGACGCGGTCGGCGTCGGCGTGGGTGATGATGCGGATCGTGCGCCAGTCCAGCCCCTCTGCGACGAGAAACTCGGCGACGGCCTTGGCGCGGTCATACGACAGCGTCATGGCCCGGTCGCGCCGCTCAAATGCCTCGGCGGCGCTGGCGTGGCCGTGGATTTCCAGCCGCGCCTGAATGCCTCGCAAGCGGTTCGCCAGCGCGCGCAGATCGGCCGCCGCCGACTCAGACACCGCGCTTGCGTCGAAGGCAAACGTGACGCTGGCGCCCTGAGCATACTGCTCCCCGACGCGAATATGGCGCACTTCGTGATCGTCGCCCGGCACGCCGATGTCGCTGAGCGAACCGCCGCGGCCGCGCGTCAGGAGGCGCTGTACGAGGGCGGCTTCGCGCGGGTCGGCCGAGTTGGGATCGACGGGATTATTAAAACTCTCGCGGATGGCAAGCACCCAGTCGAGCATGGCCGAGCCTTCTTCCTTATGGCCCGACTTGTTGGGGTCGTTGCCTTCGCCGCCGGTGGCGGGGCGCATGTTGAGCGCGAGCAAGACGACGAAGAAGCCCATCATGAGCGCGACGTTGTCGGCGAAGGAGATAAGCCATTCAGGCGCGCCTTCGTGTTCGCCTTCGGCGTGACCGCCGCTGTGAGCACCGTGGCCGCCGCCATGGCCCCCGCCATGCCCGCCGCCGCCGTGACCTTCTTCATGATGTTCGTGTTCGTCGGCCAAAGGTTTATTCCGGATGGTGTTAGGGTTTGCGCGCTATGGCGATGTCATGGGAGTAGCGAGTTATGAGTAGCGAGTGGCGAGTTGCGAACTGCGAAAGACGAACTTCATACTCGCAACTTCACAAAACCGGCCGGCTGACGTCAACTCGCTACTCTTAACTCTTAACTCGCTACTCCGAACCCACGCTCCTATGCCGCCTGCACCTTCTTGCGCTGCGGCATGGGGATGAAAGCGAGCATCTTCTCCATCGTGGTGCGCGGGTTGTCGCCGGCCTGGATGGAGAGGATACCCTGCAGCATCATTTCGCGCGTCAGGATTTCCTCGCTGGAGCGCATCGCGAGCTTGTCGCCGATCGGGCCGGCGATCGCGTTGGCGACGATCGCGCCGTACATCGTCGCGACGACCGCGACCGCCAGCGCGTGACCCATCTTGCCGATGTCGGCCGACGCCAGCTGTCCGAACATGCCGACCTGACCGACCAGCGTGCCGACCAGCCCATAGCCGGGGCCGTAGAGCTTGATCAGGTCGAAGAATTTCTTGCCGGCCTTGTGGCGTTCCTGCATGGCCATGACTTCCATGCGCAGCGTCGCCTCGACGATGTCGGGCGAAGTGCCGTCAACGCTCATCTTCAGCCCCTGCGCCAGGAAGGGGTCGCTGACCTTCGCGAGGTCCGACTCGAGCGCAAGAATGCCCTCGCGGCGGGCTTTTTCGCTGAGGTTGTACACCAGCTTCACGACCTCGACCGGGGCCTGCGCCTTTTGAAACATGAAGCGCTTCATGTAGCCGGGAACGGCCATGATCTTGTCGAGCGGCATCGCCATGAAGCAGACGCTGATCGACCCCCCGATGACCATCAACACGCCTTCCTGCGAATAGAACATCTCGAAGTGGCCGTGGGACACTTCGTAAAAGACGAAGCCCAGACAGCCGACGCCGATCAACAGACCGATGACGCTGGCCTTATCCATTCCCAACTCCGGGCGGTCAAAACACGCGCCCGCGACAAGCGGCGGCACGCTCTGCCACTCGCGCGAATCTTGCGCCGCCGCGCGGCAACGCGTTTCACCGCAACACTCATCGGCGCGTCCTGGGGGCATGTGCATGAAAAACGGGCGACGCTCCGCGAGCGCGCTCGCGCGCCCGGAAAAAACTCGCCGCAGTGCAGCGTGTGAGAGTAGTTGCTCAGCCGGCATGAGTCGGCCTCGTAGCTGCGAACACTGGGGGCCGCCGCTCGACGCCCCTTTTCAAACCCGGCCGAAGCCGCCCCAGAGACTGGCGCGGCCCCTGCAACTGGCGCAGAAATTGTGACGGACGCCGCCCAGAAACTGACGCAACTGAACAAACCGGCGCCGACTCAACAGCTCGCGCGACCCGGCTACGCATGCCGCCCGAAAACGAATGCCGCGCTGACAACCCTCGCAACGCAGCGTTCGCTTGCAGACCGCCCCGGTTCGCGTACTGTGCGCGTCAGACGCCGCCCCGGGCTAGAAACAGCCCTCTGCCGTCGCCGGCGTCGTTTACGTCGGAGTCCCGCATGTCAGCCGTCCCGCCGACCGATTCGCTCCTGACGATCGACATCGGCAATACCCGCGTCGGTCTCGCGACCTGGGACGAAGACGGCCTGCACAACACACGCCGCGTAGCCACGGCCGAGCCTGGCGCATGGCGCGAGGCGATCCGCGACGTCTGGAACCTGATGGCCGCCGATGCGCGCCGCGCCGTCGTCGTGGGCAGCGTCTCCCCCTCCGACACCGACCGCATGACGGCGATGCTGCTTGAGCTCTGCGGCGTCAAACCCTATCGCGTCCGCGACGATCTCGCCTTGCCCATGCCTATCGACATCGACAACCCCGACGAGGTCGGCGTCGATCGAGTCTGCGCCGCGGCGGCAGCCTTCGAGCAGATTCAGGGCGCCTGCGCCATCGCGTCCTTCGGTACGGCGATCACGATCGACTGCGTCGCGCCGGACGGCCGTTTCATCGGCGGCGCCATCCTGCCGGGGCTGGAGCTTTCCTGCGCGGCGCTGCACGACGGCACGGCCCAGCTTCCCCGCGTGCATCCGACGCGTCCCGGCAGTGTCATGGGCCGCTCGACCGAGACCGCGATCAATAGCGGCGTGATTTTTGGCGCCGTCGGCGCCCTGCGCGAGATCGTCGAACGCTACGCCACCGAGCTGCGCGAATGGCCGCATCTCATCCTGACCGGCGGGAACGCTCCGCTGATCCGCGAACATGCTGATTTTGTCGATGCCGTCGTCCCCGATTTGTGCCTGATGGGGATTTCGCTCGCTTATCGCAAAGCGTCCGGCCAGGCTTAGCAACCATGCCGTCCTCTTCGGCCCCGCCAACGACTCCGAGCGCTTCGCCACGCGCCGCACCCTCCGTCGCCCTGCGCATCACCGCGCCAGGCCCTGCCGCGATCGTCGGCATCCGGCTATCCGGGCCGCGGGTAGCGGACTTCTTGCACGCGCATATTCGTCTTCGCGCCAAGGCCGGCGCCGCACCGGCGCCCTTCCGCCGCGCGCAGCTTATCGATCCTGCGGGCGAACCGCTCGACGACATTCTGCTCTATCACGAAGCGCCCGAAGCCGACGAGGCCGTCGCGCGGTCTGCCGCGGCGGTCCGCGTGTTTTTGCACGGCGGTCCATACCTGTCGCGGACGGTGCTTCAATGGGCCGAGCAGCTTGGCTTCCGGATTGTCTCCACGCCGACGGTTGATGATTGCCCGGGCGGCGAGCTTCTCAGCATCGAGCCGAGCGCTGCATCGGACGCTACCTTTCCACCCGGCGCCAATCTCTGGACCGCCCCGACGCTCATCCAGCGCGAGGCTTATGCGCTACTGCCGCGAATGCCTACGCTGCGCGGCGTAACCTGGTTGCTCGAAGGCGCGCGGGAGCTGGTCCGCTTGGCCGAATCGCTGCTCAACACCAAGCTGCCCCTCTCGCCCGCACTACAGGCAGATCTGGCGAACCACTGCACGTCGCTGGCCACGCTCGATTCGCTGTGCCGACCCTTGCGGATCGGCTTGCGCGGCAGACCCAACGTCGGGAAGAGCACGCTGATCAACGCGCTCGCTGGGCGCGGGGTCAGTCTGGTCTCGCCGATTCCCGGCACAACGCGCGATTGGGTCGAGGCCCCCGACGAAATCGACGGCCTGCCCGTGGTTTGGATCGACACCGCCGGCCTGCGCGATACCGATGACCCGCTCGAACGGGCCGGCATCAGCCAAGCCGCGGCGGTGGCCGACCGGCTCGATATCCACGTGCTCGTGCTCGATGCGACCGATCCGGGCGAGATTCCGGGGTTGAGGTCGGCCTGGCCCGGCCCGCCGCCCGATGTCGTGGTTCTCAACAAGTCTGACCTATGCCCGCCGATCACGAGCGCAGCGGCCGAGCAAGCGATTCACAGCCCGCTGGTGCGGGTGAGTGCGTTGCAAGCGACCGGACTCGAAGCGCTCCGTTCGGCCATCCTGACCGTTGCTGAGCAGCGTCGCGGAACTCTGCGAACGCCCGGAGGCGCCTTCACAGCACGGCAGGTTCTGCGGCTGGGCGCAGCCCTCGACGCAGCTCAGCAAAACAAATCTAACCTATTTATTGAGAACATATTAGCTCTGCTAGGCCGGGGCGGCGGGCGGGTTTGAACTTGGATTCGCCTCGCGCCCTGAGTAGCATACCGGCGCAGTATCCGATGATGCGAACAGGCGGCCGGATCACCGACCAGCCCGCGTTTCTCGGAAACACGCTCGGAACTGCGCTGTCGCGGAGACCCGGTTGTACATTCTCCTCGGGCTGGTCGTGCTGGCCCTGACCACATACTTCGCCACAGTCTCGGCGGCCCTGCGAGCCTATTCGGCCAGCCGCCTGCAGGAATATCTGCGCGTTTCCGCCGGTGATCCGCGTCTGAACTGGCTGGCTCGGAAAGAGCTTGAGCTGATTCTTATCACCGGGCTGGTCCGCACGCTGGCTAAATTCGCGCTCCTGCTCACTGTCGTCGGCGTCTGGTTTCATGGGCAGAATCAGCCCGTCGCACTGCTCGATCTCCTCTATCCGGGCCTTGCGGCGCTGGCCCTTTTCCTGATCTTCGGCGTCGGCATTCCGCACGCGATCGCGCAAAACGCCGCCGAACGGGTTTTGGGCGGCAGCCTCGGTTTGTTGAGCGTGCTTGACCGGCTCTTCTGGCCGTTCAGCCGGCTGCTGGTCGGCATCGAGCAACTCATGCGCGGACTGCTGGGGCGCTCCGCCACGATTCCCGCGGACGTGAGCATCCGCGTCGAGCAGGAAATTCTCGACGCCGTCTCGGCCGGCGAATTGCATGGCGCGGTGAAAGAGGGTCAGAAAGAGATCATCGAATCGGTCTTCGAGCTTGACGCGACGCAGGTCAGCGCCATCATGACCCCGCGGACCGAGGTCATCGCGATCGGCGTAGATGTATCGCTCGACGAAGCGCGTCGGGCGGTCATCGAAAGCGGCCACTCGCGCATTCCGGTCTATGAAGAGTCGCTCGACCATGTCATCGGCGTGCTCTATGCCAAAGATTTGCTTACCTGCCACGACGCCGCCGAATTTTCGCTGCGCAAGCTGATGCGGCGGGCGTCGTATGTGCCCAAAACCAAATCGCTCGGGAAACTGCTCCACGAGCTGCGCACCAGCCGCGTGCAGCTCGCGATCGTGCTGGATGAGTACGGCGGCACCGCCGGGATCGTCACGCTTGAAGACGTGCTGGAAGAGCTGGTCGGCGAGATCGACGACGAGTACGACGCCCCCGAAGACCGCACGGACACCATCCGCCACATCGGCGAAGACACCCTCGAAGTCGACGGCCGCGTGCGAATCGCTGACTTAAACGAACACCTGGGCATTCAATTGCCCGAAGACGCGGCCTATGACACGATCAGCGGCTTCATCCAGCATCAGCTTGGCCACTTGCCGCGCAGCGGGGAAGAGTTGGAATACGAAAACCTGCGCGTCCGCATCATCGAAGCCGACCCGCGCCGCATCAGCCAGGTGCACGTCCGCATCATGCCCCCCGTCGCCGCGCCGCAGTAGCGCAGTTTGAAATTTCCAGTATTGTCGGCCCTCCGTAGCCGACGGCGAGTTCGCAATAACGTGTCGCTGGAGCCAACCGCTAGAAGCTCCAGTCCAAACGCAACCGCTATCGCGTGCAGCGCTTAACCTGCCTTTTTGTCCAGGCAGGAAGTCAAATTCCACGCGAATACCGCACGACAAGCCCTATCGCCTGAGCAAGCTGAAAATCATCAGAAATGACAGAGCGAGGTCGCCGAACAGCCTTTGATTTTCCACGCAGAACTGTGGCAAAGTTGGCTCGGCGAGCCGGCTACTCCACCGCCCGGAACACCGCGCACGTATTGTGCCCGCCGAAGCCGAATGAATTGCTCATCGCCACGCGGATGCGCGCGTCGCGGGCCGTCCGCGGAACATAGTCGAGGTCGCACTCCGCGTCCGGCTGCTCGAGATTGATCGTAGGCGGAAGCGTGTTGTTGCGGATCGCCAGGACCGTCGCGATCGCTTCGATCCCGCCGCTCGCACCGAGCAGGTGGCCCGTCGCGCTCTTCGTGCTGCTGACTGGAATTTTGTACGCCGCCTGGCCAAATACCGACTTGATCGCGCGAGTCTCGGCCACATCGCCCAGCGGCGTGCTGGTGCCGTGGGCGTTGATGTAGTGCACCTCGTCCGGGTTGATGCGGGCATCCTGCAGCGCCCGCCTCATCGCGCGGGCGGCGCCGGCCCCTTCCGGATCGGGCTGCACGATGTCACCCGCATCGGCGGTCGCGCCGATGCCCAGCACCTCCGCGAGGATCGGCGCTCCGCGGCGGCGCGCGTGCTCATACTCCTCAAAAATCAGCACGCCGGCCCCTTCGCTGAGCACAAATCCGTCACGATCCTTGTCGAACGGGCGCGACGCTCGTGGGGGATCGTCGTTGCGCGCCGACAGCGCCTTCATCGCGGCGAACGCGGCCACGCCCAGCGGCGTGAGCGCCGCCTCCGACCCGCCGGTGATGCAAATGTCCAACTCGTCGCGCTGCAGCGCCCGCAGCGCGTCATACATGGCATTGCCCGCCGAGGCGCACGCGGTCGCCACCGACGTGTTGACCGCGCGGAAGTTGTAGGCGATCGAAACATGGCCGACACTGGCGTTGGCCATCAGCTTGGGAATGGTAAAGGCCGAGACCTTCGACGGGCCTTTCTCAATCAGCCGTAGAAACTGCTCTTCCAACTCGGTGAGTCCGCCGATGCCGTTGCCCAGAATGACGCCGGCCCGCTCGGGGTCGAATTGTCCGGGCTGCAAGCCACTCTCGGCCACCGCCATTTTGGCCGAGGCAAAAGCAAACTGGGTGAAGCGGTCCATCCGCTTGATCAGGCGGTTGTCCATGAACTCGGTCGCGACGAAGTCGCGACACTCACCGCCAAAGTGCACGTCGAAGTGCTCATGCGGAAATCGTGCGATCGTCTGAATGCCGGAGCGGCCGCTGATCAGCCCGTCCCAGAACGCGCTTACCGACGGCCCCAGCGGCGTGACGGCGCCCATGCCCGTAACGACAATTCGACGAACCACTTATCACTCCATGTCCAACGACGATGCGAGACCCGGCCCGTGCCCGGCAACAGGCCCTGCGCCACGTGATCTGCAGGCAGGTCGGGCGAACCGACACGCTCAGCCCGCCTGCGCCAAATCCGCCGCGCGGCCTACTTGCCGGACTCCTGCAAGTGCTTGTAAATGTAGTCGATGGCCTGCCCTACGGTCTGGATTTTCTCGGCTTCCTCGTCCGGGATGCTCATCTCGAACTTGTCCTCAAACTCCATGACCAGCTCCACCGTATCGAGCGAATCCGCATTCAGATCATTCACAAAGGATGTCTCGCGGCGAATCTCCGCCGGATCTACGCTCATTTGCTCTGCGACGATTTGTTTAACTTTCAGTTCGATCTCATTCACATCTGCCACGAGCTTCCTCCAAAAGGATCCCGTTGGGTACCGCGCCAAGACCGCCTGGACGAGAGGCAGTCAGACCCTCGGCGACACAGTCGCCGCCAAACCGAACAGCGAATGATACGTCTGACCGCGCGCGTTGCCAAGCGGACCGGGCTGACGGCACGAATCAAGCTGAGATTGAGCTTTCAGTTCGAATACCAAGGCCCAGGCGTGCGGGGCCTTTTGGCCCGAGCCTCGCAGATGGGGAGACGCGGGAAGCTGGGAACGGCAGTTGGTTCTCGGAGTCCGACGGCAAACGCAATGGAGCGTCGGCCCTCCGTGGCCGACGGCGTATCGAGCCAGCACCAATCGCCAGCACGACGCGCCGTTGGGCACGGAGTTCCAACGCTACAGGGTTTTTGCTGGCTCTGGCGAGGTTGCTCGCGCGCAGCGGGTTGATCCGTCGACAAGATTCGAACCGAATAGAGAATAGATCAGCCACGGCGTGCCTGGCTTGAATAGGCTGCAAGCCTGTCCCACCCGGCTTGAAACTGTCCAATCCGGCTCGCTCAGCCAGCCGGGCTGCGCGCTACGGCGTCGGAATCACGCACTCCGGCTCGACCTCATAGATCCCGGCGGGGGTGGCCTCGATCGACTCTTCCTGCACGATCTCACGCACGCGAGCGTGCCGCTCACCCATCCGTCGGGCGAAATCAAGCACGAGCGCCACCGCGTGATCGCGATCGCGCGCCACGACCTGATAGTTGCGCAGGAACGTCGAAGAGCGCGCCCCGCGCGCCCGTTCGCGGGTCGGCGCGTCGAGCCGCTCAATCCGCAGATCCGCCTCGATCATCAGGCTGAACCACGTCGCCCGGCTGAGCGGCTCGCCGACAAGTTCGCGATAGGCCTCGCACAATTCCACGGTGCAGGCGTTGGCCTCATAGGCCTCCTTCAGCAACTGCTTGCAGCGATCGCGATGCGAGTGGCGCGCGTGGAAGTCCATCGCCATCTCATAGGCGTATACCGCCTCCTCATGATCGCGAAAGTCGCGCGCCGCGAGCACCCCTTCATAGATCGATTGAGCCCGCGCCGCGTCGCCCTCTTCCTCGACGATGAACGCCAGCAGCAGTTGAGTCCGGGCCGAGGAGGACTCAATCCGGCGCAGCTCGTCGAGCTGGCGGCGGGCCTCTTCGAGCCGCCCCGCGCGAACCTCCGTCACGCCCCAGTTCAGCCGCAGGGCCGGCGAGTCCGGGCCAAGCTCTTCGGCCCGGCGATAACAGTCATAGGCCGCTTCAAACTGCTCGTCATCGCTATGCAGTATCGCCAGCGCGAGCCACTGTTCCGCGTCATCGGGCACCAGCGACAGATAGCGCTTCAGCGTGCCGCGCGCGCCGGCGGTGTCGCCCAGTTCGGAATAAGCCGCGGCTTTGCGCTGCAAGGCCCAGTCGATGTCGGCGCCGTGATCGATGGCGCGGTCGTAATACTCGAGCGCTCGGCCATAGTCGCGCAGCTTCTCATAGACCAGCGCGAGGTTGCCCAGCAGCACTTCATCATCGCTGTCGAGCGCGATCGCGGTCTCCAGCGCCGCACGCGCGTCGTCGAGCGCCTCAAGATTCGAGAAAACCACGCCCAGCGTGCCGAACAGCCGGGCCGACGAGGGAAAATCATCCACCAGCGGCAAGAGCAGCGCCACAGCCTCTTCGCCCCGACCCAGCTCGGACAAAGCCCAGCCGCGCAGCGTCGCCCATTCGATGCGATCGTCGCCTTCGAGATCGTCTTCGTTCAGCTCTTCGAGCGCATCAAGCGTTTCGGCGGGCTTGCCGGCTTCTAGCAGATGGTTGGCTCGTTCGAGAACGGAGTCGATGAATTCTGGATCCATCGTCGGTTGGTCCCTTATTCCGGCGCGGCGCCGCGCGCGTTGTACAACACGTTCGCCGCCCGGCAACTCTCACTGATGATTATACCGTCGCGCCCGTCGCTCATGTAAGCGCCGCCCATTGACGCATCGGCCCGTACGGGGGGCGCGCCCGGGCAAGCGCAGCGCGCAAGAGCGGCTAGCGCTCGCTCAAGCTCGCGTGAGCATGCCGCGTGTCCCGACGGGCGCGCAACCGGCCGCGCTCCGCGTCAGCTTCTTTTTGCGGCCCGCGCGCACGCTTAGGCCGAGTGCCGCGAGAGCTCGCCAGATACACGTGCGCCGCTCGATCCGTGCTGTTCTTCACGCGACGTGCAAAGGCGCCATGCCACCTGCGCGGGCCGCACGCCGCAGTTGGCGACTTGCAGCGCGGCGGCAGTGGAGGCCCCCACGCTAACTTATTTCGATCCGGCGACTTAGCGCGATTATCCGACGTGAGAATTCACCGGCTTTTCACGCAAAATTCTATTGCCAGCGGCGCGCCGCGAAACATACAATCCGCAACGGAGGCGAAAGAGTAGCACGCGAGATTCTCTTGCTCGCGTTCTTGGCGGCCGCGCTGGCCGAACTCTTTGTGCGTTTATTCCTGATTGGCGAGCACGAGACAGGGACGCTCGCGCGTCGTCCTCGAGGTCCGCTAGAGCGGATCGTACGGAGGGTATGGGTCGTGGTCGATCTCCGCGCCCGCAGCGTGTTCCTGGATGTTTGCACGCAGCATGACTATTTATCGCCGGCCGGCGCCGCCCCGAGCATCAATGCGCCGCAGGCCTCGCGTCACATTAAACGGCTGGTCGCATTCGCCCGCTGGGCCAAGCTGCCGATCGTCTCATGCGTCGACGTGCGCCGCGTCGATGAGGTTCGTGGACTGCCCAATCCCACGTGCGTGCTCGGCACTGCCGGCCAGCGCAAGGTCGGGTTCACGCTGCTGCCGACGCGTGTGCTGATTGATTCGGATAACTGCCTCTGTGTGCCGATGGACGTGCTCGATCGGCATCAGCAGGCGATCCTGACCAAGAGCCATCGCGATCCATTCACCAATCCCAAGCTCGACCGCCTGCTGACCGAGTTGCCCTCGACGCGTTTCGTCGTCATGGGCGTTTCACTCGAATGCTCGATTCGCCTGCTGATTCTCGGTTTGATCTTGCGGCAGCGCCGCGTCGCGCTGGTCTCCGACGCCTGCGGCTATTGGAACGAGAGCGAGGCGGAGATGACGCTCCGCCAGCTCGAAGCCAAAGGCTGCGAGTTGGTTACGACGCAAGACCTGATCAATCAGGAACTGCTGCCTTTGCGACGCCGTCCGCTTCGCCGCTTCCGTGACCGTCGGTCGGTGGCGTGAGAAGTGCGAAGTGCGAAATTAGAATTCTGAAGTACCTTGTGTCTGGGCGAATGCGATTTGATGCCCTGATACGCCCTTACATCCTCGTCGCTGAAAAAGTCCTCTACGCGGCGGCGGTCGAAATTCGAACGGGCGGTTGCGGCCTGAGCAGGCTGCGTTGAAGCCATTCGCGCAGCGCAAAAACAAACCGCCGCAGGAGTTTGCGGAGGTTCGAGGCGGCGGCGGCGAGGACGATGTTGATGGCGTCGCCCGGCAGCCCGGTGAGGAAGCAGCGTTCGACGCGGTGATCGCTCTTGAGGTGGCCGATTTTCGGTTCGATCGCGCTGCGTCGGCGACGGCGTCTGCGTTCGCTGCGTGAGAGCTTCCTGACGCTCGTGCCGGCGATATGCACGCGCGGGGGTGGATCTTCTCCGGCGGCCGACGGGATCGGATCGGGAACCGAAGTTGCGTTCGGAGCGACTTTCGGAGCAGTGCTCAAATCCGTGCTCAATGCTCCAGGCGAAGCGGCGCCGTTCGCCGCGGTGTCGGCATTCATGCTCCTGGTATCCGCGCTGGTGGCATTCGCGCTCGTGGCATCCGCTCTCGTGTTATTCGCGCTCTTGGTACTCGCGCTCTCGGCGTCCGGCCCCCTTGTGTTGGAGCTGGGAATGCCGTGGCCGCGATAGCCCTTGTCGACGTAGACATCGCGGACCGGTCGAGCGGCAACTCGTGCTGCCTGTGCGTGAAGCCGCAGAAGTGCTGCCAGTAGGGATTCTCGATCCAGCGCTCGACGACCGACTCATCCGATTCGTTAAAGGCGTTCTTGAAATACTGCAACCCGACCATCAGCCGCGTGGCCTTGCCCGGCGCGCCCAGGTCGGTCGAGCAATACTCGGCGAACGCCGCGTCGAACCGCGCCCCGTCGATCTAGTGTTCCGTCAAGCTTGAATTTTCGGATGAAGCGGCACCGGCGTCACGGCTTGAATGAGAGCCTTTGTTAGTTGTGGGACGCACGGGCCGGAGAGTTCGTGAACTTTTTGCCGGCTCGGATTCTCGCTTTCTTTTGCGCGCGAGT
>CAYQLG010000055.1:0-28837 GCA_964418235.1 uncultured Planctomycetales bacterium
GTGCGTCGCGAGCAGCGCGATGCGCGCCGCGAGCAAGTCCGCCAGCCGGCGGGTCGGCGCGTCGGCCCGCGCCGTCACCGCGCGGATGCCCTTGAAGATCGGCGGATGATAGGCGATGACGGCGTGATGGCGGCCGGCGAGCGCCTCTTCCGCGACGGCGTCGGTGAGGTCGAGCGTCAGCAATGCGCGCCGCAGCGGCCAGCGCTCATCGCCCGCGAGCAGGCCGACGTTGTCCCACTCCGCCGCGAAACGGAAGGGCGCGATGGCATCAAGCGCCTGGAATAAGGCGGCGATCGTGGGCGCCGTGCCGACGGAAGCGCGAGCCGGCCGCTGCGTCCGCCGGGACTGGCCGGCGCGCTGCGAGCGCGAGGAGAGAGCCATGCAAGAAGTTTCCTTTCTAAGGTGGGATTATGCCGCCCAACGCACGGCACGGGGGGGCGCGGGGAGCGAATGGCATATTCTCAGGCGGGATATTATGGCTCAGCGCGTCCGTCCCAAACGCGCACCGTGCGATCACCGGAGCCGGAGATGAGCCGTGCGCCGTCCGCGCTCCACGTGAGCGACCAGATGTAGGACTGATGTCCGCGCAACTCCGCGACCGGCTCGTAGGTCCGGGCATCCCACAGCCGAATGATGCGGTCGCGGCCGGCGGTTGCCAGCCGTTTTCCATCGGGCGAAAACGCGACGGCAAAGACCGTGTCGGTATGTCGTCGCAAGACGATCACGATGCGGCCGGTGATGGCGTCGAAAATCGTGACCGCGCGGTCATCCTGGACGCCGTCGGTTTCGCGCGCCCCTGGCACGGCCAGCCGTGCCGGCGCGTGATCGCCGCGGTCGAAGCTGACGCCTTGCGGTTCGCGCGCCATGAGGCCCGTGTCGCACAAGAGCGCTCCGTCGGAGACGCGATGGACGCGCACCGGCTGGCCCTCGCTGGCCAGCACGATGGCTTGGCGATCAGCGCTCAGCAGGGGGGTATCGACATGCACGACCGCGGCGAGTGGCTGCGACGCGACCGTGTCAGTCGTGATATCCCACAAGAGCGCCGTCGCCCGCGCCGGATTGAAGTCCACCAGCACCTGCCGCCCGTCGTGATGAAACGCCGACCGGATGTTCGCCTGTTGCGGCCTCTCCGCCAGGAGTCGCCCTTGATCAAGATCCCACACTTGCAGGCGCCCCGTGCGGCCGCGCACCAGCAACCGTGCGCCATCCGAGCTGAACGCGATATGCTCGACGTAACCCAGATGCGTGGCGAGTTCTCGGCGAAGCAGACCGCTGTCGGCGTCGAAGAGTCGCACGGAGGCATCCCACGCGCCGCCCGCGACGATCGCGCCGCGCGGGTCAATCGACGCGGGATAGACATACGCCGGATGGCGCAGGATGTGCCGTGCATCGCCGGCGGTGATATCCCACAGGCGCAGCGTTTGATCGAGGCTGGTGGTAAGCAATTCGCGGCTGTCCGGGCGCCAGTTGGCGCTGCTGACTTGCGCGGTATGCCCATGCCAGACGCCGCGCGGCTCAAGCGTATCGGCGTCCCAGATGCGGAGCGTGCGGTCATAGGCGATTGATGCGATGAGCCGCCCATCGGGGCTGAACAGGACCATGCCAACGCTGCCGGTGTGACCGCGTCCGGCGGCGAGCAGGGCGCCGTCGGCCGCATTCCAGAGACAGACGGTGGCGTCGGAGCCGCCGCTGACGAGCCGCGCGCCGTCGGGGCGAAAGTTGAATGCAGCCACCAGTCCGTCGTGGCCGCGGAGCCGGACGCGCGCCCCGGTCCGCGGATCCCAAATCTGCGGAGTGCCGTCATCCAGCATGGGCAGCGCGATGCGCCCGTCAGGGCTGATGGCCAGCGCGGTCGACATCTCGGCCCATTTGTTGCCGGTGGCGGCGCGCACCGTGCGGCCGGTTTCCAGCCCAAGCACAAACACTTCCTGCGTGATGGTGCAGTCGACCAGCACGGCCATCTTTGCGTCGTCACTCAGCGCTGTGGTCAGGATGCTCGCCGAGTCCGGCACATCGAACGCGGCGAGCGGAAAGGCGCGCGCCGGCGGCGTAGAGCGGCGTTCGGATGGGGCGTCCGCAGGCACGGGGCCATGGAGGGCGCGAACGTGCAGCGTGCGTTCGGCGTCGAGCCAGTATTCATGCGTGCGCGCGGCGTTCTGCGCGGTGTAGCGCGGCGCCGCGGACCGGCTTGAACGGAGCGCGCCCGTCTCGGCGTCATAGACGCGCAAGGACGTTTCATCGCCGCTCGATTGCAGCACGGCAAAGCTCGCGCCGTCGGCGGCGAAACGCGCGTAGTGCGTGTGTCCCGGCGGCAGCGGAAGGCGCACGCGGCTCTGCTCGGCGCAGCGTGCGAGATAGTGCCACTCCCAGCCGCGCAGCGCCGGCGGCGCGGCTCGCAGATTCGCCCAGGCTTGCGCGGCATCATGCGATTCCAAGGCTGAAGTCGTGGCGGCGATTCCCGCGCGATACGCCTGTCGCAGCGCGGCGGCCTCTTCGCGCCGGGCGATGCGCCGCTCGTGCTCGGCGATGGCCGCCTGTCGCACGGCCACCGCCGCGCCGATCAACAGCGCCAACATCGTGCCCGCCAGCCCAGTGACCAGCGGTTTGTTGCGCTTCGTAAACTTGACGAGTTGATACCACGAGCCGGCCGGGCGCGCGGCCAGCGGTTGATGCTCGAGAAAACGCCGCAAATCCTCGGCCAGGGCCGCGGCGGAAGCATAGCGCCGGGCCGGTTCTTTCTCGAGCGCCTTGCCGACAATCGTCTCCAGGTCGCCGCGCAGGCGCGTGTCAAAGCGGCTGAGACGGGTCGGGTCGTCTTCGCGGATGATGCGGGCCGCGTCGGGAATCGAACGGCCGCGGACATCGAGCGGCAGAAAGCCCGTCAGTAATTCGTAAAGCACGACGCCAAGCGCATAGACATCGGACCGGGCATCGACCCGGTGGGCCTGACCGGCGATCTGCTCGGGGCTCATATAGGGCAGCGTGCCGACGAGCTGTCCGGGATCGGTCTGCAGCGTGAGGGTGTGCAGCTCCGCGTCTGCGGCGCGAGCGATGCCGAAGTCCAGCACTTTGGGCTGACCGGCGGCGTCCACCAGGATGTTCGCGGGCTTCAGATCGCGATGGATCACGCCCTGTGCGTGCGCGTGCTCCACGGCTTCACACAGGCGCACCATCAACGCAATGCGCGGCCGCGTTGCGAGCCGGTGCTGCTCGGCGTAGCGTGTCAGCGGCTCGCCACGCACATACTCCATGGCGAAGAAGGGCTGTCGCAACGGGCCGGCGACGGTGGCGATCTCGGCGATGCCCGCTTCGAAGATCGCGGCGATGCCGGGATGCTGCAGCCGGCCGAGCACGTCCGCCTCCCGCTGAAAGCGCCGCAGGAGCGCCGGCGAGGCGTGGGCCGCGCGGATCAATTTCAACGCGACGGTGCGCCGCGGATTCTCCTGCTCAGCAAGGAATACGACGCCCATGCCCCCCTCACCCAGGACGCGCAGCGGACGGTAGCGCCCGACGCTCGACGGCAACTCGGCCGGGCGCGGCGCCGACTCCAGCGCCCGCTCCAGCAGTTGTTGCGCCGATGCGCGAAAGGCCGGGGCGGAGAGCATCGGATTGTCACGCTCGGCGTGGCGGAGCAAAGACTCGATTTCGGCCCGCAGGCGCGGATTATCGCCGCATTCCGCGGCTAGCCGGGCCGCGCGCTCCTGAGGTTCGAGCGATCGCACCGCCAGAAAAATCCGCCGGACAGCGACAAAATTCGCCGCGTCGTCGGCGGGGTGAGACGGGTTGTCAGTCGGAAAGCTCACGGGTTAGCCACGTCCTGGCAAAGGCCCAGTCTTCTTCGATCGTGGTATGAGACACGTTGAGAGCGGCGGCGGTTTCGGCGATCGTCAGCCCGCCGAAGAAACGCATCTCCACCACGCGCCCGCAGCGCTCATCATGAGCGGTCAGCTTTTCGAGCGCGGCATTGAGCGCCAGCAAATCGACGTGGCTGAGCGGCGCCGGCAGGTCGGCGTCGGTCAGGGCCACGTGCTCCTGGCCGCCGCCGCGCTTCTGGGCATTTTGTCGGCGGGCGTGATCGATCAAGACCTGTCGCATCGCCCGGGCCGCGACGCCGAGAAAGTGCGCTTTGTTGTTGAACGACATGCCCGTCTGATCGACCAGCCGAGCATAGGCCTCGTGGACGAGTGCGGTGGCTTGCAACGTGTGGTCGCGCCGCTCCTGTCGCATATAGGACTCGGCGAGCCGGCGCAGCTCGTCATAGACGAGCGGCAGGAGCGCCTCGGCGGAGCTGTCATCAGCGCGTTCGATGCTTTGGATGAGTTGCGTCGCGGTGGGGAGCGGCGCGGGGAGCGAATCCGGGCCGGGCGAAGGCGCGGCCATGGCGGATGCATTCTTCGGATGCTCGGAACCGGCGCGTGGCATGTGACCATCTTATCGGCGCGAGTGCGCATGTCGAAAGGCAAACTCTACCGACGCCGTGATCGGATTCTGGTCGGCGCCCGCCGGCCGAACCGCGCTCGTAAGCAGAGCCGCGCACGGAAGCAGAGCCGCGCCCGTAAGGAAGCGATTGGAATCGAGCCGGTCGCCATTGAGTTGGTCGCTGCTGTGACGCGCGTACGGCGCTGTTGCGATCCGGGTTTGCGCTCAAAGAGCAGATAGAAATGACGTTGATGCGGGAAGCTGACGGATTGGTTGGTTGGGGTGCTGACGGAATCGAATCGCTTCCTGACGGGCGCGGTTCGGTTTAAGGGCGCGGTTCGGTTTAAGGGCGCGGTTCGGATTGCGGACGCGAGAAATGTGGGGCTGTTTTGTCTGAAGCGGTTGGGAATCCGCTGACAGATTGCGCATTTCGATCCGAAGCCCTGTTGCGGTCGTGCCGGCGGGGTGGCGTACGCCCGATAGTCGCGCGGGCTACGCTGAATAGCGTCGTTTGGCAGGAGGAGTCTCGCATGCGTTCCCCGTCTCATTTCTCGTCCCGGTCTCATGGGGCCGACGTTGCACGTCGAAATCGAGCGTTTCATCCTTCATGTCCGTTATTTCCGCCGGCATGCAACCGTGATCAACGGCACGCCGTCCGGGTCGTAGCCGCCGTAGTCGGCGTGCTCTGCCTGAACGTGACGACGATGGGTCAAACGCCGGTCGGGACCGGATTTACCTATCAGGGTCTGCTGCGTGAGGCTTCGCAGCCGGCGACGGGGGCTTATGACATTCACGTCAGCCTGTGGGATGCCGCTGCGGGCGGGGCACAGGTCGGCGGGGCGCAGTGCTTCGACGATGTCGCCGTTAACGACGGCCTCTTCACGGTTCGGCCCGACTTCGGGGCGCAGTTCGACGGCAATCAGCGCTTTGTGCAGATCGCCGTACGGCCCGCCGGGGCTGCCGGCGACTGCGCCGTCGGCGGCTATACGGTGCTGACGCCGCGACAGGCGCTGACCGCGACGCCCTACGCCGCGACGGCGCTGCGGGCGCTCGACGTGGTCGGGGCGGACCGGCACTCGCTCGATGCGGCGGACGGCTCGCCGACCGATGCGGTCTTTGTCAATAACGACGGGAACGTCGGCATCGGCACGACCACGCCGGCGGCGCGGCTCGACGTGAACGGCGGCGTGCGCGTCGCGGCGGATAACGAAATCCGTTTTGCGGATAATGGGCAAATCGTCGCGGGCGACGACAATCACCAAATTCGCTTTCGGCGCTCGGAGAATATTCTTGAATTTCGAGAGATCGGGCGGTTTGTCTTCAAGCCTGGTCTGCTCTCAACTATTCCACACGAGTCTGAATTCCGCGTAGTCATTGATCAATATGCCCGCGTTGGCATCGGGATCGATGTGCCAACACAGCAGCTTGATGTGCTGGGTGACGCGCTCATCCGCGGCCGCCACTATTTCGTCCATCCCGGACAAGTTGCCACTCTCAATCTCGGCAATGAATCGAATTCGATTCGCGGAATATTTGGCTCCGGGTTGCGACTGGGGGTTTTCCAAGTACCCGATGCCGTCGCAATCCAGGAAGTGAGCGGCAACTTCGGCATCGGCACGACCACGCCGGCGGCGCGGCTCGACGTGAACGGCGGCGTGCGCGTCGCGGCGGATAACGAAATCCGTTTTGCAGATAATGGGCAGATCGTCTCAAGCGACGACAGTCACCGGATTCATTTTCGACGATCAGAGAATATTCTTGAACTGCGCGAGTTTGGAAAGATTCTCCTCTCGACAGGTCCAGAGCCGGAGCTAACGAATAGTCAAGTTGTAATCGACGCCATCGGCCGCTTAGGAATTGGAAACACCGCGCCAACGGAGCGTCTAGATGTGCTCGGAAATGGGCTGATCCGTGGACCTTCCTTCAGCTCCCCAGGACAAGAAGCCGCTCTTTTTTTTGGCAACACGGCGAATTCGATCCGTGGGATATTCGGGAATGGCATGCGACTGGGGGTTTCCCAAGCGCCCGATGCCATCGCGATCCAGGAAGAGAGCGGGAACGTCGGCATCGGCACGACGTCGCCGGCGGAGAAGCTCAGCGTCAATGGCATGATTTCTTCACAGATCGGCGGATTCCGTTTTCCGGATGGCAGCGTGCAGACGACCGCGGCCATGATTACACCGGACATTGAATATTGGCGCGAAGAGGCCGGCCATCTCAGTAATCTCAACACCGGCGGCGTCGGCATCGGCACGACCGATCCCAATGGGCAATTCGAAGTGTCGGTGCGCACGGGCGCTGAATCGATCGACATCAATAACGATCGTACCGCAGACTACACGCAAGAATCGCAGATCTGGCAGTCGTTCATCCCGAGCCGGACGGGAGCACTCTCGCGGGTTGAGCTTTTTCTCCAAAGTCCCAGCATTGACTCTGTTACCGCCAACGTGCAGATTTTCCGGGGCGAGGGGATCAGCGGGCAGTTGCTGGCCGAAAGCTCAATTATTCTTCAATTTGGGGTTGGGCGATGGTATTCCACAACTTTTGATGCGCCCCCACAGGTCGTACCCGGCAGTCAGTACACGATCTTCGTCACATATCCCCCGGGTTCGATTGTGAACACTTCAGGTGAACAGGGAAACCCGTATCCGCTCGGGATCACCTCGCAATGTACTCATGGAGTGGGTTGCCAATGGGATATCGCCTTCCGCACTTATCTGCAGGCCCCCGATCGCAGCAGCGCGCTCGTAGTGGCCAACTCCGGTCGCACCGGTCTGGGTGTGACCGCGCCGACCAAGCGGCTCGATGTCGCCGGCGACGCACACCTGCGCGGCGAGAGCGGCTTCACCGCGACAGGAGATCAGGCGATTCTCAGCCTCGGAATCGCCAACAACTATGTCGCGGGCGTGTATGGCAGCGGTCTCCATTTTGGCGCTTTCAATGTCGCCGATGGCATCGTGTTGCGTGAGAACACCGGCAACGTCGGTATCGGGACGTCCGCGCCGACAGAGAGGCTCTCCGTGAGCGGCACGATTCAGTCGCTGACCGGCGGATTCCGCTTTCCCGATGGAAGCGTGCAGACGACCGCCGCGTTCGCACCGCCGCCGGTCGATGATTTCTGGAACGCCTCCGGCGCGAACATCTTTAACAGCAACCCCGGTAACGTCGGCATCGGCGTCAGCAGCCCCAGCCAGCGGCTGCACGTGCGCGGCAACGCGCTCTTCGAGGGCCAGGACGGCTGGAGCGCCGCGGGCCACCGCGCCCGGCTGAACCTTGGTGACACGAACAATTACGTCGCCGCCGAATATGGCGTCGGCTTGCGCCTGGGTGTCTTTAATAAGCCGGACGCCGTCACGATCGAGGAGGATTCCGGCAATGTCGGCGTCGGCGTGCTGAACCCCGAGACGCGGCTGCACGTGCGTGGGCTGGCGCTGTTTGAAAACGCCGCCGGTACGGCCGGCACGTGGCTGCCGTTTGTCAACGGCGACGTGTACATCACGGCGGACGAAGCGCAGGACGCCGGCAACATCTTCTTTCGCTCGCATGATCCGGTCGCGGGCTATCGCAACTGGATGACGATCCTCGCGGAGTCGGGTCACGTCGGCATCGGCACGAGCAGCCCGTCGCGCAAGCTCGACGTGGCCGGCGACGCCATCGTGCGCGGCGCGACATTCGCGCAGGGCGGCGACCGCGCCGGGCTGACGCTCGGCGTCAACGGGATTGAGATCGCCGGCGTCTATGGCAGCGGCCTGCGACTGAGCGCGTTCGGCGCGCCCGACGCCGTCACGGTTCAAGAGAATACCGGCAACGTCGGCATCGGCACGACCTCGCCGACCAATCGGCTGTCGATTGCCGGCAACGCCAACGTGAGCGGCAACCTGACGCTCGGCGGCGGCGCCACGGTCGGCACGGATCTCGATGTTCTCGGCGGCGCGACGATCGGCACTGATCTCCTCGTCAACGGTTCGACGACCTTTGACGGCAGCGCTCAGTTCGACGGCAGTGCCCGGTTCAACGGCAGCGCGAACTTCAGCAATCCGATTGAAGTTTCGGAGTCGATCAACATCGAGCCTTTCAGCCCCGGCGACACAACTTCAGTCACGATGAGCGGAAATTACATCCAGAGCGACAGCAGCGGCATTCGTTTGGGGCGCGTGGCTGGGTTCTTTGGCGTCGATCTGCTCTCGCTCAACACGAATGATACGATCGAGCTGAATGGCGCCACGGACATCCTGGGCGAGACGCGAATTTTCGGGAACACATCCATCTCCGGCCAGCTCGTGACGACCCAGCCCCTGCAAACTCCGCACATCAAGGCCACTGACGATCTCTACATTGAAAAGGGCATCGCCGACCTGAATGATCAGTGGCTGCGCGTGTACACCTGGGATCAGGCCGCACAGCGCGAACAGTTCCGCATTCAAGACGGCGTCAACGCCGACGTGAAGGCCGACGGCACATTCCTCTCCAACGGCCTCGACTATGCCGAGGCGTTCAAGACCGAAGATGAGTCGATCGAGGCCGGCGACGTGGTCTGCCTCCAGATCGGCAACTGGGAAAACTGCCAAAAAACAACGCAGGCCTATTCGCAGAACATCATTGGCGTCGTCTCCAATCAGGCCGGCTTTATCTGCGGCATGAGCTTTGACGCCGAAAACGAGGCCGACGCCGAGATCGCCCGGCGGCGCGACGAGGCCCGCAACAACATGGCGCTCGCCCGTCAGAACGGCGATGAGAACGCCTACAACGCCGCTGTCGCCGAAGAGAAGCGACATACGCAGACGCTGCTGGCGAAGGTGCAGCAGACGCACCGTCCGGTGGCGCTGGTCGGGCGCGTGCCGTGCAAAGTCGATGGACGGTTTGGCCCGATCCGGGCTGGCGACCGGCTGACGGCCAGCCCGACGCCGGGTTGCGCAATGAAGCAGACGCAGCCGGGGCCGTCGATCGGCGTAGCGCTCGAAGACTGGGACGGCGGCGGCATGGGACGAGTGATGACGTTTGTCCAGCCGGGGTGGCATGGCAGCAGCGCGACCCCGACCGCCGTGACCGCCGGCGAAGTGAGCTTCACGGAGCTGGCGGCCACGGTGGCGGCGCTGCAGGCGGAAGTCGCCCGGCTGCGCGATTCGCTGAGCAATGGTAAGCGCTAACCCATTTTGTCAGCCGCGCTTGCACCGCGGCAGGCGGCGGTTTTGGCATGGTTGCTGGGGAGGTATGGAGCAGGCTTTCAGCCTCCTTTTGAGAGGGGCAGTTGGCCTGCTCCGCTCTATTTCTCGGCTCGAGTTCCATCGGCCTGTGAAGCTGGATTTGTCCTTTGATTCAACCGGTTAGTACAGGCTTCCAGCCGGGTGGGACAGGCTTCCAGCCGGGTGGGACAGGCTTCCAGCCTGTTGAGTGCAGGCAGGATGCCTGCACCACCCTCGGCGTGATACCCCTCCAGTCAGAATTTGATCGCGCCAATTGATCCGCCGCCCGAGTTCCGCCGCCCAAATCCAGCCGCAATATGGCTCGCCGGCTGAGGTTCTCATGGATTTGATTGATTCGTCCCGGGCTTTTGGGAAGAATAAGCATAGGCGTCCTGCGGGGCGCTCGACGTGTCATTGTTTGTTCTTTCTTTTTTGTGCCCGGCGCGTGCGCTCATCGCACCGTTTTCGCCGGAATGGAGTAGTTGCATGCACGAGCGTGGTTTTCGAATGGCGGCCCTGTCGGGCTGCTGGGCTGTCGGCTTGGCTCTGGGGCAGACGGACACTCGCGCGCCGGCGGCGCGGTTCACGCCGCTGCCGGCGGATGTTCAAACGACCGATATCGTGATCCCGGGCATCTGGTTCGGCGAGACCGATCCGCTGGTGGGGGGACGGCTGTTCGGCGGCTGTGAACAGCTCTCGACCCATACCGATGCCAGCTTTGAGGGCGGGCAGTATCTCGCGCAGGGGGGGCTTGCCGAAGGCGAAATCGCCGCCGCCGAGTACGTCATTCCCGCCAGCGCGTTCCCGATTCAGATCATCAATGCGGAGATGATCTTCGCGACCAGCGGCGCGACCGTCGCGACCACGACCGAGTGGTCGGTGCTTTTTTGGCAGGGACAGCCGGACACCGGCACGCAGGTCGCCGAGTTTTCATCCGACGACAAAATCCTGCCGCACATTCGGCTCGGCATCGGCACCAACGGCGCGCTGGTGTCATTCGGGATTGACCCCAGCGATCCTGAGCAGATCATCATCAACGGCAGCCCGACCAACAGCTTCACAGTCGGCTTCCGCATAGACCGGCATAATCAGCAGACCGCCAACCCCTGCTTTATCGCGCCGCCCAGTTGCTGCAATGCCTACCCCGTGACCGACACCGGTCCGCTCAATCAGCCGATGCGGAATTGGCTGCGAGCGGTCAACTGTGGTGTGCTGGGCTGTCCGTCAACGACAATTTCGCCTTCCATTCAGCCGTTTCTATGGACGCGCATGTCGGCGTTGCCGCTCTTTTGCCGGCCATCCGGCGATTGGGTCTTGCGCGTGAATTGGCGTTCGCTCGATTGTCAGCCAGGCGTCGGCGCATGCTGTCTGCCCAGCGGCCAGTGCGTGGTAACGACGGTGCAATCGTGCGGGACGCAACAGGGAACGTTTCGGGGCGACGGTACGACGTGCGCCGGCGTGACCTGCCCGCAACCGACCGGGGCGTGCTGTTTTGTCTCGACTGGCGCCTGTCTCGACCTGACGCAACCGAACTGCACCGCCGCCGGCGGCCTCTATCGCGGCAATGGCACGCGTTGCGCCACAACGATCTGCTTCCCGCGCGGGGCCTGTTGTCTGGTAGATGGCGCCTGCCTCGGGCCGGTTTCGCCCGAAACCTGCGCGGCGCAAGGCGGGACGTTCCGCGGCGACGGCACGGCTTGTGCGACGACGTTTTGCCCGCCGCCGACCGGCGCGTGCTGCTTCAGCACGGGTTTTTGTCTGGAGCTGACGCAGGCTGACTGCGGCAGCGTTGGAGCCGCGTGGGGCGGCGCCGGCAGCGTGTGCAGCAATCCGATCATCACCGATCAGCCCGACAGTGTGGCGATTTGCGGAAGCGGGTCGGCCACATTCAGCGTTACCGCGTGCAGCAGCGGGGCGCCGACGTATCAATGGCGGCGCAACGGTACGGAGATCGCGGGCGCGACCGGTTCGTCGCTGACGATCAACCCCGCGACCGCCGCTGACGCGGGTGCGTACACGGTCGTTGTGACCGTCGGCGCCGGCTCGACGACGAGCAATCCGGCGGCGCTCTCGGTGGGCGTGCGCTGTGATTCGAATTGCGACGGCTCGGTCGATTTTGACGACATCGGCGCGTTTGTCACGGCGCTGGTGAGTCAGTCGCAATGGGAGGCCCAGCACGCCTGCGGCTATCTCTGCGCCAACGACGCCGACGGCAGCGGAGTCGTGACGTTCGACGACATTGCGCCGTTTGTGGAGTGCCTGATCGGCGGATAAATCGCGGAGCCGCTGACAGTTCCGACGTTGGCATCGGCCCGGTCGGGAGCGTCACCCGCCACTCGGAGATCAGCAACACGCTGGTCGCGGGATGCGGGTTGCGGCGCTTCCGGTCGGGCACTTTGCCAAAAGGCGGGCGGCAAAAATCGAGTGAATGGCTTTGTGTCGCGATCTCGCCGGCAGAAAGGACGGCAAAGATTATCGCCGCCTGAAGGCCCTGGGCACTTTGTGAGCGATAGCACACGGCAAGCGCGTTTTTTGAGAAGGGCGGTATCACTTCGGGGCGCGCATTTGCCCATCTTCGACAGGCTGGAAGCCTGTCCCACCCAGTCTGGCTAGCAGCCGGTCCCATCCATCGCCACTGCATCGGCGCATGAAGGATGTGGTTTTCCCGATCGTTCACGCCGGCTGACCAAGCTTTCGCTGGTAAGGGGGCCGCGCTCGCGGCTATAATGGTTTCAGGATTGAGTGTGATGATCGGAATGCAGGCCGAGCGAGACATTGTCCGAATTTGTCGGCAGACAGCGATTCGTGCCGGCACACCGCCTAAGCGGGTCGCCCAGCGTCGCCGAGCGGCGCGCTGTTGCGCCGTTTTTGGGGCGCTCGTAGTCGCCCCGGGCTGTACACAAGCCTTTCGCCCGCTGTTTACCGATTCGGCGACAACTCCCACGACGGCCTTGGCTGACCCAGCCGAGGCCGCGACTGTTTTTGGAGCGGATCAGGATGGGCGCTCCGCCGGCCGCGCTCTGCGCCCGCCCCAATATGATGTCGTGCTCGACATCCTGCATGTGCAGACGCCGCGCGAGCAATTCGCCGAAACCGCGCCCATCTGGCGTCGGCTGCGCGAGGATGCCTTCAGCTCCGAGGCTGCGCTGCGGCTGCGCCGCAATGGGATGCGCGTCGGCGTCGGCACGCGCGATGCCTGGGCGGCGATCCAGTCGACCCTGGCGGCGATTGCCGGCGTACGCTCTCAGCAACAAGAGCCGATGCGCTTGCCGGCGGGTTTTCCGATCGCGTTGGAGGTCGACGAAAACCCTGCTGATCAGACGATTTTCACCGTCGGCGGCGATGGCGTGCTCAGCGGCGAGACCTGGAATCAGAGCCAGGTCGTCCTGCGCGTCACGCAGCGCCCGCTCGGTGGCGAGCCGCCGCGCGTCCGCCTCGCGCTCGTGCCGGAAGTTCGGCGGCGCAGCGACAAGCTCAAGTGGATTCGCACGGAGGAGGGGCCGACACAAGTGCCGGATTATGACGGTCGGGCCTACGCCGGCGCGGCTGTGACGGTTGACCTGACCGATGAAGAATTTGTGGTGCTGGCTCCCAGTGAGGCCGCGCGGGTGTACGGCATCCTCGGCGGCGTGCTGTTGTCTCGGGTCGAAGAGGACGCGCGCTTCGACTCGCTGATTTTCCTGCGCCCGGGAATTCGCCATGGCACCGACCGTCAGCCCTGACATTCAAATCGCCGGCAAGCTCGATCCGGCCTATCTCGAGGCCCTCTTTCAGGGCGCGGGCATGGCTATCGTCGCGTGCGACCCGGAGGGCGCGATCGTGATGAGCAACATCGCGGCATCGCGTCTCTTTGGCGAGCGGGCCAATCCCGGCCGTCGGCTGACCGAGCTATTCGCCGATTCGGAGAAAGGCGCGGTCGCGTCGAATCTGGCCCGTTGTCTCGCGGAGATCGAGCCGACCACGTTTCGCTTTCGCTTTGGCGGGACCGAGTCGGACCCGGTCGAATACGCCGTCTGGCTGATTCCCGTGCTGGACCCGGATGGGGCGATTCGCGGTGTATCGCTGTGGTTCCGCGACATCACGGAGCGCATGCGCCTGCAGCGCATCGTCGATAAGCGCGAGAAACTCGCCTCGCTCGGTTCGCTTTCCGGCGCGGTCGCCCATCACTACAACAATCTGCTCTGCTGCATCGCTACGAGCGTCGAATACGCGATCAACATGAACACGATGACGGCCATGCGCCGCGCCTTGCAGCGCACCGCCGAGGCCGTCGCGCGCGCCACCGCGATCACGCGGCAGCTGATGGCCTTTGCCCAGGCGGATCGGCGCGGCGGCGATCTGGCGGATCTGAAGGAGTGCGTCATCGCCTATCTCGATCTGCATGAGGAGACGCTGAACCAGCGCCGCATCCGCATCGTCGAGGACATTCAGTCGATTCCGGTCATTCCCGTGCGGCGTGACCTGATCGGCATCATCATCGGCAACATCATCGAAAACGCGGTCGAGGCCATGTCCAACGGCGGCACGCTGACGATTACGCTCGCGCGGCGCGACGAAGAGAGCGTCACGCTCTCCATCGCCGACACCGGCGGGGGCATTCCGCCGGAGCACATGGAGCACTTGTTCGAGCCGTTCTTCACCACGAAGGGTGAGCTGGGCGACGGCGCCGCGCGCAACGCGGGCATGGGTTTGGCCGTGGTGCACGGGCTGGTCGGCGAGCTGCGCGGCAGCATCATGCCCAGCAACATCCCGGGGCGCGGGGCGCGCTTCGACATCGTGCTGCCGATCGCGGCGCGCACGTAGAACACTGCAGCCGCTCAAGCACTGATGTATCACAGCCGGTCCTCGCAGAGGGCACTGTGGTCCGAGCGGATTTCGCGGCGGCGCCGCCGGCCCAGCTTGTTCACCTTGCTGATACATGGCCGATTGCGAACCCAGCCGGGCACCCAGCCGGGCACCCGGCCGATTGCGAACCCAGCGCGCTCCGCGCGAAAACCGCTCTACGAACAGCGGCACACCCCGCTCGACAGGACCGCCCGCCCGGTTTTTCTGAACAAGTAATCGAAGACGCGGCAGAGTCTTCGAACGATCGCCGATGAAGCGGCCGCGCACCTGCGATTCAGGCCATGCCGGCGCAAAAGCCGGCGGCATGGCGTCCGGCACTGTTGAGAGAATGCAATACGGCTTACTTCAAAGAGTTAGGTCGTACCCGGCCTGTCCGACGGCGAACAGGATGCTCTCTGCGCGTAACGGAGGGGTTGCCAGTGAACCAGCCAGCCGCTAGAGTAATGATTAAAGTCCGACCCGCGTAATAGATTACGACGGTCACAGGGCTTTGTTTGCAAACGTTGCAGTTGGGTTTGAAAAAAAGCCTTTGAATGGGGTAATTACATGATCCGAAATATCGTATTGGTTTCTGCGCTCTTGTGTTGCATGATCGGCTGCCAGCCTGAATCGCAGGTTGCGGATCTTGCTGACCTGGCCGCCGGACAGCCTGCTACAGGCAGTGTCCAAATCACTGCCATCCTGCCAAAAACAGATTCCGCGCAGCGCATCAGGCCGTCCGATGTTGCTCAGGTTCAGGCCCAGATCGTTTGGAACGACGGAGCTACACCGCAGGTCGACATGTTTCTCACACCCGATGGCTATCAACTGATTATTCAGCGGCTTCCGGTTGGAATTCCGACGGCCGTGACCGTCCGTGCGCTGAATGCGACCGGTGTTGAAATCTACTCCGGCCGGCGCGAAGGCGTGATTTTTGTCGCCGATGAGCAACTCGACCTGGCCGTGAACCTCACGTCCGCAGACAGCGGCGCGTCCATCGGGGGAGCGCCGTCCGTGCGAGTGATCGCCCGCCCGGCCGCAGCGGTGACTATCGGCAGCGTAGTATCCTTACAATTTGAAATTACCGATGCGAATGATTCCGCCGTTAGCTTCGAGCTGCGTTCGTCGGGCGCGGGCACTTTCGAGCCGGCGAGCGGGATGCTTCCGCTCACGCAGGGCGCGGGCGTGCTGACGTGCCTGCATGCTGTGCCGCAAGATCCAGCCATTGAAACCGTCACGATCAAGGTTGCGGATTCGTCGGGCATCAGCCTCACGCTGGCATTCACGATCAATGTGGTCAGCCCGCTGGCGTCGCAGCGACCCGGTCAGGTCGCGCTCGGCCTGAATTTTCCACCGACGCTCGAGCGCATTGTCGCGACGCATCTTTCGGATGAAGAGATCGAACTGACGGCCGCAGCGAGCGACCCCGAAAGCGACGAACTGAGTTACGAATGGCTGGATGGTGAATTCTCTGTCAGCTCGAGCAATCCCGTTCGACTGCAGGTCGGCGGAGGCGTGATCACGTTGACACTGATAGTTCGTGACGCCAACGGAGCCGCGATCGAGGCGAGTTTCAGTCTTGACACCGACGACCCGACGATCCGCGATCTGCCGTTCGTCAATCGTCCGCCAGTCATCACCGGTGCTTTGCTGTCGGATCAGGAAGTTTCGTATGGGCAATCCGTTTCGCTGCTGATTTACGCGCGCGATCTTGACGACGAGGTCTTATCCGCCGCGTGGTCAACCGATCACGGTGCAATGGCAACCGGCGCGCGTCGTACGTCCGGCGAAGATCAGATCTTTGAAAACACCTGGTCTCCGGCGCTGACCGCGGGCGTAGCTCGCATCACGGCGCGGATCATCGACCCGCGCGGCGGGAGCGTGACCCACGTCTTTACCATCCAGCAAACACTCGGGCGCGTAGAGTTGGTGGCCGAGGCCGGTCCGGATCGCGACGGCTACGCCGGTACAGCGTTGCTTCTCGATGGTTCAGCGTCGAGCAGCGCCGATGGCGTGATCACGTCCTACTTGTGGGAGCAAACCAGCGGTCCGGCCTCGCAAATTTCGACGCCGACCAGCGCGACGACGCAGGTTACTTCCTCCGCGGTTGGCACGTACGTTTATCGACTCACGGTGCGCAACGTCAATCATATAGCTACGGATACTGTCCGGGTGATCGCCACAGATCCGATGAACTTTGCATTTGACGATCTGGTACAGGATGCGGCGGGAATCGTTTATTTCCTGGACGCGACGGATCGTCTGATTCGCCGGTACGATTTGGCCAGTGGCTCGTTCCTGCTGCCCTATCGCACGTCGCAGCAATTCGGGGCACGCAAAATCGCAGTGACACCGAACGCGGATCAACTATATGTGGGCTACGATGGCGGCCGAATCGACGCACTGAATCCGTTGACGGGTGAATTGACACTGTTTGGCACAGTGGCCTCGACGCCGCAATCCATGATTACGATCGGAAATTATTTGCTCGTTATGAACAGTTCATCTCCGCGCAAGTCCGTTTTCGATCGCCGCAATGGCGCCCGCGTGAGCACAAGCAGCAGCGGCTATTCCGGTAGCCAGGCGGTGCATAGCTCGACTCTGAATCGGGTTTACTACCTACGCGAAGGGGTATCTCCCAACGACATACACTATATTGAGGTCAATCCCACCACCGGCATTCTGGGAGCCCATGTCGATTCGCCATACCACGGCGATTACCAGTTGCGGTTACCGATTCGTCTATTCCCCGATCAGACGCGCCTGGTTGTCGGATTCGGCTTTTTGTTCCGTACCAGCGATATGAATTTTGTTGGATCGCTGGGTTTTGGCGTCGTGGACCTGGCGTTTCTTGGCAATCGACCATTGACGATCAACACCATCACAACGCAGACCGAATTGACCATCATGAACCCGGACCTGAGCGTCGACAGCGTTCGCTACTATTCGGGCACGGCGCTGCGCGTGCTGACTCATGGCAACCGTGCGGTCGTCATTACGAATCGCGGCACGCGACGGCTCGGGTTCGAGGTGCTAGACCTGCCGTAGCGTTTCGCAGGGCGTCCCGACATTCGGTTGTCGCCTGTCGAAAGCAGTTCGATATCCGTGCGGCCAGCCAGCTGGGGCTGGCCGCACGGACGTACGGTCGTGAGTTCTGTGGCACCCGGTACCCGGCTGATACATGGCCGATTGCGAACCCAGCGCGCTCCGCGCGAAAACCGCTCTACGAACAGCGGCACACCCCGCTCGACAGGACCGCCCGCCATCGTGCAGAGATTATGCATAAATTGCATAGATATACGCCGTTCAGCACCGAATATGATCAGAAGGAACCGGTCCGGTTCTGCGCTACAGAAATAATGCACACCAATTTGTGTTTTCGGCTCAGCAATGGAGCGTCCATGGACAGTCAACTTGCATAGTCGGGCTCATCGACCCTTGCGATCTGGTTCGCTTTTTTCGCGCTGGCGGCCGGCGTGCTGCTGCTCTCAAGCGGCGCGCAATTCTTCTGCGAGAATAATTGGTTCGCCCGCACCAACACCGAACTCCTTGCGGAGCGCGTGGTAGCGCGCAAGATGGCGGCCGACATCAGCGATTCGGAATTGCGCGTCGCACTTGAAGCCGTTCGCAAGAAGGCCGGGGATGGCGACGTTGACGCGACGGCATTTCTGTTTGAGGTTGCACAGCGGCAGCGGCGTTCGACCGAACCAGCGGGCGGCTGATATAAGTGCCAAGTGCCGTGTCGATGGTGTTTTTCTGGGCATGGGATCGAACACAGGGCGGCTTGCGGACACTTCGCGCGATCGCCGGCTAACCGGCAGCTCACCTTCGATTCAGGCCATGGCGGCGTAAAAGCCGCCGGCCAACCACCGTTTCATCGTATCGCCCGGCTATACTGACTGAAACATAGGGAACTTCGCCCTCGAAGACGCCCGCCAACGGAGGAAAAGAGAATGAATCGACACAGCTTCTTATCGTGGATTCTAAGCATGAGTGCGATGGCTGCGGCCCCGGCCCTCGCACAGCTGCCCACCGCCGTGCTGCAGGATTCCGGCAATGCCGACAATTCCTTTGCGGATGGGGCGGCGCGCAGGATTCGCTTCAGCAGCTTTGACCGCCCGGTGAAGTCGGGCACGGGTTCGCGCTGGATTCTGCTGGCGCGAAACACCGCAGTGGCCTCTGCCGACGCCATGTACATCACCGGCGCCGGCCTCGGATACAACCTCGTCGCCCTGGAGGGAACGACCGCGTTCGAGCCGGGTCGCACCTTTGAAACATCCGACCGCTATGTCGATATCAACGAAAGCGGCGATTGGGTCGGCATCGGCAACCTGGTCGGCGGCGCGACCACGGATGATGAAGTCGTATACGCCGGCAATTTCACCGGATCGAGCCTCCGCATCGCGGCGCGCGAAGGCCAATTTGATCCGACCGGCGACGGTGGCGTCCTTGGAACGGCTAACTACGGACCGGGCATCACCGACGGCGGCGCTGTTTCGTTTGGATATAGTTTCGGAACGAGCACCACCGCAATCGGCTATTACACTGCCGACGGCATGAAGCTCGTGCTCCGCGATGGCAGCAGCGTCACCGGCAGCGGCATGCCTTTCAGCACCGCCGGCTTCGGCGGGCGTAATGCGTTCCAGGTTACGTCAGATGGCTCTTCGTATGTCGTGATCGGCACGCTCGGAAGCTCTTCCGGGCCGACGGTTCTCATCAAAGATAGTGCGATCGTCCTAGCCGAAGGCGGCATGGTCACCGGCCGGACGATCGAACAGATCCTCGGCGAGCAGAACATCCTTCAGGATGACGGCTCATGGCTGACCCGTGTCCGCTTCACCGATGGAACCGGCGGGGCCATCAAGAACGGCGCACTGCTCGCGGCCAGCGGCGACCTCGTTGGCGGAACCGTTGCGGGCGAGCGCTGGTCCGAGGTTCCCTGGACCGCCACGTCAGATTCAACGTTCGCGCTCGTGACCGGCGACTCACGCGGGAATGTCGTACTGGGTGGTTTCACCGATAACACGGCTGCGGCGCCGGTCGCGCGAAATTTTGTCTGGACCTACAATGGTGTGGAGTTTCTGCGAACCGGTGATGCGATCGATCTCGACGGCAATGGCACGCTCGACGACGCGATCATCTACACCTCGAGCTTCTCCTCGGCCTCGCCCGATCAACTCGGCGGCTTCCTCACCGATGACGGCTATCTGTATGCCACGGTCGATTGGCGCAGCGCAGACGGCACGATCACCGGCGACGCGCTGATTCGCGTGGCGGTTCCGCGCCCGTCGGCCGAGCGTTGCGATTCGAATTGCGATGGCGCGACAAACTTCGACGACATCGATTGCTTTGTGTCAGCACTGGTCAGCGAAATCGCCTGGGATGCCTGCGGCCACGGGCCTGACTGTGACTACGTCACGGTGAATGACGCCAATGGCGACAGCGTGGTTAATTTTGACGATATCGACGCATTCGTCACGTGCCTCGTCGGCGGATAAGTGGGCGCTTCAAGCCATGCCGACGCAAAAGCCGTCGGCATGGCACCCGGCAAACATATTCATGCGGGATAGGAAAAAGCGCTGCGACGCGCCAAGCGGCGCTGGACGGTCGAGCGCACGATCTCGTGGATACAGAACTTCCGCCGGCTGTGCATTCGCTGGGAACGCTCAACCATTCTGTTCCAAAGCTTCTTTCACTTCGGATGCGCCGTACTGTTGCTCAAACAGGTTTTGGGATAGGCTCTACGAACTCATCATCTTCGACGCGTATATACGCGCTATCGCGTGGCCGATATCGAAGTGGACGTCGATTTCGAAGACGGCGCGTAGAGATTGAGTTGGACGACTAGACCCCGCCGGACGGCGGTCGAGTACTGAAAAGGGCGTGAACGATGTTCCGATTTCGATCCTTGTTCTGCGGCGCGGCCGCTTTCTCCCTGATCTCACCTGTCATCGCCGGCGGCGATGACCAAGCGGCGCTTCAATCCGCGCTAAAAGCCATCGATCCCGAAATCAAACCCGAGCAATACACGGTCGCACGTGCCGATCTCGATTCGGACGGCCGACCCGATTTCCTCGTCTACATGGGAGCTTCGCGGGACTACTGCGGCAGCGGCGGTTGCACATTGTTCGTTCTCCGAGCGACAGCTGGCGCCCCAGAGAGCCTCGGCTCCGTCGCCGTCGTCAATCCGCCGATCTATCTCCGCGCCGCAAAGCACAACGGCTATCGCGAGTTGCTGGTCCGCGTCGCGGGGGGCGGTGCCGAGCCGGGTTTTGCCGTGTTGAGATTCGACGGCAAGGCCTATCCACGCGGCGCCGGCGAAATTCGCGGCGCCGTAGACGCGGCCGATGTCGTGCTCATCGCCGACCCGGCCGCCTCGCCTGCCGGTCCCGAGTTCCGCAAATCCTTGAAGCTGCAGGACGTCGCCTTCGAAGTGCAGAGCAAGAATCTCCCCGCAGGCAACACCGTGACCATCACGCCGGCGGGGCTCGAACTCGATAACAGCCCGGTCGTCGCGGCGGCAAGCGGCCGCGTCACCGGCGCCGAAGTCGCCGACCTCAATGCCGATGGCTCCCCGGAGCTATACATCTACGTCTCAGACCCCGCCGCCAACAACCGCGGCTCGCTCATCGCCTTCGCCGCCAATCGCCGCAAGTCGCTTTCGCAAATCACCCTGCCGCTGCTCACCGAAAACGACGCCCACGCCAAGGGCTACCGCGGCATGGACGAATTCAGCGTCCTCGAAGGCGAGTTGGGCCGCCGCTTCCCGATCTTTGGAGCCGGCGACGCCCCAAAGCCGACGGGCAAGACCCGCCAGTTGCAGTATAGGCTCCTCCCCGGCGAGGCGACCTGGCAGCTCAAGGTCCACAAGGTCGTCGAGTTTTGATCCGATCGGATGGATCCGCCGCGTCGCGGTCGGGTGGCCAGGCTTCGCCGCCCGTAAGAACTAGTAGCACTGTCTGGCAGCCTTGGGCCAGGCAGTGGAGAACGTGAGGCGGCGTCGATCGCGAATGTGGCCGCTGTCTCCTCCGCTACGGCCTCGCCGCAGACGGCAAGACCGTGCCACCGTGATTGTGCATGAATCGGTTTCCAACCGGTTCAGCCGGTGCGAAGACCGTAGAGCATGCCGGGTGCCACATATATGAAGGCGAAAGTCAACAGACTTTCCCCGCGTACGCGCCGGAAATGTGAAATTTCGCAGGGGCGCCATTGATACACGGTCGACCACTGCCGACGCGAGGTCCGCGCCGGCTGCGACTGTCTCCTGCTCGTTCGCTGCGCGGGTCGATCACAACAATCTGCAAGCCGTATTGCCCTTGGCGGTCATCCTGCTGTTCAATTCAAACCGTGGCGGTCCCAAACAACGCCGCCCAGGCACCTATCCGGGACTCTACAAGGAGGTCCATCAGGATGTTCGAGCGTGGCAAACGCACTGCGGGTTCATTCATATCGTGTGAACTGCGGATCGTCTGTGATCCCGTTCAATGGCACCCTCGGAACTCCGACAGCACGCACACAGCCGACAACACGCACCACACACGACCCGCGGCGCTACGTTCCGGAAACCGTCACCGGCTCCAACAGCCGGGCGATCCGCACGCCGCAGTACTCGCCGCCGTTTTTCCACATGCCGGGTGCCATGCCGACGGCTTTTGCGTCGGCATGTCTTTGCCCGCCGGCCGGGTGTGGGAGATCAGTCCAATCGGGCCGTCGGGCGACATGCGCCGAAATGAGCTGCTTCCCAGGCGAGGATATCCGGAGTGAAGCGCGATTTGTCGCCCTGCTGCATCCGCCACTCGTTGTTCCGGTGGCATGCACGCATGGTCGGGATCGCATGCCGACGAAAATACCGTCGGCATGGCCCCCGGCACCCGGCTTGATAGTTTCACATGGCAAGGCGATCGAAAAGTGAACTCAGAAGCTAGCAGCTGTGACACCTTTATAGCGGCTGAATCCCGCAAGCGCCGATTAGCGTTTTGGTTAGGGTTTTCTTGTGGAGCCATTGCACCCAGCATTCTTATGATTCTCTTTCCAGGCTCATATAAACACATGGGTTCGCGAGAGCAGATTGAGACTTTCACTCTGTTGCTAGGATCGGTGTTAGGAAATGGTTTTGGGTGGATGGCTTCCTTGTCTGCCCTTAAGTATGGTCGAGTAGCACAGATTCTCTTGGGCTTGATTCTGAGCGTCTGCTTGCCGGCGGCCCTCTCGGCAGGGTTGTATTTATACTTTCTGTTTGTCTTCTTTCCATTTATTTTGCTATCAAATATATTGGCATTGTGCATGGTGTGGTATATCTCGCTTGATACGATTGATCCTCGCGCGTGCCGTGCGTGCGGCTATAACTTGACCGGCAATGTTTCTGGAATATGCCCCGAATGTGGTCGAGAATTACCCAAGTAGCCGTCGCTGCGGAATATCGTTTAGGGCCTGAATTCTCGATGGTTCGGCCGGGTGCCATGCCGACGGCTTTTGCGTCGGCATGTCTTTGCCCGCCGGCCGGGTGTGGGAGATCAGTCCAATCGGGCCGTCGGGCGACATGCGCCGAAATGAGCTGCTTCCCAGGCGAGGATATCCGGAGTGAAGCGCGATTTGTCGCCCTGCTGCATCCGCCACTCGTTGTTCCGGTGGCATGCACGCATGGTCGGGATCGCATGCCGACGAAAATACCGTCGGCATGGCACCCGGCCTGCTCGGACAGGCAAGATGCCCATCCCACCTGTGTTTTGTTAGGCGCTCTCAGGCATTACCGGCATTCCATCGACGCCGTCTTGAAGAACTCCAGGCGCGCCAGTCGCCAGACTCGCCGCAACGGTCGCGCTGTCACATTCGATCGCGCGCATCCTGCCCAAAGCCAGAATGCTTATCTATGTATAGGGCACGGCCCAAAGAGGGGCGCTAGCCGTGCAGGCAGCGCGGCTGCGTCTGATGCCGACAAGGACAACCTTCACCGGCGATCGCGATGACCGCGTCGCCTTCCACCTCTCAGCATGGGAGGGTGCGCACGCCGCACACCTCGGCTTTTCAGCAGATAGCGAACGAGCAAGGGGGCGAGCGCAGATTTTCATGATGAATTTCTGCGGCCCGCGCTCGTGGCCGTCGGCATGAGAATCCGAAGCGGCGCCGATTAATGGAGGTGCGCTTCGAAGTTGCTTGAAAATGCTGCCGGCTTCGGCGGGGTTGCGTGTGTAGTCGCTCGATGACAAAGGCGGCGATTTCGACAGGTTTTCAACAAATGGACAACTCGCCCGCGCCTTAAGAAAAGCCGATGCGATGGCCGGCGGCGTGGCGCCCGGTTCTATTCGCGTCAGCCGGATGCTCGAGCCTGACCGACAACGAGGATTGCATGGACTTCGTTGCGCGCGTGGCGCGTCCTCAATCCCTTCGCCCCACAATCCACATATTGTCGCCCAGGCTTGGCGCCTTCGATGCCTCCACGCGGAACCCGGCCCGCTCCAGCACCGCCGCCAGCGTCTGCGGCGTGTAATACTGCACATGTTCAGGCCAGCGATAGCCCGACCAGCGCGTGCCCAAGATGCCGCGCAGCCGGCTGGCGTAGTTGGGCGTCTTGTGCACGCAGACTCCGCCCGGCCGCAGCAGTTCACGCATCCGCCGCAGACTGCCCACCGGGTCCGGATCGTGCTCGAGATAGCTGACCGTCACGATCAGATCAAAACTGCCCGGCTCATAAGGCGCGTCATGCAAGCGCCCCACATGCACGCGCTCGCGCCCCAGCCGGCGCATCGCCTTGGCCGCCATGTGTGGTGAAAGCT
The DNA here is from genome assembly GCA_964418235.1 of uncultured Planctomycetales bacterium. Lineage (GTDB taxonomy): Bacteria > Planctomycetota > Phycisphaerae > UBA1845 > Fen-1342 > CAYQLG01. The sequence goes on from CAYQLG010000055.1 coordinate 24,200, forward strand.
CGACGCCTGCGACATCGTATCCGCCGTGCAGCGCCAGCGCCGCCAGCCGCCCATCGCCACAGCCGACGTCGAGCAGCCGCGTGTGATGAGGGGCGCTGTGCGCACCGCGCGGCGTTGCGACGGTCGCGTGCGGCACAGGTGGCATGTTGACGACGGCGTGCGGCGTCCTTTCTGTATCGACAATAATTTGTGGCGCCGCTTGCGTATCGAATTTCGCATGCAGTGCGCTCGGCGTATCGCGTGGTGTGTGTGATTGGCTTAGCGCACCGCTCGCCGGTGCGAAGCGCCGAATGTACCGCAGCGCCCGCTGCTCACGGCTGGGCTTGAGCGACACCATTGCCAGCGTCCAAAATCGCATCAGCGGATGCTCAAACCATCGCCGACGGCGCTCCGTCGCGAAGCTTCTGGCCCAGTCGAAGTCGGTCTCGATTGCTTCTTCGCGGGGTATCTCCGGCAGATAGCACAACTCGCACCGCGCGCAGCGCACCAGCCGCCACGGCTCATGCCTGAGGACCTCGACATGCGCCATCGCCCCACAGAGCGGACAAGGACGCGAAACGGCCCCCGCCGCGGTGGTTGGCTTCGTCAAAAGAGCATCTCGGTTTTCTGTCGCGCGGTCCGTCGGCCTAGCATCGCCGGTCGCGGGCGTAGCGCCGCCGGTTGCGATTCCGCGGATCGTACCGCCGCGCTGAGTTCCCGTCCTCAAACCCGGCGAAGATGCGCGGTGACGCGGTCACGCGGTGACGCGGTCACGGCCGGCCGGACGGAGCTGATTTTGGCCGTGCGAAGGAATCAAGGCATCGTTGAGCTTCACCTGGCGCGTCGCGCACCCGGCCCGGCATGACTCGACTTGTACAAGATTTCAAGCAGCATCGAATATCTCGCGCCGTTTTGGGCCGTGGTGAGCAACGGAGCTTCGCCGAGTCGCCGACCTTCTTTCAAGGCGGTGCATCGGCCGAAGCCGGGCGACTCGGGCTGGACTAGTCATGCGGAGCAGAAAGTAGCCTGATTTCAATTAGACGGGCGCTTGGCCTGCTCGGCCACGCTGGCGATCAAATCGAGCTTCGCGACAACCTCGGGATCGATCAACTCTTTCGGCGCCTCCGCGGCGATCATGTGATACTCTGATTTTCGCAGCTCCAGCGGAATATTCAATCGACTATGGAAATTCCTGAAGAGGGGATCGAAGAATTCATCTGAGGCCTTAATATCGGGTGACCATGGCGACTTGCCCAGCGTTTTCAACGCCGATTCAATTTCATCGATGGCGCTGCGCATCGCTTCCTCATAGATATTCGCGAATAAGCCACGACTGATCCATTCTCCGTTCTCAGATGGTTCGTGAGTGAGCCGGCGGGCGTAACGGATCAAGATCTCACGATCACACAGATAGTTCTCAATTTCGCGTTTGGACCACATTGTCTCGCACAGGAATGGTCCCGTCTCCAAGGGCTTGTCGATACGGTCGAAGATCGCCACGCCGACCAGATCGCGCTTGGCTTCGCGTAAACCGTGGAAATGCCGACGGGCATCGCCCGGAATGTTGTTGCCGAGCGTCTTCACAAAGGGACGCTCAGCCAGCAACGTATACGCTTTATGCTCCAGCGTCCGGGCAAACGCGCGCAAGATCGCAAGATCGCTGGAGCCTTCGACATACAAGACCCAGCCTTTCTCCTCAGCGAGATAGTAATGCTCGAAGCCGATTTCGCGCAGGGCTTTCTCGACTTCCTTGGATGTATCGATCCGATGGGGCTTTCCCACAAACGCCACGACCGCGTCGCGTTGGGCGGCTTCATTCAGAACGACTTCGGAATGACTGGCAATCAGCACCTGCGAGCCCTGTTTTCGTGTGATTTCGCTCAGCAAATGGTAGATCTCGCGCTGCCGGAGAATCTCGAGATGGGCGTCGGGTTCGTCGAGCAACAGGATGGTTCCGGGATTGGCATATAAATGCGCCAGAACCAGCAGTGTTTGCTGCAATCCGCGCCCGCTGCAAGACAAATCGAGTTTCGTACCATCTCGGTCGGTGTATGCGGCGGTGATCTCGCCGCGTTCCGCCAGATAGCGCGGCGCATCAAGTGTGACGCCGAAGAGTTGATGAATGTGGCTTACCAGCAACTCCCAGTCCGATTTATTGTTTTCGGCAAGCTGGTGGCACATGTTACGAAGCACCTGCGCGGTCTGGCCTTCGCCGATCAGCACGTTGATGCGGCCGGTCTCCCATTTCGGTTCGACAGCCGCGAGACCGGACATCGGTGGGAGGTACGCCACGCGTATTTTCCGTGCCTGCGGCGGAATGTTCATACGCTCCCACTTCTCGCCGTTGGGCTTGCGCAGCGGACGGCAGTACAGCGACTCTTGGTTGGCATAGTCAAATTCCAAGCCGCATTCCCACGGCTCGGGCTGAGACGTCGATGGGTCTGCCGGACCGATCCCGCGAACAGTGACCTCAATCCGGATGTTGTCTGTTTTGGGTTTGCGCGCACCGGTGATCGGGTCGATCAGATTCTGCACATTCCGCACATGCAAGCCACGCCAAAGCAAATTGGCATCAGGAACCGGAATCGCGAGCAGATCGCGGCGGTTCATCGTCACACCGGGGCGCTTCTCAGGCGTCTGGGTGCTTTGTGAGCCGCGCCGATCAATCCAGTGTCGGATTCCATAATCCCACAATGCCAGCGCTTGCAGCGCAGTCGTCTTGCCGGAGTTGTTGGGACCGATGAATACAATTACATCATCGAGCGGGATATCGACGCGCTCAAACCGCTTGAAGTTGCTAACCACGAGCTGCGTGAGCTTCCTCGTCATGTGCTCCTATCGACGGTTGCGATGAATCTGATTGACCGACGGTAAAGCCGGCAGGTTCGCCACGGCCCGCCGCTGTTATCCCGTAATTACAAATTCCCGCGCCGGGCCTGCTCGCGTTCCAGGCTCACAAAGAGCGCCTTGAAATTCCCTTGCCCAAAGCCGCGGCAGCCGTGCCGCTCGATCACCTCAAAAAACAGCGTCGGCCGATCCTGCATCGGCTGCGTGAAGATTTGCAGCAGATAGCCGTCTTCATCGCGATCGACGAGGATGCCCAGCTCCTTCAACTCGGCGTAGTCTTCGTCGATCTTGCCGATGCGCGTTTGCAGGTCTTCGTAGTAGGTATCGGGCACGCGCAGGAAATCGATGTCACGCTCGCGCAGCGCCCGCACGGTCGCGCAAATATCCGCCGAATTCATCGCGATGTGTTGCACGCCGGGGCCGAAGTAAAAATCGAGATACTCGTCGATCTGCGATTTTCGCTTGCCCTCCGCCGGCTCGTTGATCGGGAATTTGACCTTGCCGCTGCCGTTCTCCATCACCTTGCTCATCAGCGCGGAGTATTCGGTGCTGATGTCGGCGTCGGTGAAATGCGTGAGCTGCGTGAAGCCCATGATCTGCTCATACCAGCGCGCCCAGTAGTTCATCTCGCCCAGATAGACGTTCGTCACGATGTGATCGACCGCAGCCAGCCCGACGCCGGGCCGCGCGTGCACCGGGCCGATCGGTTTGTAGCCGGGCATGAACGGACCGCGATAATCCTTTCGCTCGACAAAGCGGAAGAGCGTGTCGCCGGCGTAGCGAATCGCTCCGATCGTCACTGCCCCAAATTCATCCTCGCGCACTGTCGCCGGCAGCGCGACTGTCGCGCCGCGCGCTTTGGCCTCGCGCATGGCGGCGGCGCAGTCGGGCACTTCGAGGCCGATCGCCTTCACGCCGTCGCCGTGCATGCCGCAGTGCCGCGTGATCTCATGATCCGGCCCGAGCGCGGAGCTGAAGACAAACCGCACCTTGCCCTGTTCCAAGACATAGCTGGCCCGGTCGCGCGTGCCGGTCTCGAGGCCGGCCTTCGCGACCGGCTTGAAGCCCATCGTCTTGTCATAGAAATGGGCGGCCTGTTTGGCGTTGCCGACGTAAAACTCGATGTGGTCATACCCGCGAATCGGCATGAAATCGCCGGAAGATGGGCTGGCTGCCATGATCGTGCGTGGCCTTGCTCTTCCTCGGTTCACCCGCGCGCCGCCGCGAACACGCGCCGCCGCGCGACCGGCGACGGAGGAGGCGTCAGCCGGTTCGCGGATTCTACCGCGGATTGAGTCGCCGGAACATGCGGATTGAGTCGCCGGAACATACGGATTGCATCGCCGGAAGATACGGATTGCATCGCCGGAAGATCAACCGGAAGATCAAGTCGAGGAGGCGCGAGACTGGCGACCCCTCATTGCGAGCCCGGCGCGCCCTGATCAAACGAACACGCGTTCGCCGTCACGTTTGAGTTTTCGGGTTTGAATCAAGAGTAGCATGGGCCTGGCGGCCCGCGCGTCTCACAACCACCCGCAGCACCCATTTCACATCCTGGCCGGAGCAGGATTCCGTATCATCCGAATATTCAAGCGTGACGTATTCAAGCGTGACGAACTACTCGTTCGTGTGGCGCTCTGGAACCCGGCGGAAGCAGGCTTCCAGACCCGGGTGGAGCAGGCTTCCAAGCCCGGGTGGAGCGGGCTTCCAGCCTGCTGAGGCAACGAGCCGCTCGGACAATCAGGATGCCTGTCCCAACCACAATCTCGCGCCGGAACCGGGTGGAGCGGGCTTCCAGCCTGCTCAGGCAAC